>JBBQUY010000051.1:0-25325 GCA_038212015.1 Gaiellales bacterium | reverse complement strand
TCGCCGCGGGGTGCGTTGCGGGGGGGGGTGTGGGGGGGGTCGCCGTATTTGTCGGTCGCGCCGCCGCCGGCGTCGGCGCAGGCGGCGAGCAGCTGGTCGCGGTGTTCGGTGCGCACGACGTACAGGTGCCAGATCGGGGTGTTGCCGTCGGCGACGGGGGGCAATTCGACGAGCTCGCCGAGGCCTGCTTCCTCGTACCACGCTGCGACCTGGCGGCGGTGTGCGTTCCAGGCGTCGACTTCGCGCAGGTTGCGGCGCAGGAATGCGGCCTGGAGCGCGTCGAGGCGGCTGTTGTAGCCGATGTGGGTGAACGTCTGCTTGTCCTTGGAGCCGTGAAAGCGCAGCATCCGCGCGAGCTCGGCGACGTCGTCACGATTGGTGGCGATCAGACCGCCGTCACCGAAGCAGGGCAGGTTCTTGGTGGGGAAGAAGCTGAACGTGGCGGCATCGCCGAACGCGCCCGCCTTGGTGCCGTGTTGCTCCGCGCCCCATGCCTGCGCGGCATCCTCGAGCACGGCGAGTCCCCGCTCCTTCGCGAGGGCGTTGAGTGCGGTCATGTCGGCGACCTGTCCGAACAGGTGCACGGGCACGATCGCGCGCGTGTTGCCGGTGACCTTCGCGCGCACGTCGTCGACATCCAGGCAGCTCGTCGCCGGATCCACGTCTGCGAACACCGGCGTTGCCCCGACCGAGCTGATCGTCTCGGGCGTCGCGAAGAACGTGTACGCCGGGCAGATCACTTCGTCTCCTGGACCGACGCCCAGACAGCGCAGCGCGATGCTGAGCGCATCGGTGCCATTGGCAACGCCGATGGCGTGCTTGACGCCCAGGTACTCTGCAGCCTCCGCCTCGAAGCCCTCGACCTCCGGGCCGAAGATGAACCGCCCCGACCGCAGCACGTGCGACGCGATCTTCTCGAGCTCCTCCATGTACGGTGCGATCTGTGCGTTCGGGTCCATCAGCGGGACGGCCATCGGTACTGCTCCTGACTCGGGTCCGGGGGACTGTCGCCACACTATCGGACCGGAAACGACGAGGGCCCTGCAGTGATGCAGGGCCCTCGAACGGTGTCGTACATGATGACTCAGCGAGCCATCGCCTCCGGCGCCTCGATCTGGGGGCGGCTGCCACCCAGGTCGAGCTGGATGAGGCTCTTGGCCATGTCGAGCCAGAGCTTCGCGCCGTCGAACTTGAGCACGACCTGATTCGGATCGGCCGGGACGAGCGTCGTGGCCCGGAGCATGTGGACGCCCGTCTGGGCCTCGCTCTGGGCGCTCAGGAACGCCGACATCACGGGACGCGACAGCGAGTTGTTCACTCCCATGCCGAGTGCCCGGCTGATGTGACCGAGTGCGGTTTCGCCGTGCACGGCGGCGCGTGCAAACGTGCTGGTGCCGGGGGGCGGCTCGTGCATCGGCCGGACTTCCTGTCCGAGAAGCACGTCGTTGCCGGCGGTCAGCGAGTTGAGGGCCTGATCGGCGATGCGTGACGCCGCGAGTGCGGGGTGCATGATGCTGGTCATGGAATCGGTTCCTTTCGGGATCCATTCGCGGAGCGACTACTGGATCTCGCTGTCGGGGCTCGGCAGCTGGATGGTGATCGGGTCGATCGGCAGGATCTCCCGGTCGAGCTTCGGCTGGTCGATCGGCTTGATGGTGATCGGCGAACCGGGCTCACCGGGGCCGGGTACCGGCTGAATCGTGACGGGCGGGCGAACGACCGGCGGGTGGACCCGCGGGACCGGCTGGCGGTTGTCGAGCGTCAGCAGGTTCTTGGCGAGGCCGAGCCACATGCCGGCGGCATCGAACTGCATCGCCGGCTGACCGGGCGCGATCGGCATGCGCGGATCGGACTGCAGCATGCGAACGCCGGCAAGTGCCTCGTCCTTGGCGCGCTGGAACGCGGTGGTGGCGCCAGACGAGAGCTGGCTGCCGAGCGCGAGCGCCTGGTCGATCGCGGTGACCGCGCCGCCCGCGAGACGTACGGCGCCGTTGTTCGGAACGTGGGGCGGCATGATCGGCTTCGGGCTGACGAACCATGGGTTGTCCGGGGAGTCGGGACCGTTCTGCTCGGGGATGCCGATGCGGATCGGGGTGGGCTCAAGCGGGCGAGGGCCGTCGCCGGAGCGAAGAAGCGTGGAAGCCCGGGCGAGGCGATCCTGCGCCTGCGTGGCAAGCTGCGTGGCGTAGTGCGAGGGGGGCATCATGCTGGTCATGGTGGTGGTTCCTTCCGTGGAACGGGGTGGGGTGGGAGATGCCGGTCGAGCCGGGTCTGTCGGACTGGCGGACTAGCGGGTGGCGAAGGGCTCGAAGCCCGTGTTGCCCAGCTCCAGAGCAAGGAGGTTGCCGGCGACGTCGAGCCACGTGGCGGCCGCGTCGAAGCTCGACGCGATGCGCGAGGGATCGCGCATCACGTCGAGGCGGTGATCCAGCGTCAGGAGCGCCTGACCGCGCTGCGCGTCGGTCAGGGCCGATTCGAGCGCGGTGCGCGCTTCGTTGCGCACGGCCGGATAGGCCTTGAGCGCCTGCTCGATGGCGGCGATGCCGCGCGTGGATGTCTGGGTTGCGGCATCGAAGTCCGGCTGCACCGGACGGTCGCCCGGCACGTACATCATCGGCACGATCGGGTTGAGCGCGCGCTGCGCCTCGAGCATGGCGTCGTATCCCTCGGTCACATGGGCGAGCGCCAGTGCGGTCGGATGCGGAAAGGCGACGGACGTGCCGACGACTGGCATGCCGGGGGTGGGCGTGCCGCACCAATCGTCGCCCTTCACCGGCGTCGAGGCGAGGCGCGCGGGGGACGTGGGCGGAATCGGGGAGAGGCTGAACATGTTTCGGTGTCCTTCGTGGGGAGTGGGGCGGGGATTCGTTGTTGGAAGTGTAGATCCGTAAAATCTACGGTGTCAAGGGCGATGCGCAAGAAAAATCCAAATACGATCGTGGTTTTGACCAGAATCTCTCCGGGAAATAGCCGTGGAGTGCTTCGAGCTGCCCGCATTCGCCCCCTCTTCGCGATCCTGGTGGTCGCGGCGTGGCGTGGCGCATCCGAGCTGGTCGCGCGGCGCCGTCAGCTGCAGGCGAGCGGCGAGCTGGGGCGACGCATCGCGCGTCGCCGCGCGCTGCGCGTCGAGCATGCCCTCGTACGCGCTGGCCTGCGCGCGCACGTGAGCGCGCCGGTGCGAGTGCCGGTTGCCGTCGCCGGTGATCCGGCCACCCACGCGCGGCGGATGCACGCATCGGTCCAGGTCGGATCGGTCGCAGCCGCGGACCTGGACGACGTCGGTCTGCTCGAGGCAGCCATGCGACGCTCGGTGGTACGCCGTACACTCGTCACTCCAATCGACGATCGCGCCGACGCGCATCGCACTGACTGGGGTGGCATGCTCGAGAACACGAATCCGGTGCAACGCGCCTGGCGGATCGTCGAGGCGCTCGGTGCGCTCCCGCTGCTGGCGATGGTCCTGGGCGTGTCGCTGACGTTCTTTCCGCTCGTTCGACCGCTCGACGACATCGCTCCCTGGCTCGCGATCGGCGGGCTCGCCCTCGTCGTGGCGGGCGTGCTCGGAGCTCGCTGGAGCGACGGCCGAGCGACCGATGGCGATGACGAGGATCCGTCGTTCGACGGCACCTGATCGTCCCGCGATCGAACCCCGTCGCCCACACGCCGGACCCGGACCGTGGCGACCCGCCGCGCGATGTGTAGGATCGCGCCGATGCGGCACCCGAGTGCGGGCGGCCGCGTACATGCGAGCGGGCGCAGATGCGCCCGGGACCGAAAGGTGCGACAGGGTCCATGAAGGGTCAATGGGGCAAGCTGGCGGGCTACATCGTCGGCACCGGTGTCGTCACGGCGGCGATCACGCTGCTGCCGCCGCGCATCGGGATCAACGGCAACGGCTGGCTGCCGGAATTGATCTCGACCGAGGGCGGGCCGATCGACGCGATCTTCTGGGGCCTCGTCTGGCTGTCGATCATCATCTTTGCGCTCGTGTGTGGTGTCGTCGTGTACGCGATGGTGAACTTCCGTGCCGCTCCGGGCGACATGAGCGACGGCGACCACATCCACGGCAATGCCAAGATGGAAGTCGTCTGGATCGTCATCCCGTCGATCATCGTGTTCGTCATCGGCATCCTCAGCTACATGGTCCTCGAGGACAACGAGATCGGCCTCTACGACAAGGCTGCCGCGCAGAAGAAAGGCGCGGCCACGATGGTCGTCGACGTTCGTGGCTTCTCCTTCGGCTGGGCCTTCCGCTACAAGACCACCGACGGCAAGCCGCTCGGCGGCGACGAGAATGCCGAGCCGAGCTCCGAACTCGTGCTGCCCGTCGACGAGGTCGTGCGCTTCGACGTGATGGCGTGCTCCGGCAAGGAGCACCTCGGTCGCATTCGTGAGCAGGTCAAGCGTGAGCTGGCCGCCCACGGTGGCGAGGACGAGTTCGCGGAGATCGAACCCGGTCTGTGCGAGCGTGAATGGGATCTCACCACCGAAGACGATCGCGCCGCTGCCGCGGAAGAAGCCGCGCAGGTGTATGAGATCAGGCAGCTCGTTCAGGCCGGCAAGGACCTCGACGAGGAGCAGCAGGCGCTCTGGGACGAGCAGCCGCGCTTCCATGGCGACGCGCAGTACATCGACGTCAACCATGCCTTCTGGGTTCCGGAGGCTCGCCTCAAGATCGACGCGGTCGCCGGCCTGCGCACCTACGTGCAGTGGCAGCCGGATCGCGTGACGCTTCCCGAGGATGAGTTCCAGGTCGTCTGTGCAGAACTCTGTGGCAGCGGCCACAACGGGATGCGAACCGACATGTGCG
This sequence comes from Gaiellales bacterium, assembly GCA_038212015.1. GTDB lineage: Bacteria > Actinomycetota > Thermoleophilia > Gaiellales > SKUG01 > JAGQUL01. The sequence goes on along the minus strand of JBBQUY010000051.1, from coordinate 20,515 downwards.
TCGTCGACGCGGCGACGTTCGAGTGGTGGTCCGAGCTCGACGAGGATGAGCGACGCGACGCCTCGTGCGTCAACCTGCGCCTCATGGCCTGTCTTGGCGACGACGTGGGCGACCGCGGTGAGACGATCGGCACGATCGCAGCGCTGGCCAAGGAAGACCCTGACGCGGGCTGCGATGCCGTGAAGGAGAAGATCTGATGACCGCCCCCACGACCACACACGAATCCACGGGCATGCCCATGCGCCCGGGTGCCGGCATCCTCGGCCTTGTCGCCGGATGGGTGCTGGCCGCCGTCGTGCTGACGCTGTTCCGCATCTGGACCGGCGGCATCGACTGGAACGGCTCGTCCTCGGATTGGAGGGCGATGCTCGGTCTGACCGGTGGCGACTTCATGCTCGTGTCGTTCCTCGGAGCGCTCCTGGGCCTGCTCGTCGCCATCAACGGACGTGACGCGTTCCGCCGCCACGGTCTGCTGCGCGCGCTGGCGATGATCGGCGTCGGCTACGCCGTCGGTGCCGCGGTGACGATGCTCATCCGCACGGCGTTCGGCCTGGTGCCGTACTCGGACGGTCCAGTCATCGTGTTCGGCATCGTGTTCGCGTACCTGTTCTACGTCGCGGGCATGGGCGGCTGGCAGGCATGGTTCTGGTACGCCAAGGGTGACGCGACGCCGGAGCACGAGGATCACTCCAACCATGGCGCGCGTCGCGGCTGGCGCGATTACTTCATCTTCAACACCGACCACAAGGTCATCGGCCTGCAGTACCTGGTCGCGGTGTTCTTCTTCATGCTCATCGGCGGCGCGCTCGCCGAGGGCGTGCGAGCGGAACTCGCCAATCCGGAGTTGCAGTTCTTCGCGGACGGTTCGCAGTACAACCAGGCGATGTCCCTGCACGGCGTCATCATGCTGTTCCTGTTCATCATTCCGGTGTTCGCGGGCATCGCGAACTACATCGTGCCGATCATGCTCGGCGCACCCGACATGGCATACCCGCGCCTCAATGCCCTGTCGTTCTGGACCTTCGTGTTCGGTGGTGCGGTGTTCCTCGCCTCGATTCCGATCGGCACGTTCGAGGCGGGCTGGACCAACTACGCGTCGCTCTCGTCGAGCAACGGACCGACGGAGGTCGGGCTCGGCCAGCTGATGTGGCTCATGGGCATCCAGCTCGTCGGTGCGTCGTCGATCATGACCGCGATCAACTTCATCGTCACGATCGTGGCGATGCGTGCCCCGGGCATGACGATGTGGCGCATGCCGCTGTTCGTGTGGGGCAACCTCACGCAGGCACTGCTGATCACGTTCGGCACGCCGTTCGTGGCCGGCTCGCAGTTCATGGTCATGTTCGACCTCGTCATGGGCACGAACTTCTTCAACGCCATGCTCGGCGGCGATCCGATCTCGTATCAGCACATCTTCTGGTTCTACTCGCATCCCGCGGTGTACATCATGATCCTGCCGGGCTTCGGCCTCATCACGGACGTGATCACCACGCACGCGCGCAAGCCCGCATTCGGCTACCGCGCGCTTGCGATCTCGACGATCGGCATCGGCTTCCTCGGCTTCACGGTGTGGGCACACCACATGTTCACGTCGGGCATGGCGGAGTGGCTGCGCCTGCCGATGATGATCCTGACGATGCTCATTGCGGTGCCCACCGGCATCAAGGTGCTCGGCTGGACGGCCACGTTGTGGAAAGCGAAGATCCACATGACCGTTCCGATGCTCTGGGCGCTCGGCTTCCTCTTCACGTTCACCTGTGGCGGCCTGACCGGCGTCATGGTGGCAAGCGTGCCGTTCGACATCCACGTGCAGGACACGTACTTCGTGGTGGCGCACTTCCACTACGTGCTCTTCGGCGGCTCGGTGATGACGGTGTTCGCCGGCATCTACCACTGGTTCCCGAAGATGACCGGGCGCATGTTCGATCCGGGCCTCGGCAAGCTCCACTTCTGGCTCATGTTCATCGGCTCGAACGTCACGTTCTTCCCGATGCACTGGCTCGGCACGCTCGGCATGCCGCGCCGCATCGCCGACTACCAGGAACTCGCGGCCAACTACCCCTCCGTGCACGGCTGGAACGCGGTCATCACGATCGGCGCCATCATGCAGGGCGTCGGCTTCATCGTGTTCCTCTACAACATGTCGACGAGCTGGCGACGCGGTCCGCTCGCGGGTGACAACCCATGGCGCAGCCACACGCTCGAGTGGCAGGTCACCAGCCCGCCGCCGCTGTTCAACTTCCACGGAACCCCGGTCGTCGTCGGCGCACCGTACGACTACGGCCTGCCGGGTGCCAGGCACGCCCTGCTCCACGGCGAGCCCGGCTATGACGAAGCGCTCGCAGAGGCGCTCAAGCGACGACCTGCCCAGCCGGCTCCGGCCGCGCACTGACCTGAGCGGAAGAGACTGACACCATGGCATCGCACGCAGCAACCGCAACCGACCTCCACCATCACGACGAGGAGCATCCGCCCCCGGTGATCTGGAGCGCGAAGACGCCCATCAACCTCATGGGCATGCTCTTCTTCATCGGCTCGGAAATCGCGCTGTTCGGCTCGTTCTTCATGTCGTACTTCTTCCTGCGCGTCGCAGGCGAGGCCGACTATTCGAGCTGGGCACAGCAGGTCGGCGACGTGCTGCCGATGGGCGTCGTCACGATCAACAGCCTGATCCTGTTCTCGAGCTCGGTGACGATCCACTACGCCGAGATCGCGCTCATGCGCGGCTCGCGCGGCGGGATGAAGCTCTGGCTTGCGCTGACGATCGTGCTCGGTGCAGTCTTCCTCGGCATCCAGATCATGGAGTACGCGGAACTCGTCAGGCACGAGAGCCTCGGCCCGTCGACGAGCGCCTACTCGAGCGTGTTCTTCTCGCTCACCGGCATCCACGGCTCGCACGTGCTCGTCGGCCTGATCCTGCTCACCGTCATGCTCGTGCGCACCATGCGCGGGCACTACGGAACCGAAGCACACCAGCACGTCGGCTTCCGCACGATGTCGATCTACTGGCACTTCGTCGACGTGGTCTGGATCTTCGTGTTCGGCCTGCTCTACGTCCCGGGCAACTGGGATCGCTGGGGTAGCGACAAGGTACTCTTCTTCGGCGGTGCCGTCGCGATCATCTTCCTGCTCAACCTGCCCCGCCTCATCGGCAAGGGTGCGCCGAAGCACTAGAGGTCGTCTAGTGCAGCAGGCGATGCCGGCTCGGGTCGTCGCCCTCGAACACGGCGACGCGCTCGGACTCGACCTGGTCGATGTCGGCGCGGTCAGCCCACGTCGCCAGCAGCACGCCGGCGGTCAGGCCGAACACCATGTTGCCCCAGAACATGACGATGAGCGGCAGGTCCTGGATCGCGGCCCCGCCCAGTCCGGCACCGATGAACGCCGTCGACCAGACGAACAGCATCGCGCCGTACAGCAGGCCGAACAGCGCCACGGGCGTCCAGCCTTCCAGATCGAACATCGCGACCAGCGCGGCGTAGGTCGCGCCGGCGAACGCGCCGATCGCGAAGTGGATGATCAGGCCCAGGACCACCGGCAGCGCGCTGAATCCCGCAAGCGGCGTGGCCGCGTCGTCGCCCAGCACCGATGAGCTGACCACCTTCATGAAGGTCCACCCGTCGGCCCCGTCACTGAACGCAGGGTAGGTGATCGTCGCGATCACGAGCATGAGCGCCGCGCTCACCAATCCTGCGAGCGCGCCCTGCGCGAACAGGAGGCTCCAGCGGATACGATGGTTGCGGATGTTCGTGATCTCCATGGCGACTGACCCCCTGATCGGGTGGCGGAACGACGCAGCTCGTGGATGACGAGTCACGACAGGGTGCGGTGAACCGGTCCCCCGCAGCGCGTCGGAGAAACGTCCGGCGCGTGGTGACTCTGCTCGTACTTGTCGATCTCGTGATCGTCGGTGCCGCGATCGTGTTGTGGATGATGGTGCGTGAGGATGAACGAGCGAACGCCGTCAACGACGGCCTTCGCGGATCCAGACCGCCTGCCGGGCAGTCGTGGCCGGACCTCGCGAACGTCGCCGGCATAGATCCGGCGTTCCCGACAGGGGACGACGTCACAGGCCAGCCCACGATGCTGGTCGCGACCTGCGCGACGTGCCGATCCGGCGACGTCATCGGTGGCTTCCTGGGACGCCTCGGCGACGACGCGTTGCCGCCGGACGCGCGCGTGGTGGTGCTGACATGGGGCGGCGACCAGACCGCCTGGGCGACTCGCTGGAAGCTCGATGCCCTGTCCCGACTCGAATTGCACGAGGTCGCCGGAGCGGAGTCGGTCGCTCGTGTACGACGCACGCTCGGCATCGCGCCTGTCGACGGGGCGGAAGAGAGTGGAATCGCGTTCCTGTACGACCCGCGCGGCCGCTGGCGCAGCACCTTCTTCGTCGGCCAGCTCGACCGCGAGGACGTCGCCCACGACCTCGAGCGACTGCGCAGGGACTAGTTACGTCGGACGAGTGGGATGCGCGGCCCGGTCGGCCGACGCCGGCTGGCCACGCCCCGGATCGGACCGGGCGTCGAGCACGCTCTCCGCGAGCGGCAGGTCGACTTCGAACGTGGTCCCGTGCCCGAGCCGTGAGTGCACCTGAAGCGTGCCGCGCATGCGACGCACCAGCTCGCGGACGATGTAGAGGCCCAGGCCGGTACCGCTGACTCCCCCGGACATCGCGGCGTCGACGCGGAAGAACTTCGAGAAGATGTCGTCGATGTCGGAGTCGGCGATCCCGATGCCGTCGTCTGCCACCGAAATGCGCATCGTGCGAACCCGCGGCTCGAGGATGAGTTCGACGACGCCGCCGCCGGGCGAATACTTCACGGCGTTGTCGACGAGGTTCGTCAGCACCTGCTGCAGCATCTGTTCGTCCGCGAGGACGTTCGGCACCACGTCGGGCGCGACGAGTTCGACCGTGGTTCCAGCAGGCAGGTGCAGCGACGCGGCATCGATGACGTGATGCGCCACCGACAGCGCATCGGTGCTGGCAAGTTCGGCCTCGACGTCCGCGCCACCGATTCGACCGACCATGAGGACATCTTCGACGAGCGATGCCAGCCGACGCGACTGATGCCTGATCACTTCGAACAGGCGCGCTCGGGTCTCCTCGTCGAGTTCGATGTCTTCCCGATTGAGCGTGTCGCTCGCGCCGGTGATCGACGCCAGTGGCGTCCGCAGCTCATGCGAGACGGTCGCGATGAAATCGGACTGGAGGCGCTCGAGGCGATGCGCATCGCTCGCATCGCGGAACGCGAACGCGCGCCCTCGCCCGAAGTCGACACCCGCGATCGACAGCCACAGTGGGCTGTCGCCGACCTGCAGCGTCTCCGCGGGAACCGGCTCGTCCGTCGCGATCGGAATGCGCGACTCGAGTCTGTGCCACCAGGGAATCGCAGCGTCCGCCGGCTGGCCGAGGAGGTCGATCGCGGGCAGGTGCGTGATGCGTTCCGCCGCTGCGTTCCAGACGCGCACGACACCCGCTGAGTCGATGAGCGCGACCCCGTCGCCGACGACGTCGAGCACGAGTGCGGCATCCGCGCCGGCGCGTGCCTTGTCGTAGAGGTCGCCGACACGCACGGTCGCAGCGAGCCGATCGGAGAGACGGTTGGCGAGATCGAGGTCATCGAGATCGAATCGATGCGCCGTGTCGGCGGCAAGCAGTACGAGTGCGCCGAAGATCTCGCCGTGCTCCTGGATCGGTGCGACGATGGCCGAGTGATAGCCGGCGGCGTCGGGAACGTCAAGCACCGGGAGGAACCGTGGGGCGCCGGTCGCCAGCACCTCGTCGATGCCGAGGAACGTCGCGTTCGAGTCGAGTACGTCGGCGATTCCAGCAGGTGGCTCGATGCCCGGACCCGTGGCGCTCCAGCGGAGCCTCCAGCGCCCGTCGATGATCACCGCGCAGTAGTCCGCGATCGATGGCGTGACGAGTTGCGGAACCATCGACAGGTTGTTTCGCCAGTCGAGCGAGCCCTCGAGGATCTGGCCCGTTTCGGCGAGGACCTTGTTGGCGATCGCACCACGCTGGTCTTCGATGTCAAGGCCGGAGCCGACCCAGCCGGAGACGTGGCCGTCTTCGTCGATGCGCGGCAGTTCCCGGAGATGGAAGCGGCGGAAGCCATCGGCGCTCGTGCCGAGTCGGCACTCGATCATGTGGGGTTCGCGAAGCTCCAATGCTTCGTTCCGCGACTCGGTCCATCGGTCGAGGTCATCGGGATGGACGATGCCCTGCCAGCCGAGTTCGCGCAGCACGTCGACATCGACGTGCAGCTGTTCGGTAAAGCGGTCGCTGCAGAAGTCGACGGTCCCGTGCCGGTCCGTGGTCCAGACGATGGCCGGAAGCGCGTTTGCCAGCCGTTGGTATTCGCGGGCGCCGGCGCGTTCGAGCTGCTCGAGACGGTCGACCGTGCGACGTCGCTCCGCCTGCAATTGTGCGTTGGCCGTCCGCCGCTCGGAGTCGACGTCGAGCAAGGCACGAACCTTCTCGCGAAACTCGTCCGGGTCGTACGGCTTGGCGACGTAATCGACGGCGCCCGAGGCATACCCGCGCATCGCGAGTGAGCGGTCCGAATCGTGCGCGGTCAGGAACATGATGGGGATTCGCGCGAAGCGGCGGTCACTGCGCATTCGCGCAGCGACTTCGAAGCCGTCCATCGCCGGCATCTGGACGTCGAGCAGCATCAACGCAATGCGCTCTGCCTCGGTGTCGAGGATCTGGAGCGCATCCGGGCCGGAGCTGGCCTGGAGCATGTCGACGTCGAGCGGCTCGAGCACTGCGCCGAGCGCGACGAGGTTGGCGCGCACGTCGTCGACGAGCAGTACCGCGGGGGCTGATGAGGTAATCGATTCCATGATCGCATCACATTCCCTGCCCAGCTTCGGCCGAGATACTCCCGCCCGGATCACAGGACTGCGACTACGTGCAGTGATCGCTGACGTACATCAGCGAATACGACGACGGCCGCCCCCGAGGAGCGCCCGTCGATCGTGAAGGTGGAATGTGGCGCTCAGCCGATCAGCTTGGCGCTTGCGACCGCCTGGACGTCGGAATCCGGGCTCGGCAGCTGGATGGTGCCCCACTTGGACGGGTCCCAGCAGTTGCGCTCCCACGGCTTCGGCTCGACCGGCAGCGTGGGCGTGATGTGCGGGGGGAGGCAGCCACCCGGCATGATCGAGGCGACGGGGGCGGAGACGGTGGCGAGCATGGGGAGTCCTTTCGCGGGGGTGGATCGGCGCGTCCTGCGCTACGAAGAGGACTGTATGCGGTCATCGACCACTATGTCAATAAAATATATGGCGAAATCTTGATTTCGCCGAAATATCATCAGTAGGACTTCACCGTGCGGTAGAGCGTGTCACGCTGTACCGGCGCGAATCCGGCGGCACCGATCAGGTGCACGAAATCCTCGGTCGTCGCGCCGTACGTCGTACCGGCGCTCGAGACCACGTTCTCCTCGATCATGATCGAACCCATGTCGTTGGCACCGAAGAACAGCGCAGCCTGACCGACCTTGAGGCCCTGGGTCACCCAGCTCGACTGGACGTTGTCGAGATTGTCGACGTAGATGCGACCGACCGCCTGGGTCAGCAGGTACGTGAACGGCGTGGGAGTGGGGGGCAGGTGCCGCTGGTACGGCGCGGCACCTGCTTCGAGCAGCTTGCCGAGGGGCGTGCCACCTGGCTGGAAGGTCCAGCTCGTGATCGACCGGAATCCCCCGGTCTCGTCCTGGAGCTCGCGCACGCGCTGCAGGTGCAGCACACGTTCGGCGAGCAGCTCGGCGTGGCCGTACATCAGCGAAGCCGTGGTCGACATGCCCATGCGCTGCGCGGTACGCATGATGCCGAGCCAGTCGTCGGCCTTGGTCTTCTTCGGCGCCATCACCTTGCGCACGCGGTCGATGAGCACCTCGCCACCACCACCGGGCAGCGAGTCCATGCCGGCGTCGCGCAGGCGCGCCAGCACGTCGCCCACGGAGAGCTTCGAGCGCTTGGCGATGTGCTGGATCTCGGGCGGGCTCAGCGCGTGCAGGTGGAACGTCGGGTGCGCCGACTTGATCGCCCGGAACAGCTCCTCGTACCACTCGATGCCGAGGTCGGGATTGTGTCCGCCCTGCAGCAGTGCAGCGGTACCGCCGAGCTCGATGGTCTCGCGCACCTTCTCGATGATCGTGTCGACCGAATGCAGGTACCCGCCGCCGGCCTCGTCGCCGGGGCGACGGTAGAACGCGCAGAATCCACAGTCCGTCAGGCAGTAGTTGGTGTAGTTGATGTTGCGGTCGACGATGAAGGTGATCTCGTCGGGAGGCGTCTTCTGCAGACGAAGCGCGTGCGCCACCTGACCGACGTCCATGAGCCGGCTCGTCTGCAGCAGCGCGAGGGCGTCGACTTCGTCGATGCGCTGTCCGTCGAGTGCGCGATGCAGCACGTCGTCGACGTCACGAGCACGGCCGTCGGCTTCCAGGTCGAGACACATCTCGACATGCGCGTCGTCCTCCGGCGTCTCGTCGAGCGCGCGCTTGGAGCCGACGGTCTTGAGGTACGTGCGGCGCAGCGTCTCGGGGTCGTTCGCGATCGCGGATGTCGTGGGTGCTTCGCCGTCGGCGGGCTCGGCCACGTCGACGTAGACGGGCTGCGGAACGACTCCGAGGAAGCCCTGCTCGTTGGCCATGCGCAGGTATCGCAGCAGTCCCTTGCGCTCGTCGCGCCCGAACGCGTAGCGGAGCTTGTCGAAGTAGGCGCGGGCGGAGTGGGGATCGATGTCGAAATGTCGAGCAGCCTGGTCGACCGCATCCTCCGTGCGACCGAACTGCGCGACGCCATCCACGAGCAGCCGATCCAGAGCGGCGGCAGCCTCCGGCGCGCGCTCGACCGCATCGCGACGCACGGCCCACACCGCGTAGACCATCGGCAGGCCGGTCTCGGCGAGCCAGCGCTCGCCCAGGTCCGTGAACACGTGCTTCGCGAGCGCAGCGGAGCCGCGAGCCGCGAGTGCGTCGTCGCCGATGAGCAGCACCGCTCCACGATCGCCCTGCAGCAGGACGTCGCCCGGTGCTCCCTCGAGCAGGTGGATCTCCGGTCGGAACCCTCGCAGGCGCGTGAGCAGCTGGTACAGCACGACGCTCGTCGCGGTCTGCGGGGTCACCCACACGTCGGTGACGTCCTCGAACGGTACGTTCGAGATCGCGAAGATCGATCCGACCGCGCCCTCGGCGCTGATGCACATCGACGGCAGCAGCACGAGCTCGTCCGCGTGACGGGCGTACTCGATCGAGGACATGCAGGCCACGTCGATGTCGCCGGCGATGATCGCGCGGTTGACGTCGGTCGGCACGCCGCTGGTCGTCGGCTCGATGCCGAGCGCCCAGTGCATCGGGTACATGTTGAGGAAGTCGATCCGGCCGAGGCGAAGCTCGCGAGCGACGAGCTCGCGGTCGGCATCGGAGCCGGCAGTGGGGGCGAGGGCGGTGTCACTCACGATGCACTCCTTTCAGGAGCGCATCGTGCGAACGCTCCTCGCTCGGCCATGAGCCCTTCGGGCTCGCGGCCCTCGCTTCGTCGGTTCGTCATCGGTCAGCGTGCTCCTGCGGGGGACTGCGGCTCCCAGCGCCGCAGCTCGTTGTAGACGGTGTCGCGCTCGACCGGGATGCGTCCCGCGCCCTGGATGAGGGTGACGAGCGTGTCCTGCTGCGTCTCCTGCTGCGTCTTGGCGCCCGCCATGTGGACGATGCGCTCGACCATGACCGTGCCGTCGACGTCGTTGGCGCCGAAGTGGAGCGCGACCTGGGCCAGCTCCGGGCTGATCATGATCCAGTACGCCTTCACGTTCGGGATGTTGTCGAGCATGAGGCGCGACACCGCGACCATGCGCAGATCGTCGGAACCCGCGGTGAACGCCCAGCCTCGCCGTGCGAAGACCGTGTTCTCCGGGTGGAACGCGAGCGGGATGAAACACTGGAACGCGCCGACCTCGCCGGTGCGGTTGATGTCCGGCAGCGTGCCGTCGGCTTCGAAGCGTGCACGTGTGGCGAGGCTCTCGTCCTGCAGTTCGCGCAGGCGCACGAGATGGTCGATCCGCTCCTCGAGCGTCTCGACATGGCCGTACAGCATGGTGCAGTTGGTCTTGAGGCCGACCTCGTGGGCTCGGCGATGCACCTCGAGCCATTCCTCGGCGGTGTCCTTTCCGCGGCAGACCAGGTCGCGTACGCGCTGCGAGAAGACTTCGGCGCCGCCGCCCGGCATCGATCCCAGGCCGGCGTCGACCAGATCCTGCAGCACCTGCGTGTCGGAGAGCCCGCCGCCGAGCCGGCCGAGATGGCGAATCTCGGATGCGGTCCACATCTTCAGGTGGATCTGCGGGACGGCCTCGTGCATGCGGCGTACGAGCTCGATGTACCACTCGTACGTGATGTCGGGATGCTCGCCGCCGACGACGTGGATCTCGGTGACGCCGAGCTGTGCGGCTTCGAGTGCCTGCTCGACCATCTCGTCGTGGCTGAAGGCGTACGCGCCGTCGTGCGTCGCCTGTGTGCGGCTGAACGCGCAGAAGCGGCACTTGATCCGGCAGATGTTCGTGTGGTTGATGTGCCGGTTGTGATTGAAGAACACCTCGTCGCCGTGGAGCGAGCGTCGACGCAGGTCGGCAAGCCGGCCGACGGTCAGCAGGTCGGTGCTCTCGATGAGCGTGAGGCCGTCGTCGAAGCTGAGGCGCTCGCCTGCGAGCACGGGCTCGACAAGCGGCAGCAGGGCGTCGTCCTGGACGAGTCGGCGGATGGTGTCGACCTGGCGATCGATCGGCGCCGCGGTGGTATCCGGCATGGGGGTCCTCGGTAGGGAAAAACCTGCCCCGATCCTAGGTGATCACGGGGGTTGGCGGGACGGCGACACGCGAGTAACAGCACGTGGCGTTGGTACGATCCGGTGCATGTCCGACATCCTCCCGCCCTGCCCCGAGTGCTCCGGCACCTACGCCTACGAATCGGGTGCCCTGCTCGCCTGTCCCGAGTGTGGGCACGAATGGTCGCCGACGGCTGCGGCGGAGGCGGAGGCGGCAGCGGTGAAGGTCGTGCGCGACGCGGTCGGAAACGTGCTGGCAGACGGGGACACGGTCACGGTCGTCAAGGACCTGAAGGTCGGCAACAACGCGATCAAGGTCGGCACGAAGGTGCAGAACATCCGCCTCATCGAGGATGGCGTCGGCGACCACGACATCGACTGCAGGGTTCCGGGATTCGGGCCCATGCAGCTCAAGTCGAGCGTGGTGAAGAAGGCGTAGCGAGCCCCGGTCGCGCGATCAGCTGATGCGTTCGACGCTCGCGCCGGCGATCCGGTGAAGCGGCCCGATCTCGAAACGTCCGTCCAGCTGCTCGAGCAGCTGCACCGCGTCACGTGCCATCGACCGAGCAAACGCCGTCGAGGTGTCGAGTGCGCCGGTCGCGCGGATGCGTTGAAGGATCGGCTCGACCTGCGCCTCCTCGACCGGTGCGGCGAGCATCGTGCCGAGCTCCGCGTCCTCCTGGACCGCGCGCAGCATCGGCAGGGTCATCGTGCCGTCGCGAAGGTCGGCACCGGGGCGCTTGCCGAGGATCGCCTCCGCATCGGGCGTGCCGCAGTCGAGCACGTCGTCGGCGAGCTGGAACGCCGTGCCGACCGTGCGACCGAATCGGCCGAGCACGTCGACGTCCTCGAGTTCCGCGCCGCCGAGCATCGCGCCGAGCTGGAGCGCGGCTTCGAACAGCACGCCGGTCTTCATGCCGCAGCGGTCGAGGTACGCGCCCTCGCCCAGCACCGGGTTGCGCAGCTGACGCGCCTGCAGCGCTTCGCCCTGCGCGAGCGTTCGAGCAGCTCGCGCGAGCACGCGAGTGGCTCGCTGCACGCGACCGGCATCTGTTGCCGCACGACACTGCACGAGCGTGTGGAAGGCGAGACTGAAGAGCAGATCGCCTGCGGCCACCGCGACGTCGCGCCCGCTGGTGGCGCCGATCGTGGGCTCACCGCGGCGCAGGTCTGCGCCGTCGAGCAGGTCGTCGTGCACGAGGCTTGCGGTATGGATGAGCTCGACGGCCGCGCCCGCGCGCAGCGAGCAGGTGTCGAATGCCATCGATGCCTGCGTGTCCGCATCGAGCGTGCAGGGGCGAGCAGCTCGCACGAGCAGTGGGCGCAGGCGCTTGCCGCCCGCGGCAATCGGACGCCGCGCAGCTGCCGCCACTGGCCCGTCGTGGGCATCGACGAGTTCGAGCATGTGTCGGTCGACGTCGTGCAGGAACGTCGAGACGCCGACGCCGTCGAGCATCGACTCGTCGTGTTCGGCGGTCGACGGGAACGTCATGACGTCGCGCCGACCTCGACGTCCGCAGGCGTGTCGACGCTGGTCGCGTCGGCGGCAGGGGCGGGAGTGGTCGCATCGAGCGGCAATTCGCCACGATGCAGTGCGACGATGCCGCCGCCATATCGCTTCCATGTGACGTTGCGAATGCCGGCGGCCCCGATGATCTCCGCGAGCTTCGGCGGTCGCGGGAATGCCTTCGTGGATTCGGGCAGGTACGTGTACGCCGCCTTGTCGCGCGAGACGATCGCACCGAGCAGCGGGACGACGCGGTCGAACCACACGTCGTAGAACCAGTTCGCGACGCGCGACTTCGGTCGCGTGATCTCCAGGCACACGATGCGGGCGCCTGGTCGACCGACGCGCGCGAACTCGCGGAAGGCGAGCGGGATGTCCTCGACGTTGCGCACGCCGAAGGACACCGTGATCACGTCGAAGGAGTCGTCGTCGAACGGGAGCGCGAGCGCATCGCCCTGCACGAACTCGATGCGCCTGGCGCTCGCCGGATCGCGGCGACCGGTCTGGCGTCGGCGGGCCTGCTCGAGCATGCCGGAGGAGAAGTCGAGCCCGGTCACGTGCTCGGCACCGGCTTCGGCCAACAGGAACGAGATGTCACCCGTGCCGCAGCACACGTCGAGCGCTCGAGTCGACGGGTCGACCTTCGCCGCTCGAATCGCGGCGTGGCGCCAGCGTCGATCGATGCCCATCGTCATGACGGTGTTCATCAGGTCGTATCGCCGCGCGATGCGGTCGAACATGTTCTGGACGTCGTCGGCCTTGGGCATGGAGGAATCCTATCCGTGTCGCGGGGCGGCCGAGGGATGGGCGGCAGCGGGCTGCTGCACGCCCGCGTCCCACTCGCCGAGCAGCGACTGTTCGAGGCCGAGCAGGTTGAGGATCTTCGCGACCACGAAATCGATCATGTCCTGGACCGTCTCGGGCATCTGGTAGAAGGCGGGCATGCCGGGCAGCACGTGCGCGCCGGCGCGCCGCACGCGCAGCAGGTTCTCCAGGTGGATCGTCGACAGTGGCGTCTCGCGAGGCACGAGCACGAGCTTGCGGTCTTCCTTCAGTGCGACGCTCGCGGCGCGGTGGAGCAGGTTCGACCCCGCGCCGCTCGCGATCGTCGCGAGCGTGTCCATCGAGCACGGCACGATCACGGCGGCGTCCCAGCGTGCGCTGCCGCTCGCATATGGCGAGCCGAAGTCATGAGCGTCCCAGAGACGCTCGGCGGGCAGTCCCGTGTCGGCGATCCAGCGGTCAATGACCTCGCCGCGCTCCATGCGCAGGTCGCCGTACAGCTCCTGGCCCGAGACCTGGGTCGCGGCGCTCGAAAAGCACACGCCGACCGTGTTGCCACCAGCGAGCAGGGCCTGTACGAGGCGGCGCGCATAGGGCGCACCGCTCGCGCCCGTGATTCCGACGAAGACGTCCATGCGTCGCAGGCTATCGGACCCATGGCCAGGGCGGGTGGGAGTGAGCGCGGCATCATCGGCTCGACACAGCACACCTCGCGAACCTCATCGACGAAGTTCGGACCATGTGCACGCTTCGTCGATGAGATTTGCGGACTCGCGCGACCGCCCAACGTTCATCGACGAAGTTCGGAGCATGTGCACGCTTCGTCGATGAAGTTTTCCGAACTGGGACGGGAAGGACACGCGACACGTGGCGGATGCTGGACGTGAGACAACGAAGGGGCGCCGGAGCGCCCCTTCGCGTGAACTGCATGTCAGGTCAGATCGGACCGATCGGCCCGTCCGCCGAACCTAGCCATCGGCACCGGCATCGCCCGGTTCCCCGACCTCGCCCTGCTCGTCCTGGTCGGTCGCGGCGGGGTCGGCTGCATCGTCGGGGACCGCCGTGTCCGTGCCCTGCTCCTCGCCGCCGGCACCGGTGACGCGCTCCCAGTCGGAGAGGCCATAGTCGGCGAGCGACTCGGCATCGTCGGGCGCGCCGAGCGTCTTGAGGAAGGCCGATACCTGCGCGGCCTGCTCGTCCGTGAGCGGAGCGCCGCCCTTGACGGGCATCGCGCCACCGCCGAGACCGTTGGCCATGACCTCGACCAGGTCGTCAGCGCTGTCGTAGCGCGTGCCGACGTCAGTGAGGTCGGGGCCGACGTTACCGTTGCCGAGACCTCCGAGCTGGTGGCAGGCGCCGCACGTCTCCATCACGCCGTCTTCGAACATCACCTGATAGCCGGGCATGGCGATCTGTGCGTCGGTCATGCCTTCCGGACCGCCGCCTTCTTCCTTGCCGGACTGTGAGCCCTTGTAGGTGAACGCGAGCAGCGTCACCGCGGTGAGCACCATCGCAGCCATCGCGATCGGACGGCGCGAGGGGCGTCGCTCCTTCTTGCGATCCACGAACGGCCACGCGAGCAGCATCACGAGCCAGATCGTCGGCACCACGATGGTGCCGAGGAACACGAGCTGCGGGTTGCTGAAGATGATCAGCAGGTAGAACAGGAAGTAGAAGTACCACTCCGGTCGGGGGTGGTAGCTCGTCGTCGCTGGATCGGCCTTCTCCTCGTACAGCAGCCCGAGGATCGGAGCGTCGACGTCGTGGTCGACCTCGCCCTTGTCGTTCTTGACGACGGTGCCCGGATCATCGGGCGTGTAGTGCTCCTGCTCGAGCGGCGTCGACACGCGATCGCACGTCACGTTCCACGGCGAGTCGCAGTTGGCCATGCCGAACCACATGACGCTCATCACCACGAGGAACGCCAGCACCGCCGTGGCGGCGATCACGTCGTGGTACACGCCGTACGGGAAGAACGGCTTGCCGCTCTCGTGCACGCGCTTCTTGTATTCGAGGAACGCGCGGCGCTGATCGCTGATCGGTGCCTCGGGAGCGGGGTGCTCCAGGTCCTTCTGGTGGTAGTCGTGGTCAGCCATCAGGACCAGGCCTCCGGGTCATTCGCGGGGTCGTCCGTCTTCCACGGGGCGGGCGTGACGCCGAGCCGGGTGACGAGGTACATGTGGATGCCGATCAGGCCCATGAGCGCGCCGGGAATGAGCAGCATGTGCAGCGCGTAGAAGCGCGGGATGATGTCCGCCGTGTACTCCGACCCGCCGCGCAGGAACTCGCTGATGTACGGGCCCAGGAACGGCGCGGTGCCGTTCAGGTTGATGGCCACGACCGACGCCCAGAACGCGCGCTGGTCCCACACGAGCAGGTAGCCGGTCAGTCCCATCGCAAGCGTGGTGGCGAGGATGAGCACCCCCGTGATCCACGTCAGCTCGCGCGGGTACTTGTATGCACCCATCATGAACGAGGCCGCCATGTGCAGGAACATGAGCACGATCATCATGCTCGCGCCCCAGCGGTGCATGCCGCGTACGAGCCAGCCGAAATCATGGTCGAACGTGATTCGCTGGATCGACTCGTAGGCGGTATCGGCGCCTGGCTGGTAGTACATCGCCAGGATCGCGCCGGTCACCGCCTGGTTGACGAACACGATGAGTAGGCAGAAGCCGAGCGTGTGGAGCCAGCTGAGCCCCCTCGGTACGTTGCGCAGCAGGAACCACTTGTGGAACTCGACGAGTCCGCCACGCTGATCGACTTCGTCGAGCGCTCGGGTACCCTGGTACTTGAGTTCTTCCTTCAGGCCGCCAGCCATGGGTCAGCCTCCGTTTCGCGTGAGGTGGATCGGGTGCATCGCTCGGCCGGTCACGGCTGGAGCGGGTAGAAGTACTGCTCGGGACCGCTCGTGTGCTGGCCCGGGTCGCGGTGCGTCGCCTTGCCGCCGTCCTTCTCGAGCGCATAGATCGCGGTCGCCCAGAGCTCGTCGCCGCGCTTCTCCCAGATGTACCGGTCGAGCGGGCGGACGGGCGGACCGGCGGTGCGAGCGCCATCGGCGTCGTAGGAGCCGCCGTGGCACGGGCAGATGAAGCCGCTCGTCGACGCCTGCACCGGGCACCCGAGGTGCATGCAGACGTTCGAGATGACCGCGAATTCCTCCTGGCCCTTGAGCGCGAAGGGGTCGGACCACTTCCCGTCCTTCTGGGTGTTCTTGCGAACGAAGGCGACCTTCTTGCGCACGTACGCGTCGGGCTTGTCGCCGTGGGGCGTCAGAACGACCTTCGTGAACGTGCCTTCCTTGAACTCGTCGAGCTTGCCGACGAACACGGGCTCGAACTCCTCGCCGCCGAAGACGGGACCGAGCGCCATGCCGGCAACGGGCGCTGCGATGAGCAGTCCCATCAGTCCGCCGACACCAACCGTCGCGGCCGTCATGAACTGGCCGCGGGTCATCTCCTTGTCGGCAGCCGTGGCTGCCGACTCGTCGCCCGGGGGCGTGTGTGCCGCATCGGACACGGTGGCTCCTTCGTCGATGTGCGTCGCGCGCGTGGGCAGGGGAGCCCGCGCAGCGGCCCGAGCATACGTGACCTGCGTGCGCGCGTGACCGCGCCCGCGGGAGCAACTCGGGGGCTCATCCTCTCCGTGTGGCCGGATGCCGTCAACCATGCTTCGAGCGATGTGCGACTGCCGGCCTTCGATGACCGAACGGATCGGTCGCGCGGGCGCGCGCTCGCAGGGTCCCGATCAGGTGGTCTCGGCGTCGTCGATCGGCTTCAGCACGACGTTCGTGCCGGTCAGGCGCAGGGGATCGCCGGCGACGAACTCGCGCCGCAGCACCGCCAGTGCGACTGTTCCGCCGTCGGGATGACGCGCCCACGTCGTGAGCTGGCCCACCGGTCGAGCAGCATCCGCGTCGTCGGGTCGACGCAGCGCAAGGGCGGCGTCCAGGTCCGGCTGGCCGTCCTCGCCGAGTGGGGCAGGGGCCGGCGTGACATCGCCCTCGGCACGTAGACGGCGCAGGGTTCTGTTGGCATGGCCACGGTAGTGGAGGCGGGCGACGGGCTCCTGCCCGAGGTAGCAGCCCGCATCCAGCGCCACCGCAGCTCGCATCCCGCCGATCTCGGCCGGCATGCGACCAGGCAGCAGGTCGTGCAGCCCGGCAACGCCGGACTCGATGCGCGCGGCCTCGAACGCATCCGGATCCGCGAGCGGGAACCCACGCTCCGGCAGCAGTCCGACCATGGTCGCGCAGGCGGCGTCGTCGGCCAAAAATGCATGCGTGGGATGGGACTGGTCGGCGACCACGGTCCAGTCGCCGGCTGGCGACGCCCCGAGGTCCGGCGTCGATCCGACGGGGTCGGGGTTCGCCGATTCGATGGATCGCCCGACGACGGCAATGCTCGCGACGTTCGCCGGTTCCAGCGTCACCTTGGCGCGCAGCCTGTACTTCGCGAGGTGCGAGCGGAGCGGCTCCACGAGTTCCGGCAACGTCTCCAGCAGCAGTACGGGTGCGTCGGGGTGCGATTCCGCGGTGCGGGGGTCGGGCCACGCCTGGTTCGCGATCCGGTGCAGCGTCGCGGGCGCGATGAGCTTGGCCTTGGTGTTCAAAAACAGTCCGAGCACCGCATGGCCGGGCTCGATGCGCTCGACGGCCTGGGTGCAGAGCCCGTCGAGCAGCGACAGGGCGTCAGGTCCGCAAACTCGAAGGAATGCGGTCGTCTGCCACCACCGCACCACGGCGGCACGCTCGAGGGCATCGAGCGTCGCATCGGGCGCGAGGGTCGAGGGCGTCGAGGTGGTGGTGGTGTCGGGCGCGGTCATCGCGCGTGGATCTTCGCACAGCCTCGCGCGCACGGGTGCGCGAGTTACGGCGTGGCGGCAGTGGCGGTGCCTGCCGGGGCAGCGGCTGCCGGTGCGGTGGTTGCCCCGCCATTGGTCTCGCTCGCGGCCGCCAGGGCATCCGAGCTATCGGTGAAATCGAAGATGTCGAGCAGCAGTGCGTACTGGTTGACGGTGATTCCGAGCGACTCGAGGCTCTCGTACTCGAGGCCCGCCATGCGGCGCCCCATCGCGCCCGACGGCTCGTTCGAATCGTCCGCTGTCGCGATCGCCACGCGCTGGTCGAACACCACTCGGCATGCGGCGGCATCGTTGGACGTGGTGACCTTGCCGTCGTAGCGCGTCTTGGTATCCGGATCAGCCATCATCGCCGCGACGTTTGCTTCGGGGCGGAACACCGGGCACCCGTCGATGTCGAGCAGGACGCCGTCCTCGACCGCGAACGGTGGCGAGTAGGCATCGGTTCCCGGCTTCTGTCCGGGCAGCATCAGTCGCTGGCTGCCGGCCTCGAGTCGACCGCGCCCATTGACCTCGCGGTCACCGACCGGCCTGGTGTCGCGAAGGTCGCCGTCCTGCTCTTCGACGAAGCCCTTGATTTCGAGCCGGCCCTCGACCTCCATGCCGCTGTCCTGCTCGCGCTGCTCCTGGCGGCGTTCGCGCTCCTTGGCGAGGACCTTCTGGTCGTCGAGCACGCCGGCGTCGATCGCGAGTCGCTCCACCCCGTTCGCCGTGGGCGTGAGCAGCGCAGGCGTCGAGGCGACCATGAGGGCCGCGACGAGCAGGATGAGTCCGAGGAAGGTTCGAGTTCGCATGTTGCGTCCGTGCCGTGGTCGCCGCGTCCGTGCGTGTGCCGTCCATGGCACCGAAACGAGCGATCCGGTGCCCCATCGGCACCTTTTGCAGAAACCTTAATATGCTCGGGCAGCGGTCGTTCGAGTCAGCCACGGCCGATGGCCCGCAGCAGCGTCGCTTCCAGCGCGTCGACCGACGCCGCCAGCCCATATGCGGCGTCGCCGTACTCGAACGCGCGCTCGCCGCGTTCGCGCCGTTCCTCGGAGGGGCGGGCGGCCCATCGCCGGATCGCGTCGGCGAGTTCCTCGGCGTTCGTCGCCAAATCGCCGCCGGTCTGGGTCGCGACCTGTGCGGGCAGTCCCGGAACGGTCGTGATGAACGGCAGGTGGCAGCCGAGGTACTCCAGCACCTTGGTCGGCAGCGCGCTCTCGAAGACGGGGTCTGGTCGCAGCAGGTGCAGGCCGACGTCGGCGGCGGCGAGCAGTTCGCGCGCATCCTGCTTGGGGATCGGCCCGAGCACGTGCACGCCCGGGATCGGTCGCGATGCCAGGCGCGCGTCGAGCGCTGCCTTGGCGCTGCCCGCGCCGGCCATGAGGATGTGGACCGGAGAAGCAGGTGGGGGGCCGGCGACGACTGCCTCGGCCGCGTCGAGCAGTATGTCGAGGCCGTTGACCACGCCGTGTGCGCCGACGTACGCGAGCACGCAGGCATCGTCGGGAATGCCGTGCTCGGCGCGAACGTGGGTGCGGATCGCCTCGTCCGGCGGGTGGTCTTCGATCGCGCCCGTGACGAGGGTCACGTCGGTGGCGCCATGTCCCTGCATGAGCTCGACGAGCCCGGGCGTCGGCACGATCGTCGCAGTAGCTCGCCGCGCGTACGCGCGCGCGAAACGATCGAGCAGTCGATAGACACGCGAGTCCTCGCGCAGCAGGCCCACGGCCGCGGCGCTCTCCGGCCACAAATCGCGCACTTCGAGCACCCAGGGGCGGCGATGGCGACGAGCGATCCAGCGACCCGCGGTGGCCACGCTCAATGGTGGCGACGATGCCCACACGACGTCGGGTCGTGGCAGTCGCGCGCCACGAAGCGTCGCGGTGCGTGCGAACGAGACATAGTTGCGAGCCCGGCGCCTGAACGAGCGGTGCACGTCATCGACGGCGCGCACCCAGTGATGCGTGATCCCGTCGATCTCCTCGCGAACGTAGCGCCTGCCGGAATACCGCTCCGGGACCGTGCCGTCCATGTAATTGATGGGCGACGACACCAGGTCCACGTGCCAGCCGCGCCGCACGAGCTCCGCGAGCAGCATGCGATGCCGATAGATGCCCGGCGCGCCCGGAGTCGGCGCGTGCTGATAGACGACGAGAAGGCGCACGATGCGCCTGTACCCAGCGTCGCGTGGTCCACCACTCCGAGCGCGATTGGTCTGGAGGTCGAACCGTCGAGTGAGGAACCCGTCGCAAGTTGCGCGGACCGTCGTTTCCCTGCAGGAACGGCGCGGAGTCTCGCAGAGGGTGTCGGGGAGTGACCAGAGGTGCCCAAAGGTCATTGTAGATATGCAAGGACCGCATGGTTGCGTGGGATTCTCGTTTGGGCGGGCAGGTAGGAAGGGGACACTCTCTCCATGTCCACGATTGCCCCACACCCAGTCTCCCAGCATCCCACGACCGCCCCGCGTGTCACGACCAAGCCGCCGCTGCTGCTGCTGTTTGCCGAGTACACGAGCGGCCAGTCCCGACGGATGGACGGCTTCGTCGC
>JBBQUY010000050.1:0-25359 GCA_038212015.1 Gaiellales bacterium | reverse complement strand
ACCACCTCGACGCCGAGAGCGTGCTCTGGCTCGAGCAGTACCTGGCCAAGTACCCGGGCACGATCATCGCGATCACCCATGATCGGTACTTCCTGGACAACGTCGCCAACTGGATCCTGGAGCTCGACCGCCAGAAGTACTTCCCGTGGAAGGGCAACTACACGGGCTGGCTCGAGCAGAAGGCGGAGCGACTGCGCCTCGAAGAGAAGTCAGACAAGACGCGCCAGAAGACGCTCGAGCGCGAATTCGAGTGGATCAAGATGAGCCCGAAGGCGCGACAGTCCAAGAGCAAGGCGCGCATCGCCAACTACGAGGAGATGGTCGCCGAGCAGGGTCGCGCGGAGATCGGCGGCTCGGTCATCCAGATTCCGATGACCAAGCGACTGGGCGACGACATCGTCACGTTCGACAAGGTCTCCAAGGCATACGGCGACAAGCTGCTGTTCGAGGACCTGTCGTTCACGCTGCCGCGCGGCGGCATCGTCGGCGTGATCGGGCCGAACGGCGCGGGCAAGTCGACGTTCATGCGGCTGCTCGTCGGCCAGGAGCAGCCCGACAGCGGCACGGTCACGATCGGCGAGACCGTAGACCTGGGCTATGTCGACCAGGGCCGCGATTCGCTCGACCCGGTCAAGACCGTGTGGGAGGAGATCTCCGGCGGCCACGACATCATCGAGTTCGGCAAGCGGGAGATCCCGAGCCGTGCCTATGTCGGCAAGTTCAACTTCAAGGGTTCCGACCAGCAGCAGCGCGTCGGCGACCTGTCGGGTGGACAGCGCAACCGAGTGCACCTCGCGAAGCTCATCAAGACGGGCTGCAACGTGCTGCTGCTCGACGAGCCGACGAACGACCTCGACGTGGACACGCTCCGCTCGCTCGAGGAAGGCATCGAGCAGTTCCCCGGGTCCGCGGTGGTCGTGAGCCATGATCGGTGGTTCCTCGACCGTCTCGCGACGCACATCCTCGCATTCGAGGGTGACAGCGAGGTCGTGTGGTTCGAGGGCAACTTCGAGCAGTACGCCGAGGATCTCAAGCGCCGCAAGGGCCCCGATGCGCTCGAGCCGACGCGCATCAAGTACCGCAAGCTCGTGCAGCAGTAGGACGTCAGCCGAGGATGTCGGCGATCTCCCGCATGCGCTGGTCGAACACCGCCTGCTCGGGGATGAGCGTGGCTGCGCGGCGGGCAATCTCGAGCGGAGCCGAGACGTCGACGCGATCCGCTGCACCCGCGGCTCCTGCGGCGAGGTCCTGGAGCAGCGCTGCGGTCTGATTCAACGTGAGCCTGGCGTCGGAGAAGCCAGGATCGCTCAACCGGACGGGCTGACCGGCAAGGTCGAGGAAGCGGCGTGCCTCGTCGCCTGAGACGCGAGCCGGGCTGACCCACAGCTTTCCGACCGGTCCGTTGGTGCCGGTTCCCTGGAGGTCGAGCAGCGCGTTCTGCTTCCAGCTCGCCACGAGCTCACGCGACGAAGCAGCGACGAGCTCCAGACGTCGTGAGCGACCCGAGCCCTCGACCAGCCGGCTCGTCAGATCGGGCGGCAACGATGGTGCGGCGAAATCGAGCCGCGCTGCGCGCCAGACGGTCTCGGTGCCGTGCGTGGAAATTCCTGCATCGCGGGACGCTGCCGCCACCGTGTCGCGCAGCTCCGCGATTGCAGAGGCGGCGCCACGCTGCGCGTCGAACCACGCCTCGGCTCTCCCGAGGAGCGGGCCGAGCCGCTCCACGGCGCCGCCGGCATCAGCCGCACCGCCCGCGGTGTCCGCGCCCGTGGTGCGGAGCGGTCCGAGCAGTAGCGCGAGCGCGGGCTCGCGCTCGACGCCGCGCCAGTTCCGGGGGCGCACGAGCAGGGGTTCGATCGTGTCTGCCAGCACGCGACCGGTGCGCACGTACTCGACCAGGGACTGCGAGGCGCGCGTCGCCGCGGCATCCATCCCGGTCATCGTGTACCCCCGTCGAGCAGCCTGGTCCCCGCGAGCGCGACAGCATCGCCTGCAGCAGCGCGCGCTTCGAGCGCGCCTGCAGCCGCTGCGCGGGCGTCCAGCTGGGAGTTCCGAGCGGCGTCACCCATCGAGGCCTCGAACCGTCGGCCGAGCGCAAGCCACGGTGCATCCTTTTCCACGAGGTCGTCCATGAGACGCTGCGTGACCAGGGCGGCGTCGTCGATCCTCGCCGACACCGTCATCGCGATTCCGGTGGTCGGCGCGTCTGCCCACCCATCGAGCTGTGCGCCGATCGACCTGGCGACCTCCTGGCCGCTCAGCGAATACCCCTTGAGCAGCCGGTCCCGCAGGGTTTCGAACGCCTGGGTGCCGATCCTCGTCGACGACACGGCTTCGGGCACCTGCACGTCCAGGGCACGATCAAGCGCGTCGTAGACCTGCGCACGGGAGGCCGGCGCGAGGTCCAGCTCGTCGATCCCGCTGAGCATCGAGGCTCGAAGCGCAGCGGTTCGATCGCGCACGAGCACCGACCAGTCCTCGAGTGCCGCTTCGTCGCCAGCGACTGCTGCCGCGCGTCGAAGCATGTCACGCGAATCGTCGAGTCCCAGATCGAAGATCTCCCCCCGGAGCACCGCGAGCGGTGACGGGGACATGACGCGGAGATCGTCCGCGCTCATCGCGAGCCGCCGCACCGCGTGGTCGTGTGCGGCGAGCGCCTCCACGAGCTGGAACGCCTGGTCCTCGAGTCCGGCCATGCGACCGGTGCCACCGGCAGCCGACAGCGACCCCAGCAGCCCCATCAGCGTGCGAATCCCGGCCCGGGCATCGTCGGCGCCGTGCGCGCGGGCCCGGGCAGCATCCTCGACCGCGTTTGCTGCAATTCGAAGGTCACGTGCGTCGGCGAGCTGTTCCGCGATCGAGACGCGACCTGCGGCGCGCGCCGCCCGATCGGCCGCGGCAGCCTCGGCCCGCGCCGCCGCGGCAGCGGCCTCGGCACGGAGGCCACGGATTCGCCCGACCGCGTTGTCGAGGCTCGCGCTCGCGGCACGTTCGCCCTGCTTGTGCAGCGACCCGATATCGTACCTGAACCGCTCCGCCTCGATCTCGTCGAGCGGAGGTCCTTCACCTCGGAGATACGTCGCGATCGCACCACGGCGTGTCGCGAGCCGCTGCGCGTCGCCCGCCACGTGGGCGCCATCCATGAGCCGGCCGTACGTGCTGTGCACGATCGACGACTCGCGCTCGTCGGGAAAGTACAGCATGTACTCCATGTACCCCGTCGGGCTCGGCAGCCCAGCGCGCGCCGCCTGCAGCGCGGCGGCATCGTTGCCGAGTGCTGCTACGAGGCGTGCCCCTCGCTCGGCGTGCGCCTCGAACCCCGGGGTCCGACCGCGCGTTGCGAGCGCACTCACGAGCGGGAGCTGGGCGCCGTCGACCTGCACGGGCGCCAGCAGCTCATCCGCGTGCGTGACCATGCGCTGAGCCGCACCGCGGATCTCAGCCAGGATTCCGGCGTGCTCGCCGGCGAAGCGCGCGAGCGCCTCGATGTCGCCTCCGTACTTCACCGCGGCCCCCCCGCCGACGTGCGTACCCCTGCCGGTACATCGAGTGGTTCGCGCGTCACGTTCCAGCCTCGAGCGCGAGCAGCCCGCTCACGACCGGGGCCGCCATCGACGTGCCGCTCATCTGCCCGTACTTGCCGTTGGGCAGCGTGGAGTGGATCTTGTCGCCGGGTGCGGCGACGTCGATGGTGACGGTGTCGCACCCGGCGACAAAATGCTGTTCGAGGGCAACTTCGAGCAGTACGCCGAGAACCTCAGGCGCCGCAAGGGCCCCGACGCACTCGAGCCGGCGAGCATCAAGTACCGCAAGCTCGTGCAGCAGTAGCGCGACAACGATCGCCCCTGAGCCGACAGACAGGCAGGACGAGACCAGGGGACGGTCGACATGCAGCTTTCATCCGGAGTGCGAGAGGCCCTCGCGATCGGCGTCGGTGCCGCGCTTGGCGTGGCGACGGCCGGTGGCGCCTACGTGGCGCTCACGAGCGATGACGCGAGCTCGAAGCGTGTCGGCGGGATCGTTGCCGGAGCGAGCCTGCTGACGGCGGCCGGCATCGGGGCGCTCCTGCTTCGCTCGCCGGCGACCCGTCCGGATGCACTCCTGGGAGCGCTCGGGTTCGTGGGACTGCCGAGCCTGCTGGCGACCGGCGTCATTCAGAACCGACGGGACGCCTGACCGAGCGCAGCGCCAGGCCGGCGATGACGAGCAGCGAGGCGAGCGCGGCGAGCGCGATGAGCGGCGCACCGGTGAACGGGAGCGCGGCAACGGCTGCTGCCATCGGCGCGGCACCGCCGCCGATCGCATCAGCGCCGGCGACCTGCTGCTTCGCGGCGACGGTCGTGCCGGCAATCTTGTCGTCAGCCGCGGGAACCTGCGCTGCGGCCGCGACCACTTCTGCACCGCCACCGGCAGCAGCCGAGCTGCCGTCGGACGAGTTCGAGGTCGTCGTCACCGGCGTCACGGGAGTCGGGATCTTCGTCACCGGAGGCTTGGGGCTCGTGGGCTTGGGCCCGTGCGGCTTGGTCTTGACCGGCGCGCCCGCATGCGCGGGCTTGCCGCAGTGGCCCCGGTTGTCGTCTTCGCGATCGGCGTCGTTTCCACAGCCGTTGTTGCCGTCACGATCGCCGGCCGTGCCGCCCTGACCGCCGGGCTTGTCGGCGCCGCCGTTGCTCATGCCGTCCGGATCGCTCGGCGACGCGCCCTGGGTCGAGCCGTTCCCGTTCGCCTTGGCCGGCTTGGCGGGCTTGGTCGAAGACGTGGTCGTGGAGCTGGACGTCGCGCTGGAGCTGGAGGGCGTGCTCGGCGCAGCAGCCGCGGCGTTGCCGTTGCCGTTGCCGTTGCCGTTCGCGTGCCCGTTCGCATGCCCGTTCGCGTTGCCGTTGCCGTTGCTGGCCGGCGCGGCTGCTGCGGGTGCGGGTGACGGTGCGGGCGTGGAAGCCTGATCGCTCGACGCGGGAGCGGGCGCAGCGGCCGGCGCCGGAGTTGCCGGGGCCGCGGGCTGCGCGGCGGAGTTGCCGCCGTTGCCGTTGACGGCGCCATTGCCGTTGCCGTTGCCGTTGCCGCCGGGGGCGCCGATCGCGGCAACGCTCGTGACGGCTGCAACCAGCAGCGCGGACACGACGAGGTCGATGCGGGCACGGCGACGGGATGCTCGGTACGCGTTCATGCTTCCTTGATACATCTGTTTTGCAGATAGCGCAATACACTATGTGAGCGGCGGGCATCGGACGCGGCGATCGTCGCGGCAGCCACGTATCCTCGCCTCCGTGTCCGACGAACGTCCCCGCCTGCGCACGCGCTTCGCGCGATCACTGATCGACGTCAGCGCGTTGCGCACGTCGCCGCCGTTTCGCCGCATGTTCGGAGCGCAGCTCATCTCCACGGTCGGCTCGCAGGTCACCCTCGTCGCGCTCTTTTACCAGGTCTACGAGCTCACCAACAGCACCCTCAAGGTCGGCCTGCTCGGACTGGTGATGGTCGTCCCCACGCTCTGTCTGGCGCTGCTCGGCGGCGCGATCGCAGATTCCATGGATCGACGCAAACTTCTCGTGGCGGTCCAGGTCGCGATGGCCGCCGTGAGCCTCACGCTCGCGTGGCTCGCAACGCACGACGCGCCCCCGCTCTGGGCGCTGTACGTGCTCGCGGCAGCGGCATCTTCGTTCGCGGCGATCGACGGCCCCACGCGCACGGCCGTGATCCCGATGCTCGTCGATGCGGCGACGCTGCGCAGTGCGGTGCAGCTGCGCGAGGTGCTCACACAGTCGGGGCGCACGTTCGGCCCGATCCTCGGCGGCGTCCTCATCGCGCAGGTCAGCCTGCCCGCGGCATACCTGCTCGACACCGTCACGTTCGTGATCGCGTTCGTGCTGTTCCTGGGCCTTCCGCCGCTGGTGCCCCAGACGCGCCGCCGCTTCGAGCTGTCCTCGATCACTGAAGGCCTGCGATTCGTCGCGAAGCGCCCGGTGCTCGCCGCGACATTCTGGGCGGACCTGGCCGCGATGATCCTCGGCCAGCAGCGCGCGCTGTTTCCCGCCTATGCGGCAACGGCGTTCGGCGGCGGCGCGATGACGTTCGGGCTGCTGGTGGCCTCACCTTCGGCGGGCGCGATGGTCGGCCTGCTGTTCATGGGACTGTTCCGCAACGTTCAGCGCGAAGGGCTCGCCGTGCTGGTCTCGGTCGGCGCGTGGGGCGCGTTCATCACGCTGTTCTCGCTCTCGCCGTGGTTGTGGCTGGCGATGCTGTTCCTCGCGCTCGCGGGCGCGGCCGACATGGTCAGCGCGATCTTCCGGCAGACGATCCTGCTGGCGACCGTCCCCGACGAGCTGCGCGGCCGGATGGGCGCGGTCCACATCATGGTCGTGACGGGCGGCCCCCCCATCGGCGACATGGTTTCAGGCAGCGCAGGCGAGGTGTTCGGCATCCGAACGAGCTCGTTCGCGGGCGGGCTCGGCGTCATCGCGTGCATGTTCGTGCTGGCGGCGCGCGTGCCCGAATTCGCACGATGGCGTGATCCCGCGCGCGTGGCCGAACCCGGCGAGGCCTGACCGACCGGTCGGTCAGCCGCCCTGCTTCTGGACCACGGGGAACGTCTCGCCCTGCACCCAGTCGCCCCGGAAGCGACCGTTGTCGGGGCGCACGCGTGCTGCGGCAGCCTCGGTCACGTCAGCGGGCGTCCAGAAGGTTCCGGTGGCACCAGGCTCGGTCGTGCCGACGGGGGTCCAGACGGCGTCGCTGACGCTGCCGATGCGCAGCTGGTCGACGGCGACGGGCGTTGCCTGCTTGCCCTTGCCGGCGGCGAGCCACGTGAAGGTGTAGGTGCCCGGCTGGAGCGTGGTGGTGAACTCCTGCCAGCTGCCGTCCCGAGCTGGCTTGAACTGCAGGTCGCGATTGATGAAGAACGACAGCTCGCCACCCTTGCCACCGGTGTAGGCGAAGCTCAGCTCCGTCGGCTCGGTGATCGTCTCCGTCAGCTCGAGGCGGGATTGCTGGCCGTTGCCGAGCCCGTCGACGTTGAACGACTTGGCGCCGCTTCGCGCGATCGCGTCGTTGATCGACCATTCCTTGTCGCCACTGGATCGGAACGGGCGGGCGGCGCTCCCCGAGTCGAAGTCTTCGGCCACGGAGCTCACGGCGTTCGCGTTGGTGGACACCTCGACGTGGAAGCGCTGACCTTCGAGCAGGTCGGTTGCCCAGTCCAGTCGCACGGGCGAGCCGACGACGGCGCCGTCGGTCGGCTCCGGCGCGCCGGGCACGGCGATCGGCGTGAGTGCGGCGTCGGCATCGACGCGGCCTCCGCTTGCGACGAGGGTGTTCCACACCTTCGCGGCGCCGTCGCGCTGGACGCTGCGCGACACGCGCTCTTCGACTTCCTTCATGGACAGGTGCGGGTAGCGAGCCTTCACGAGCGCGAGCAGCCCGCTCACGACCGGAGCTGCCATCGACGTGCCGCTCATGCTGCCGTACTTGCCCTTGGGCAGCGTCGAGTGGATCTTGTCGCCGGGAGCTGCGACGTCGATCGTGAGCGTGCCGCGATTGGAGTACGAAGCCTTGCCGTCCTTGCTGTCACTGGCGGCGACCGAGTAGGAGCCGGCGTAGTTGTCGGGGTACGAGCCGTTGATGCCGGTGTCCCAGTTCTCGTTGCCGGAGGCGACGACGACGCTCACGCCCGCTGCGACGGTCTGGCGCACGGCCTCGGCCATGGCCGGCTCATACGTATTGCCGCCCCACGAGTTGGAGATGATGTGCGCGCCGTTGCGGACGGCATATGCGAACGCCTTGATGGCGTTGGCGGTCGTCGCTCGGCTCGTGAGGACCGCGAGCGGCATGAGCTGCACGTCGGGCGCGACACCGGCACCGCCGATGGCGTTGTCCTTGCTCGCGCCGATGATCCCGGCCACGTGCGTGCCGTGCGTCTGACCGCCGTCCTGGGGCCGGTTGCTGTCCGTGCCGAAGTTCCAGCCGTGGACGTCGTCGACGTAGCCGTTGCCGTCGTCGTCCTTGCCGTTTCCGGCGACCTCGCCGGCGTTCGTCCAGATGTTCGGTGCGAGGTCGGGGTGCTCGATGTCGATGTTCGTGTCGGCGACCGCGACGATCACGCCCGCTCCCGTGCTCGACTTCCAGGCGGCGTTCGCCTTGACGTCGGCACCGGCAGTGCCGCCCCCCTGGCCCGTGTTCTCCAGGTGGTACTGCTTGCCGTACTCGGGATCGTTGGTGGTCGCACCCGGAGTCGCCTGGGCCCGGGTCTCGTCGACGACGGGTGTCCCCTCGCCGCCGCGCAGGTGCTGACGGTAGTTCGGCTGCGTGAAGAGGATCTTCGAGCGATCGATCCCCGCAGCGCCCGCAAAGCTCGGCGGGCGGCTGGGATCCATCGTCACGAGCATGCCGTTGACGAGCGGCAGCTCCTCGAGCTTGCGAGGCGCGAGCGACTTGAGCAGCTCGACCTGCTGGTCGCGCGTCACGTCAGGCGCGAAGACGACGATGTGTTCGCCCGGGATCGCGCCGGTGTCGCGCGGGAGCGTGGACGCCGAGCTCGGCTGCGTCGGGGGGGCCGGCGGACGGCTCGGCGGAGCGGGCGTCGTGGCGGCAGGAGACGGAGCGGATTCGATACGGCGAATGAACATTGGGCGATCCTCCCCCCCCCACCCCCTGCGGCGGGAGGGCCACGCGGGCCACGCGGGCCGCGTAGGGCCGCGCTGGCGGGCGCCGGGGCGGCCGCACGATGGGCACCTGGACCGCGGCAGCGAGCACCCCGACTTGCGCATCACAATCGCACCGCTATACTACTTATCAGTTGTGTAGTTGTAGTCGAGAGCGAGGAAGGCTCATGGCACTGCCCGAAGACATCCCCGACGAGCTCATCGAGTTGATCGCGCGGCGATTCCGCGTCATCGGCGAGCCGATGCGCATCCGCATCCTCAACCACCTCCGCAGCGAGGAACATTCGGTCTCCGAGCTGGTCGAGCTGACCGGTGCCGGCCAGCAGAACGTCTCCAAGCATCTCGGCGTGCTCCTGGAAGCCGGCATCGTCGCGCGGCGCAAGCACGCCAACCAGTCCCTGTACCGCATCGCCGACGACACGGTCTTTCGCCTGTGTGACGACGTCTGTGGTGCGATCCAACGCCAGCTTGGCGACCTCAACCAGATCCTCGAGGAGGCTCTTCGATGAACCCCACTACCCCGTGGCCACTTGAACGCGTGCTGTTTGCGATGGCGGGTACCGTCACGCTCCTGGGTGCCGCGCTCGCGGCGCTCGTCTCCCCGTGGTTCCTGCTGCTGGTTG
Source organism: Gaiellales bacterium (assembly GCA_038212015.1). Classification (GTDB taxonomy): domain Bacteria; phylum Actinomycetota; class Thermoleophilia; order Gaiellales; family SKUG01; genus JAGQUL01. The sequence continues at coordinate 16,079 of JBBQUY010000050.1, read as the reverse complement.
CGTTCGTTGCGGTCAGCCAGTGGTCCTACGTCGTGACCGGGTCGTGCCCGGCGTCGCTCGTGCTCGAGCGGGCCTTCGGAATCCAGCGGGGGTGCCGACGATGACCGCCACGCCAACACTTGATCCTCGGCCGCGCGCCGAATCGCATCACACCCCGACGCCGGAGGAGCTCGCGGCGGTCCAGACCGCGGGACCAATGGGGCGCCTTGGCGGCTGGATGGTCGACCACGGACGGCTCGTGGTGGTCGCCTGGCTCGTCGTTGCCGTCGGTCTCGGCTTCTTCGCACCACGCGTCGAGCACGCGCTGTCGGGAGCGGGCTGGGAAGCGACCGGTTCCGAGTCGGTCGAGACCCGTGAGCTCGTCCAGAAGAACTTCGCGGGCGCATCGAGCAGCGCGTTCATGGTCGTCGTCCACTCGGACGAGGCCGCGATCGGCGACGAAGCGTTCGATCGCACGGTGAGCGATGTCGTTTCGCTGCTGCGCGAGGACGATCAGGTCGGCACGGTCACGGAACCGGCACCGGGCATGTCGATTTCCCAGGATGGGCGCACGGCGATCGTGATGGCCGGCGCACAGGGTTCGACGACCGACATGGTCGCGGCTGCCACCGAACTCAAGGACGAGATCGCCGATGCAGGTCGCGATGGCGTTCGCGCCGACCTGACCGGCTCGTCGGGCATGTGGTCGGACTTCAACGAGGCCAACCGCAACGCGATGATGAAGTCCGAGATGTACTCGTGGCCCGTCACGCTCGGCATCCTCATGCTCGCGTTCGGATCGCTCGTGGCAGCTGGCCTGCCGCTGATGCTGACGATCCTCGGACTGGTGGCGTCGGCCGGCATGCTGTACCTGGGTTCGCAGGTGGCTGACATCTCGATCTGGGCGATGAACTTCGCGCTCATGTTCGCGCTCGCGCTCGGCATCGACTACGCCCTGTTCATCGTGCACCGCTTCCGCGGAGCCTTCATGGGCTCCGGGCTGAGCCGCAGGGATGCGGTGGTGACCACCATGGATACCGCGGGCAAGGCCGTGCTCTTCTCGGGCCTGACGGTGCTCGTGTCGCTCACGGCCGTGCTGCTCGTACCCAGTCCCGCGTTCCGGTCGATGGCCGTCGGCATCATGATCAGCGTTGCGTTCGTGCTCGCCGCGTCCCTGACGCTCCTGCCCGTCGTGCTCGCGAAGCTGGGGCCGAAGCTCGAATCGCTGGGCCTGCCCTGGGTGCACGCCGGCGAACACCGCTCGGCACGGTTCGAGAGCTGGGCAGAGCGCCTGTGGCGCAACCCGCTGCGCTGGGGCCTCGCGGCACTGGCCGTGCTCGTCGCGGCAGCGGTGCCGGCGTTCGCGCTCGACACCGGGATGCCGTCGATCAAGGTCGTTCCCGAGGATGACTCGTCGCGCGTCGGCTACGTCGCCGTACAGGACGCGTTCGGCGAGGGCGCGCCGGGAGCACTGCAGGTCGTGGCGTCGGCCGACGACGTCGACGAGGTGACTGCCACGCTGTCGGCGGATCGATCGATCGAGCGCCTGCAGCCGGCACAGCCGGGCGAGGACGGACTCGTGCTCGTCCAGGCGATCCCATCGCTCGGCCCGTCCGATCCCGCGCTCGGCGCGGTGATCGACCGCCTGCGTGCGGACCTTCCCGACGGCGTGCTCGTCGGTGGCGCCGTGGCCGAGAACCACGACCTGGAGGCGGCGCTCGCCGATGCGACGCCGCTCGTGATCGGCGTGGTGCTTGCGCTCGGGTTCCTGCTCCTGCTGGTGGCGCTGCAGGCACCGGTGATCGCCGCGGTCGGCGTGATGCTCAACCTGCTCGCGGTGGCCGGTGCGTTCGGCGTCGGCAAGCTGGTGTTCCAGGACGGCCGCTTCGAAAACCTGCTCGGTTTCGAGTCGCAGGGCTTCCTCGACGCCTGGGCTCCGGTGTTCTTCTTCGCGATGATCTTCGCGATCTCGATGGACTACACGGTGTTCCTGCTCGCCTCCGCCAAGGAGCACTACGACAGGTCGGGTGACCCCAAGGAAGCGATGGTCGGTGGCCTCGCACACTCCGGACGCGTCATCTTCGCTGCCGCGGCAGTGATGGTCGCCGTGTTCTTCACGTTCGCGATCTCGGGTCCGCTGCCACCGAAGGAGATGGGCGTGATCCTGGGCGTGGCGGTGCTGCTCGACGCGTTCCTCATCCGCCTCGTGCTCATGCCGGTGCTGCTGCGCCTGCTGGGCCAGTCGGCATGGGCCTGCCCGCGATGGCTCGCCCGACTGTTGCCGGACATCCGATTCGGGCACTGACACCACGACATCGACATCGACACTGACCTCGAACACGAAGGAAGCTTCATGACCTCGACCACCACCTACACCAACTCCACGACGACCACGCTCGAGTTCGACGATGCCGTCGCACACGCGCGTGAGCAGCTCGCGGAGCAGGGCTTCGGCGTGCTGTGCGACATCGACGTGCAGGCGACGCTCAAGCAGAAGCTCGACGTCGATCGCGAGCCGTACCGGATCCTGGGCGCGTGCAATCCGCCGCTCGCGCATCGCGCGCTCGAGGCGGAGCCGGAGCTGGGCGCGCTGCTGCCCTGCAACGTGGTCGTGCGCGTACAGGACGGCACCACTCACATCAGCTCGATCGATGCGGGCGCGATGCTCGGGATCGTGGGGCGCGACGACCTGGCGCCGATCGCGCAGGAAGTCAACGAGCGCCTCGCCGCCGTGCTGGCGACGTTCCCGACGTAACGCCGCGCGTCTCCTAGGATGCAGCCATGGATACGGTCTCGGTACTCATGGTCTGCATGGGCAACATCTGTCGTTCCCCCATGGCGGAAGCGGTCTTTCGCGACCTCGTGGAGACCGAGGGGCTTGCCGAGCGCGTACGCATCGATTCGGCCGGCACGCATTCGTACCACCTGGGCAACGAGCCGCATCCAGAGACGCAGGCGGAGCTCGCGCGGCGCGGCGTGGCGGTCGGCGAGCAGCGCTCGCGGCTGGTGACGCCTGCCGACCTGGAGTCGTTCGACTTCGTGGTGGCGATGGACAACGCCAACCTCGAGGAGCTGCGCGCGATCGCGCATCAGCTTGGCGGCGAGGATGCGATCGACGCAGAGCTGTCGCTGCTGCTCGAGCATGCGCAGGAGCTGCCGGGCGAGCAGGTCGCAGAGGTGCCTGATCCGTACTACGTGGGCGGCTACGACCGCGTGTACGAGCTCGTGCGCGCCGGCTGCGAGGGCCTGCTCGAGCAGGTCCGTGGTCGCGTCGAACCTCGAACCGCTTGACGATCAGACGAGTTCGTCGTTCGCTGGAGGTAGCCCGCTCGGCGCGCGATGGCACGCGCCTGCGCGGACGTACATCCTTCAGGGGGAGGAACCCATGCGATCGACGATCTCCAGCGCTGCCATGTGGCGGCGCCTGCTGCTGGTCGGCATCACCACGCTCATTGCGATGCTCGCCGTCAGCTTCACCGCGCCTGACGACGCACACGCGTTCCGAAATCCCAACGTCGTGCTGCAGTCGCACGTGGGATGGGTCGAGACCAAGCCGCTCATCGCATGCATGGCGATCGGCCTGCCGTGCTCGAACCCGACGCACCAGGCATGGCGCTGGACGGGCACGCAGTGGCAGTCGGTACGCATCCGCGGCGGCATCGACGTGTACGTGTACCCGTACTCGGCGCCGTGGCACTGGGTGTGGACACAGAACACGGGCTGGCTCGCGATCCAGAATTCGAGCCTCGACACCGGCTACAGCTGCATCGGGTACGCCTGCCCGGTGTTCTGACCGGGAGCGCCCGGCAGCTCAGTGATTCGACGTTCGGGGGCTCCATCCGGGGCCCCCGTTCGCGTGGAGGTGGCACGCGCCGCAGGCGCAGCCGACCGGGTCGACGCGTCCCACGAGCGGAATGCCGTCACGCACGAGCCAGAGGCCGTAGACGATGAACGCCATCCACGGCACGAGGTCCATCACGGTGGGCATGCCCGCTTCGGTGCCACCTCCGGACACGCCTGCCCCGAGCGCCATGAAGTAGGGGAAGTCCCAGAAGGCGTGCGCGATGATCACGGGGATCGGGTTGCGCGTGCGCAGGTAGACGGCACCGAGCACGAACCCGCCGGCGGTCTGCGGGACGATGCTGAGGATGCCCAGGATCGACAGCTCGTGCAGGTGGGCCGCGCCGAACACGACTGCCGACAGCGCCAGCGCGTGGGGCGCCGGCAGCTTGGTGACGAGCCAGCCGAGCAGCAGCACGCGGAAGATGAACTCCTCGGCTGTTCCGACGGCGAGCGACATCGCGATCGGTCCGGCGTCCAGGCGCAGCTCGCCCAGGTACTGCACGTAGATGCCCAGGATCCAGGTGGCGTACAGCAGCTCCGGCCAGTCGAGACCAAGGCCCTCGAGCGTGGAGCGCCAGGAGATGTCGTGGCGGATGCCGCTCGGCATGAGCGGTGAGCAGAGCATCGCGGCGACGAGCCAGACGCTTTCCCACGCGATCACCGGCACCCATCCGGCGCCACCGAAGACATAGCTGCCAGCGCGCATGCACAGCAGTCCCATGACGATCGCGAACAGCGTGCCGAGGGCGATGTCGATGGCGTTGCGAACGGGATCGTCGGCTCGAGCAGCCTCCGTCGAGCCGAACGCAGGCAACAGCATCCCAGGCGGTGCGTGGAGGGTGCCCGGGAGGGCATGGGGATGGGCTCCGGATACGTGCTGCATCCACCCTGTCTCGCCCCGTTCGCACGCGTGCGCGCGGGTCCCGGGCCCTCCGGGCCGTGCGCGGCCGCCCTCGGGGCCGGTGTCGGACGGTCGCCTTGCTAGGCTCGCCGGCATGGCACAGCGAAATTCCCGCAAGGGCAAGGGCAAGGGCAACAAGAATCCGGAGCTGCGAACGGGCGGTGGGCGGCGGGCGAAAGCCGAACGCAGCCAGTCGCGCCAGGTGCAGGCCGAACGAAGTACGGCGGCTGGACCGCCCGTGCGCATGCGCCCGGCGGGCGTCGGCGGCTTCCTGTTCGTGCTGCTCGTGGCGTGGCTCGCCGTCGCAGGCCTGGTGTACGTCGGGCTTGTGTTCGAGCGCTGGAACCTGGTCAGCTACCCGGACTCGCTGTGGCTGTACGTCGCGTTCGGAACGTTCGCTGTGGCACCCGCGGTGGGTCGCGTCGCTCGCACCGAGCGCGATGCGGATTCGTGGGGCGCACAGGCACTGCTCGTGCCCACGGCGCTGTTCGTGGTGGATGCGATGGTCGGTCCGAGCTGCCCGACCGGCGGCCAGTGCGGCGCCATCGGCGCGCGCGGCTCGCTCGGACTGTTCTGGTCGATCGTGGTCATCGCACTGCTCGCGCTGGCGGCGTGGGGACTCGCTCGCTGGCAGTACCGTTCCAGCGCCGCGAGCCGTCCGCAGCACGGGCGTGTTCGCTATCGCATCGCGGCGATGACGATGATCGGCATGTTCCTGTTTCCCGGACTGGTGCTCGCAGCCGGCGCGCTCGGCTCGGATGTCTGGCTTCGCGATGCGCCTTCGCTCGTGCCGCTGGCGAAGAAGGAGGTCCGTGACGACTGTTACGGCCTGACGACCGCACCCGAGTTCGCGGTGCGCGCGGCGCCTGACGGCTACAACCCGGAATGGATGACCTTCGCCGTGCGACGCGAGAACGAGGATCGGCCCGGCGTGACCACGCCGGGATCGGCACCTGCCGATGATGCGGCCGACGGCGCGGAAGCCGAAGACGAGAAGACCGCCACGGACGAGAAGGCTGCGAAGGACGCGGCGAAGCCGAAGACGAGCAAGCTCCCGACGAATTGGGTCGAGCTCGGCTACGTGCATCCGTACGAGGCGACCGTATCGTTCAACGGCGACGGAGCCGTCGTGTCGGTGACGTGCCGTCGCATCGGACCGGACACCGGCAACGCGGTCGCGGACGACCTCGTCCAGCCCGAGCCGGATGCGAATCCGCTCTCGCCCAAGACGACCGGTTCGCAGTTCCTGCCGCGCTTCTTCACGCAGGGCGTTGCCGGCCCGACGGAGGAAGGCGTTCGCAAGGCTGCCGAGGACGAGAAGGCCGCTGCAGCCAAGGCGAAGGCGGACGCCGCCGATGAGAAGGCCGACGCTGCCGACGCCGACGCCGACGCTGCTGATGCTGATGCCGACGCGGACGCGAAGTAACGCCCCGCGCATTCCGGCGCAATCCGTATGACCTGAACCGGGATGGCCGGCTCCTCCGATAGATCGGAGGACATCCGTGCACGCCCGATCCTGCCGGGGTCACACGCGTGCCGTGGGATTTGCACTGCGCGGACACGCGGTGCGGGAAGCGGGTCAACGTGGGCGACGCACGTGGAGTCATTGAATTCGATGCCGTGACGAAGGTCTATCCGGGCGCCACTGCGCCGAGCGTAGATCGGCTGACGATGCGGGTCGAAGCGGGTGAGATCTGTGCGCTCGTCGGCCCCTCCGGTAGTGGCAAGACCACCGCGATGCGCATGGTGAACCGCCTCATCGAGCCCACGAGCGGCACGATCCGCATCGACGGCGTGGACACGCGCTCCATCGACGTGGAGACGCTCCGCCGCTCGATCGGCTACGTCATCCAGCAGGTCGGCCTGTTTCCGCACCGCTCCGTGCTCGACAACGTCGGCACCGTTCCGCGTCTGCTCGGCTGGGACGAATCACGCATCGCTGCACGCTCACGCGAGCTGCTCGACCTCGTCGGGCTCGACCCTTCAACCTTCGGAGCACGATATCCGGCGCAGCTGTCGGGTGGTCAGCGCCAGCGCGTCGGTGTGGCGCGCGCGCTCGCTGCCGATCCGCCCGTGATGCTCATGGACGAACCGTTCGGCGCGATCGATCCGCTCGTGCGCGAGCAGATCCAGGATGAGTTCCTGCGCATGCAGCAGGACGTTCGCAAGACGATCATCATCGTCACGCATGACCTGGACGAGGCGATGCGCATGGGTGACAAGGTCGCCGTGCTGCAGGAAGGCGGCGTGCTCGCCCAGCTCGCCACGCCCGAGCAGCTGCTCGCGGCCCCCGCCAACGAGTTCGTGGAGCGATTCGTGGGCGGCGACTCCGCGCTCCGGCGCCTCGCCCTGGCGAAGGTGCACGACCTGCCGCTCATTCCGCTCGACGTCGCCCATGCCCAGGGCTTCGGCGTGCTGATCGACCCGGCCGGCCGCCCGGTGCAGTGGGCGAGCGGCGCACCGGTGCGTGCGTGCATCGACATTGCCGCGACGCTGCGTACCGCGCTCGGCGAGCTCATCTCGAGCGGTGAGTCGTTCGCGCCGGTCGTGGACGGCATGGGCCGCCCGGTGGGGATCGTCACCACGGCGCTGCTGCACGGCTGGCTCGATCGACCGGTCGCGCAGGCCATCGACGGTCACGCCGCTGCCGGCATCGCGTGGCACGGACCTGCAGTGCATGGAGCCGCACCTCCGGCCCAGGCGCAGCCGCTGCGCTTCGGGAGCGCCCTGGGGTGAGTTTCCTGCTCGACAATCGAGTCGAAGTCCTGCGCCTCGTGCTCGAACACGTGCTGCTGTGCGCGGTGTCGCTCGGCATCGCGACGATCATCGCAGTGCCGCTCGGCATCTGGATGCACGGCCGCTCGAACCGCATCGGCGTCGTCACCGCGGTGACAGGTGCGCTGTACACGGTTCCGAGCCTGGCGCTGTTCAGCATCCTGGTGCCGGTCGTCGGCTTGGGCGTGGTGCCGACCGTGATCGGGCTCGTGCTGTACGCACAGCTCATGCTCATTCGAGCCGTCGTGGGCGGACTCGATTCCGTGCCCGAGGACGTGCGTGATGCGGCGATCGGGATGGGCATCGATCGCTGGACGATCCTCACGACCATCGACCTGCCGCTCGCGATGCCGGTGTTCCTGGCGGGCGTGCGCATCGCCGCGGTGACCGTGATCGGCATCGCCACGATCGGCGCCGTGATCGACGCTGGCGGTCTGGGCGAGCTCATCCTCCAGGGCATCCAGCGCGATCAGACCGAGCGCGTGATGGTGGGCGCGCTCGCGGTGACGGCGCTCGCACTGGCGGCAGATTACGGGCTCGTGCGGCTCGAACGTCGTGCTCGACCATGGGTGCGTCGAGCCGAGGCGGGTGCCGCAGCCTGATGGACATCGCCGGTGATACCCTCGACGTGCTGCTGCGGCAGTCCGAAACATGGATGCCGCAGCTGCAGCGACACGTGCTGCTGAGCGTCGTCGCGCTCGTGATCTCGATCGCGGTCGGCCTGCCGCTCGGCGCGTGGCTGACTCGGGCGGAGCGCTGGGCGTTCGCGGTGACGAGCGTCGCCAACCTGGGCCGGACGATCCCGTCGCTGGCGCTGCTCGCGCTCGTGTATCCGTTCGTGGGAACCGGGGCGCTGCCGGCGATCATCGCGCTCGTCGCGCTGGGTGTGCCGCCCGTGCTGCTGGCGACCTACACGGGCATCCGCGAGGTCGACGACGATGTGCGCGACGCGGCTGCAGGCATGGGACTGACCTCGCTGCAGCGGCTCGTTCAGGCGGAGCTGCCCGTCGCGTCCCCCGTCGTGCTGTCAGGCATCCGCACGAGCGCGGTGCAGATCGTCGCCAGTGCCACGCTCGCCGCCCTCATCGGCGGCGGCGGCCTCGGCGAGCTGATCATGGCGGGGCTCACGAACCTGCGGTATGACCTGCTGCTCGCCGGCGCGGTGCTCGTGGCGCTGCTCGCGGCAGCGACCGAAGTAGGCTTCGGGCTGCTCGAGCGGCGCGGCCTTCCGGACGGCATTCGCCAGCTGCGCGCCACGCCCGTGGCGCAGTCGCTCGACTACACTGCCGGTGGCGGCGTCACAGGTCGGCGGTGGCGCGTCATCGTGCTTGCCGGCGCGATGGCATGCGCGACGCTCGTGGGCGCCGGGTCGATGGCGAGCGGCATGATCGCAGGTATCGGCGTGCCCGACCTCGGCGCGGGTGGGCCGCTGCCGCGCGTGGTCATCGGGTCGAAGGACTTCACCGAAAGCATCGTGCTCGCCGAGCTGTATGCGCAGGCGCTCGAGGCCCAGGGTCACCCCGTCGAGCGACGCTTCGGACTCGGCGCGACGGCCGTCGCCGACGCTGCACTGCGTCGAGGCGAGATCGACGTGTACCCCGAGTACACCGGCACGGCACTCGTGGCAGTGCTCGGCAAGGACATCCCGAAGGTGGGCGGCGGCAGCGACGGTGCGCGCGCGATCGGCCTCGATCCGATGGCGCTGCTCGATGGCGAAGTCGAGCGACAGGTGCGAGCCGGGTACCGCAAGCGTGACGCGCGCGTGCTCGCGTCCACACCGTTCTCAAACGGCAACGCGATCGCGGTCACGAAGGCGACGGCGAAGCGGTACCAGCTCGAGACGCTCTCGGATCTCGCGAAGGTGTCGGGCTCGCTGCGCTTTGGATCGATCCCCGGGTTCGACACTCGTGCCGATGGACTGAAGCTCCTCGAGAAGACGTACGGCCTGCGCTTCGGGAAAGTGCAGACGCTCGAGAACGGCATCAAGTACAAGGCGCTGCTCGACGGCAAGGTCGACGCCGTCTACGGCTTCGAGACCGACGGGCAGATCTCGCGCAGTGACCTGATCGTGCTGCGCGACGACAGGGCCGCGTGGCCGCCGTACCATGCCGCACCGATCGTGGCCGAGCGTTTCGCGTCGCAGTCGGGTGCTGCGTTCGCGCCGACCCTGGATGCCGTGACGCGCCTGCTCGACGCGAAGACGATGCGGGCGCTCAATGCCGCGGTCGATTCCGACAAGCGCGAACCGGCGGAGGTCGCGCGTGAGTTCCTGGGAAAACACGGTCTCCGCACGCGTGGCGCGCGCCCGAAGGTGCGAATCGGCAGCAAGGACTTCACCGAGCAGTTCATCCTCGGCGAGCTGTACGCGCAGGCGCTGGAGGCACGCGGTTTCCCGGTCGAGCGCAAGCTCGGACTGGGCGCGACGGCCGTCGCCGATGGCGCGCTCAAGCGCGGTCAGGTGGACATCTACCCCGAGTACACCGGCACCGCGTGGACGGCCGTCCTCAAGCGCGGCGTGAAGCCTGGCACGAGCGCGCAGCAGGTCTGGACAGGCGTGCGCGACGGCTATGCCAAGCGCAGCCTCGCCGTGCTGCGACCGACGCCGTTCTCGAACGGCAACGCGCTCGTGGTGACGAAGGAGACGGCCACGCGGCTCGACGTGGCGACGCTGTCGGACCTCGCGGCGCAGTCGTCGAAGCTCCGGCTCGGCGCGATTCCCGGCTTCGACACGCGCGAGGATGGTCTCCCCCACCTGAAGTCCGTGTACGACATGCGCTTTGGCAAGGTGCAGACGCTCGAGAACGGCATCAAGTACGGTGCGCTGCTCGACGGTCGCGTGGACGTCGTCTACGGCTTCGAGACCGACGGGCAGATCGCGGCGAAGGACCTCGTCGTGCTGCGCGACGATCGCGCTGCGTGGCCCGCCTATCAGGTGGCTCCGATCGTCACGAAGGCATTCGCCACGCAGGCGGGGCCGCAGTTCGCGGCGACCGTCGATCACGTGTCGTCACTGCTGGATGCGAAGACCATGGCGCGGCTCAACGCGCAGGTCGACCAGGACAAGCGCGAGCCGGCGGACGTCGCCCGCGCCTTCCTCACCAAGCGCGGCCTGCTGGGCTAGCGAGACGTCGGCTGCGGAACGAGTGTTCCGTCGCGACGCGTCCGGTCGTAGGGATCGAGCGGGGTCTCGTCGAGCAGGTGGACGCGCTTGGCGACCGCGAAGCCCTGCTCCTCGACGCTGCGTGTCGGCGCGTCAAGGAACGAGAAGGCGTCGAGCTCGTTGGCAGCGGCCACGAGGCGCGTGACGGCGCCACCGATCGCGGTGCCGACGCCCGGCACGAACGCGAGTGCGCCGGCGACGATGTTGAGCAGTCCGGAGCGTCCGGTGCGTGAGCCGAGGATCGACAGCGGACCACCGTCGTGGCGTTCCAGCTCGTTCCAGCCTCGCCAGACCTGCGCGACGCCGGAGACGACGCCGATCGTCGGCAGGACTTTGCCGAGCACGCTCGAGCCGGTCGCGACGATGCCCTTGCCCTCGGCGACGTGATGCAGCCCTGCCTGGACGAACTGGTATCCGGCGAGCCCGACCTGCATGAGTGCGCGTCCGTCGCGCTCGTCGCGTGTGCCCGTCAGTCCTTCGACGAGGTTGGTGAGCACGGTGGGAACGATGTCGGTCGGGCGATCGAGCGTGATTCCGTCGAGCGGTGCTCGTTCGAAGCCCGTGCCGCGCGACGCGGGCGGCGGAGGGGTGGCCGGGCCTTGATCGGGCTTGCGTTCGAACGCGGGCAGTCCGGCGTCGACGCGGGCGCGCACGTTGTCCACGTACGCGCTCGCCCAGGCGCTCACGCCTGACTGCGTCATCGGGTGTATGCCACCGGCCACGCCCGTTCTTCGCGCGCGGGGGCCCGCAGCGTCTCGAAACGGGCCACCTTCTGGCCGGCCCATTTCATGGCCGTGAGCGGGGAATTCCTCGGTTCAGGCCGCGATCGGGTCGAGGTCGAGCAGGCGCTGCACCGTCGGCATCAAGTCGGCGATGTTGCGCTTGAGCAGGAACTCGTCGATCGATGGCTCGCGCGAGGATTCGATCCGCAGGTCGTGGGAGGTAAAGAGCAGGACCCGAGACTTTGGGGCGGCTTCCTTGATCGCGGGCGCTGCCTCCAGGCCCATGACGTCGCCGTCGATGAAGTGATCGAGGATCACGAGCGCCGGTTGTGCCTCACGTGCGAGTTCGATCGCGGCGTCGGCGGTGGCGGCGCAGCCGGAGATCTCCAGTCGCGGGTCGGCCTGCAGCGTCAGCTGGATGAGCAGCTGCATGTCGCGATCATCTTCGACGACGACGAGCACCTTCATGCCGCGGTCTCCGTCGTCGCGATCGGCAGCGTATAGGTGAACGTCGACCCTTCGCCGGGCCGGCTGTCGACCCAGATGCGTCCCCCCTGCGCCTCGACCATCGACTTGACGATGTACAGGCCCAGGCCGGTACCTGCAACCGTGCGGCGCGTGGGCCCGACGCGTGAGAAGCGGCGGAACAGTCGCGGCAGGTCCTCGTCGGCGATGCCCACGCCGTTGTCGCGGACGGCGATCGCGAGCTTGCCCTCGGCGAGCAGCGTCGACAGCTCGACCTCGATGCGCGGCTCGCCGTCGGAGAACTTCATCGCGTTGCTGACGAGGTTGGTGAGGATCTGCCAGTTGCGATCGACGTCGCCGAGCACGTCGGGCAGCTGCTCGGGCGCCTCGACCTTGAGCGTCAACTCCGGATGCGTGACCTGCATGTCAGCGACGATGCGCTGCACCACCTGACGCGCGTCGAAGGGCTGCATGTCGTAGTGCAGCTCCCCGGATTCCATGCGTGCGACCTGCAGGACATCTTCGACGAACTCCGCGAGACTGCGGGTGTTGCGCGAGATGAGGCGCAGGAACTCGAGCTTCTGCTCGTCCGGGAGCACGTCCCAGCGATCGTGGATCGTATCGGCGAACCCGCTGATCACGCTCATCGGCGAGCGCAGGTCGTGCGCGACCATCGCGACGAACTCGGTCTTGAGCTGGTCGACCTGGCGCAGCCGCTCGTTGGCCTGTCGTTCGAGATCGAGCGTTCGCGCACGATCCTCGGACAGGGACGCGAACGCCGAGATCGTGTCGAGCAGCTGGCGCTCGGTTTCACTGAAGAACGGAGCGGCGGGACCGCAGACGACGATGATCCGATCGACGCAGATGATCGAGTGGTCCTCGGAGTCGACGTTGCGTGCTCGGGCCTCGTCCACGACGCGCTGGGCATTGGCCTGGTTCGTGCCGTGCCAGGCGAGCAGGCCGCGATCCTCGTCGACCAGCACGGCGGACATGGCGCCCGTGAGTAGCCTCGCCGAGTGGAGCGCGCGATCACGAACGTCGGCGACGGTCTCGCCCTGCACGATCCAGCGCAGTCCACCCTGCATCGATTCCAGCTCGTGTGCGCGCCAGGAGGCCCGCAGGAAGCGCGGCGGTGCAAGCGCGACGAGAAACAGCACGGCCGACACGGCGGCGATGAGCTGGATGAAGATCGAGAGGATGTGGATCTCTTCGGACACGCCGTTGCCCGAGAATGCCGAAAGCAGCAACGCTGTCGTGAGCGCGATCGAGGCGCCGGCGAAGAGGTTCATGCGGCGGCGCGCGATGCCGCTGCTGCGGCGCGCCTCGCGCAGGAAGAACCATGCGGTCGCGACCGACAGGATCGTCCAGTGGACGAGGAACGCGATGACGAAGGTCAGCACGATGGGCGACCAGGCGGTCCCTTCCGGTGGCAGGTCGATCCCCACGCTCCACGCGACCATCGCGATGGTGAACACCGAGGTGACCGCGTCGACGGTGCGGTTGCCGCGCGCGAAGGTGCGCATGAAGCGATACAGGCCGTACGGCATGATCGCGAGCGCGGCGACCGAGAGTCGATCCCAGGGCGAGGCCGGCTCGTCCCCGAGCAGGAGGCCGACCAGGATCGTGAACGTGATCGCCGCGAACGTCAGCGCGAACCATGCATTCGCGGAGTCGCGGCGACGCAGCCAACCCGTCAGGCCCAGCACGAAGAGCAGCCCGAACACCGCCGCGTCGAAGATCGACGCGGCCTGTTCGATCACGCGCGCTATGTCCTGTGTGGTGTCCCCCATGCGGTCCGCACGCATCGAACGTCGCGTCGAGACCTACGACGTCGCGACGCGAACATGCTTGTTGCGTATTCCCCGAAAAAGCCACCGAAAACCGCTGTTTGACGAGCGTACGATCACCGACGTGCAGCTTCAGGCAGCATCGCGGTCGAAACGGCGCGTGAGCGCGGCGCCGAACAGCGAAGACTGGCGTGTGCCCGAACCCGGCGTGGGGATTGCGCGCGGCAGGCGTGGCAGCGGCGGCGGCGGCGTGGATCGGTTGGTCGGAACGGGGATGACCACGCCGCCGTCATCGTCGCTGGTCGATTCCAGATTACGTGCGTCAGCCATTGCGCCACCCTCCGATTTCAGCCCTGCAGCAAGCTCGATGCTCGCCAACCCGGCAATATATTTCGGCAGATTTTGTAATGTCTTGACACGTTTTTCGGACGTCGAAATCATGCCAACCCGACGGACCCGACGTTTGTGACCGCATGAGCATCAAACGTTGCGGCGGTGCCGCAGGTCAGTCGTCGTCTTCATCGTCGCGATCCTTCTTCTGGCCCTTGCCTTTCCCGTTTCCGGGCTGGGCGCCGTCGACGCACTCGGTCGCAGCTGCGCGAGCCGCGTCGATCTCGTCACGTTGCCCCTGCAGTTGTTCGGACCGATCGAGATATGCAAATGCCTCGTCGCAGCGCCCGAGCCCGACGAGCGCGGCACCCACGTTGTAGTTGGCCCAGGCCTCCTCCGGGAGCACGCCTCCCAGGTCGGCGAGCGCGGCCATGCCGAGGTCGTAGGCCTCCTGGAAGCGACCGTCCTGCAGCGCGGCGAACGACCGCTCGTGCAGTGCGATCGCGGCGGCGCGACGTTCCTCGGCGGATGGCTCGGGGGTTGCGGCGGTGGGCTCGGGCTCGGGCTCGGCTTGCGGTTCGGGCTCGGGCGTGGCGGCCGGCTCCGTGGTCGCCTCGGTCGGCGAGGCGTCGTTCGGATCGGGATCGTCGCCGAACGCGCCTGCAGCGAGCAGCGCGAGCATGGCGACGAACACGAGCGCGGCACCGAGGGCGATTCGGCGGCGCACGCGCGCGGTGACCGGCGCTGGCGCGGGCGCGGGCACCGGCCGTGGAATGCGATCACGGACCGCGGCGAGTCGCTCGGTGACTGAGACCGCGGCGGGCGTGGCGACGGTCGGTGCTGGATTGTCGAGCGCGTGCCGCAGCGCTGCGACCGCGCGCACACAGGTCGGATAGCGATCGGCTGGCTGCTTGGCGAGCGCGCGGGCGAACACGTCGTCGACATCGGGCGGCAGGTTCGGCGCGCGCGTGGCAACGGACGGGACCGGTTCACTGACATGTGCCGCGAGTTCGGCGACGACGCTGTCGCGCGTGAAGGGACGAGCGCCGGTCAGGCCCTCGTACGCGATCACCATGAGTGCGTACTGGTCGCTGGCGGGTTCTGCCCCGTCGCCGCTCGCCTGTTCGGGCGCGATGTAGCCGCACGTTCCGACCACCGAGCCGGCCTGTGTCAGCGTCATCGACGGGTCGGCAGCGAACGTGGCGATGCCGAAGTCACCGATGCGCGGCGTTCCGTGCACGTCGAACAGGACGTTGCCGGGCTTGACGTCGCGGTGCACGATTCCGTCGGCATGTGCGGCATCCAGGGCGGAGGCGACGCGCTCGAGCGTGTCGATCAGCTCGTCGATGGGTGGCGGCGTCGTGCGCGCCAGGCGTTCGGCGAGGGTGCCGCCGCCCATCCATTCCATGGCCAGGAACGGGCGATCGTCGACTTCGCCGACGTCGTAGATCGTCACCACATTGGGATGCGTGGACAGCCGAGCGACGACCCTCGCCTCGCGTTCGAATCGCGCGCGGCGGGTGGCATCGTCTTCGAGTCCGTCACCGGTCGTGACGAGCTTGATCGCGACGTCGCGTTCGAGTCGGGAGTCATGGGCGTGCCAGACCTCGCCCATGCCGCCGCGGGCGACGCGGCGCAGGTCGGTGTAGCGGTCCGGTAGGGCTGGTGTGGATGCTGGATCGGTCACGGTCATGGCGGTCCTCGGGAGACGCGGGCTCCCATGGGAGAGTCATGCCTCGATGGCGGTCCGCGAAACGGGGTCAGTCGTCGGATGCGACGGGTGGATGCAGATCGAAGCGGCGTGCGATCGGTGCGACGCACTGGTTCTCGACGTAGTCCATTCCGTGATCGCGAGCGATCTCCCGGGCTTCTTCGGAAGTGATGTCCAGTTGCAGCCAGAGCGCGGATGCGCCGATCTCGGCGGCGGCTCGGGCGACGTCGGGTGCGTCCGCGGAGGGTCGGAACACGTCGACGAGGTCGACGTGGCGGTCGATGTCCTGCAGCTTGGCGACGGTCGGTACGCCGTCGATCTCGTGGAACGGGTTCACCGCGATCACGTCCCAGCCGCGCGCGACGAGCTCCATCGGTGCGTGATGGGAGGGCTTGCTCGTGTCGGC
>JBBQUY010000049.1:0-25670 GCA_038212015.1 Gaiellales bacterium | reverse complement strand
CCTCGGGCGCGGGCGGCGCGACGTTGATCGCGCTGGGCGTCGTGCTCATCGTGGTGGGATCCGTCATCGGTTCGACACTCAACCAGGTGTTCGCCGTCGCGCTGCATCGATTCGCGACGACCGGCGAGATGGCACCCGGCTTTGCCCCCGCAGACATGAACGCCGCGTTCCGCCACCGCAAGCAGCGCTGACGCACGCGTCCGATGGTGCATGCGAGCATGCGCCATGCGCGTCATCGAATCACCCGCCAGCCCGCGACCTGCCGCCGAACCTGCCGGGTGGTCTCCCGGCGCCGTCGCGCCGTCGACCTCCACCCGCGCTCCCGGCCTGCTGCGGGGGGGATTCGATGCGTGGCGCGGCATCCCCGAACGCAGCGCCGGCGTGCCGCTGACGGCAGTGCAGGTCGCGATGCTGGCTCCATATCTGGCGCAGTCGATGCAGCTCAACGGGGAGGTCGTTCGCAGCGACCTGGAGCGCGTGCGACTGCACGTCGGCGGCGTCGCCCACGACACGGGCAACATGGCGACCACGATCGGGCTGAACATCTACGTCTCGGATGCGGCGCGCGCCACGAGAATGCTGTCCTGGGCGGGACGACGCTGGCTCGTGCACGAGCTCGGACACACGATGCAGTGGCGCCGCTCGGCGTCGCCAGCAGCCACGGACGCCCAGCGTGATCGCACGTTCCTCAACGAGTACGTCGGCGCATTCGTCGCGCACGACGGCACGCTCGGTGCCGGCGGCTTCGCCGAGGCCGTTCGCGAATGGCGACGTCGCCGCGAGAGCGGCACTCCCATCGGCAACGTCGGCGACCTGCTGCACGACACGCATCCCATGGAACGCGAAGCCGAGCGCGTCGCCGTCGCATTCGCGAAGGCGAACGGCTGACAACCCCAGCGGGATCCCGGGTTGCGGGCGCCACGCGCTTCGCACCTCAGCGTCGCCTTCCGACCGCTTCGTGCGAAGCGCCGCCGCAACTCGGCAAGCACGGTGCCGGATCGCTGCTACAGCAGCGGTGCCTCGGGATCGGGAATGAGCGCCAGCGGGGTCGATCCGACGGGCAGGAAGATCGTGATCGTCCACCAGCCGGGATCGTTCGCCTTGCGGGCAAGCTCGGGCTCGGGCGCCTTGAATTCGTGTGCGAGGCGCCACCGCTTCTCGCCCTCGGCGGTCTCGTACTGGATCGCCGGCTTGGAGAAACCGATGTCTTCGCTCGGGAGCAATCGGAACGTCCGTCGCTCGTCGATGCCGTCCGTCATGTACTCGCTCCTTCCGAAAATGCGTCGCCGATGCTCGGCTTCGTCAGGCCGAACCTATAGCCTTGCCCCATGTCTGACGATGCGAGCGACGGATTCGACTACCGCGGCAACTACAAGGCCGCGGTCGACGAGGCACTCAAGGGTGGGGTGGGCGTGTACGCCGACTTCGACCAGGCGCGCCAGATGGAGAGCTTCAGGATCCTGAGTGCGGACCGCAGTCGGCTGCTGACCTTCGCCCGGCGCGAGGGCATCACCACGGGACACGTGGAGACGATGAAGACGCTCCGCAGCCCCAAGCCGCTCTACCAGATGGTCGCCCAAGGCGAAGCGGACACCAAGAAGGTGCGCGACTATCTCGGCCGCATCGGCGGCTGACCTGCCTCAGCGGCGGCGACGAGCTGCCTCGGCGCGACGTCGCGCCTCGGCCTTGCGCATCCGTTCCTCGACGCGGTGCCTGGCTCGTGCTCGGCGCGCGTCCTGCGCCTGCGGATCGCGGCGACGACGTCGACGTGCGCGCAGCGGCAGCGCGATCGCGATGACCACGAGCAGGATGAGCCACCACGGTGGCAGCACGTAGACCGTGTCCAGGTCCTTGGAGATGCGCACGCCGGATCCCTTGCCGCCGACGACCACGAGCTCCGGCTCGAACCAGCCGACGAGCGGGGGATCGCTCCAGCGCATCTTCACGAGACGGGTGCCGCCAGGCAATGCCGGTTGGCCCTGTGCCGGTCCGGCGGCATCGAGCGTGCGGCTCGCGGTTCCGATGAACGCGTTCAGGTCGACCTTCGCGTCGATGACCAGGTCGGTGTCGCCGACGTTCTCGACACGCGCGGAGAACTGTGGCGACTGGCCGCCCCAGACGATCCGAGGTGCCTGCACGTCGCGCAGCCGCGCCTCCGGCACGACGTCGCCAGGGAGCCGGATGACGGCAACGCTCGAGAGCGTCGGGGTGAGGGTCACGCGACTCGCAGGCGCGTCAGTGGTGTCGACGCCGATTGCCGAGACCGTCCACGTGATCGACAGGCCGAGCGAATACGTGCCGGGTGGTGGATCCGTGGGCACCTGGATGCGAACGGGGACGCGAAGCTCCGTGCCGGCGGCAAGGTCGCGACTGCTGCCGAAGCCGGGATAGGTGACCCAGTCGAGCAGTTCCTTGCCGCGCGATGACCGGCCGCCGACGCGTGCGTACTCGTCCGGATCGGGAGAGCCTTCGATCGGCAGCACCTTGGGGCGGATCCGAATCGTCGCAGGAGTCGTGTTCCGCACGACGAGCTCGTATTCGAGAGTGTCGCCCGGCTTCGCGTCGTAGGCATCGAACCGACTCGGTCCAAGCGAGACGCGGGGCTCCGCGCCGGCACCTTCGATCTTCGTAGCGACCGGTCGCGTCAGCGATGCCTCGGCTGCGGCCGATGGCGACGCTGCGACGACGAACGCGACGAGCAGGCAGGACAGTACGAGCGGAAGACGCAACACCGACTGGTGGATGCCCGTCGTCGCGCGTCCTCGAACGCGCGGCGGGCTAGTTGGCGAGGACCACCAGCTGTGCCTGAGCCTGGTAGGCACCCGGCAGGTCCGTGGTCGCCGCAGTCGCGCCCCACGTGAACGAGCACGTTCCGGTACCCGTCGTCGGCGTCGTGCAGGCCGTCGAGGCGCTGTCCTGCACGTCCTGGACGGCAGGCTCCAGAGGCCAGACCGCGGCAGCGATGCCCCCTGTCGACAACAGCTGTGTTCCGAACGCGGACGTGCCGGGTGCGGGTTCGGCGCCGCCTTCGTAGTCGGCCAGGGAATCCGTGCCGCAGGTTCCACCGACGCATTTCATCGCGTCCGTGGGTGACGCCGGTGCCGCTGGGTCCTCGAGCATCGCCAAGGTCGTGCCGTCGACATTGTTGGTCGTTCCGAAGTCGATCGCACAGACCTGGCTGCCCGCGTCCTGCGCGGTCTTCCACGGGTCGGTGCCGGGAACGAGGTCGCCGATCGCGAGCGCGCCGGACGTGCAGTTGGTCGCATCCAGGAAGATGTCGGCAGGCGCGGAAGCGCTGACACCGATCGTCGCGGCCTCGCTGCTCGGGACAGGCCCGCGTCCGCTCACCAGTGACACCACGAGCACGGCGATGATCGCCGCCAGTGGCAGCCATGCCAGACCACGTGACATACGCGGCGTGGAGGTCGTCGATGTGAGGTGAGCGGTACTCATGGGACGAGGACGCGGCCAGCGCGCCTTGAGGGTATCGGCGTCGAACGGCAATCGCTTGAGGCCGCTCGCACGTATTCGTGCAGGATCACGAGCCTTCGACGCGTTCACCGTCGCTGTCGTACCACGCGTGCTCGTCATCCCAGCTCTCATCGTCCAGGTAGAGCTTCCATTCCTGGCGGCGACGCCACCAGAGGAAGATCGCCGGGAGCACGATCGCGGCGAGGATCGCAACGGGCAGCCACCACGGGAACACGACGACGCGTTCGCCCGTCGCGCGCACGGTCTTCACGTCGTCGCCTCGTACCTTCACGTGCGGGGTGAATGCTCCGACCCACGGCAGGTCTCGCCAGATCAGTCGGTGCGTCCGCGAGGAGCCGCGCAGGACGAGGCTCTCGGCCAGTCGCTCACGATGTGCCGTGTTGCCGAAGATGCTCTTGATGTCGACGGTGCCCGTGACGTGCTCGTTCACCGTGCCCGCGTTGCGGTACGTGATGTCCCACACGACGAATCGCTGGGAACCGAGCACGAGCGTGTCGCGCACGTCGACGTCGACGATCCGAAGGTCGTGCTTGATCGGACCGGGAACGGTCAGGAAGATCTGCACGAGCGCTTCGGCGCGCAGGGCCCCGGTGAGCTGATCGGCCGTGCCTGGTGCACCTTCGGCGATCGCCGTGTCGATCGACAGCCCAGCCATGTTGGTACCCACGGCCGCGTCGGTCGGCGGATCGATGACCAGGCTGAAGCTGATCTTCTCCCACGGCTGTAGGCGATCGTCGGTGACCTCGGACACGAGCCAGTCACCGGCACCGAACTCGCCATCTTCGACCTTCTCGACGAAGTTGCGCGGATCCGCGGACGCGGCGAGGTCCGTGGGCGATACCGTGATGTCGACTGCCTTGTCGGAGTCGTTCGTCAGCGTCATCTCGATCGTCTGGCGGATGCCGGGCTGCACGTCCTGCTCGATTCGGAACGGCGAGACGATCACGAGCCCCGTCGGTTCATCGTTGGGACCGAGGACCGTGCGCTCGACTGCGGCGTACGCTGCAGTCGGCGACATGATCATCGTCAGGAGCAGGGCCGTGCCCAGGACAGCTCGTACCAGGTAAACGTGTTGGTGCATACGTGCGCCGTACCCGAAGAAGGCGGGGGCGGCACCTGTGTGGTGCCGCCCCCGGAATGTCAGGTGATGTCCGCGTCCCGGATCAGGGGTTCTGCGTGATCGTCAGAACTGCGCGGCCGTAGTAGGTGCCGGCACCCTGGGTCGCGCCTTCGCCCGAACCGCCGAGCTTGAAGGTGCAGTTGGCGAGGGTGGCCGCGGTGTTCGAGGTCGTCGTGCGGCACAGCTGCTGCGTTGCCGCCGTGATCGGCCACCAGACCGCATCGGTTGTTGCCGGCGTGGCGACCGGGGTGCCGGTCGCGCCGGTGCCGTTCGTCGCGCCGCCGCCACCGGTCACATCGGTGAGTGCGATGCCGAACTCGTCGTCGCCGTTGGCGATCGCGCCACCCGGAGCGACGTTGCCGACGTTCTGGTTGTCGATACCACAGATGCGAGTCGCATCGGCAGTGCCACCAGGCGCACCGTCCAGGCAGAAGAAGGTCGCGCCACCGTAGTCGTCGGCGTAGTTGACCGTCGCCCCGTTACCGTTGTTCGTCCAGAACGTCAGCGTGCAGCCTGCGCCTGCTCCGCCGGTCATGGTCAGCGCGGATTCCCATCCGGCCGCGAGGGTTTCACCCGTGGCGGAGTTCTCACCCGCACAATCGGGATCGCTCACGTCCGGGTCGGAGGAACCGGCGGTGGCGACGGTACCTTGCACGCCCGCGGTGGAAACCGCTGCGGCGCTGCCGACGACCGAGGCGCCTGAGGCGACGTAGGCGGTGACACACATCATGACGAGCGCTGGGCCGAAGGCCATCAGTCGCGTCGTTCGCTTGCGGGTGGGCTTCATGTGAACTGCTCCTGGGTGGGGTGCTTCCGTGCGTTTCACGGTCGTATGCGGACCGTCCGCGGTTCCAAGCCTTTGTCGGCACGGCAAGTTTCGGACTTGAGGGCGAATGCGACGATTGCCGAATCGGTGGGTGGTCTGGCCTATCTGCAGACACCGCTGCAGGTTGTCATTCTGCAATGCCCCTCAAGGCCGACGTCATGATTGCCGACAGGTGCTTCGATCACCTGCCCATGCCGTCGCTCACCCCAGGAAGCGCGCATGTCGTCCAGGAAGGACCCACCAGCATGACCTACGCACACGTGATTCGTCCCCGCAACCTCATGTGGCTGCCAGCTGCGCTGCTCGTTGCATGGGGAGTGCTCGCGGCCGCCGGCTACGGAATCGCTCCGTCATTCGGCGCGAGTACCGGCAGCGGCACCGTGACCGCGACCGTCGCGCTTGACGTCCACGTCGGTGGCACCTGTGCCGCGGGCTACTCCAACGCGTACGGAGCGATGGCGGACAATGTCGAGGCGAACCTCGGCACGTGCGGCATGACGTTCGGCACCAACAACGGTGCGACGTCGACGCTGAGGGTCGAGAGCGCTCGTACCACGGCCGGTAACGTGATGTTCTGCCGCGCTGCGACCAACACGGGCGCCTGCGGCACCGGTGGTTTCACCAACGTCGCGGGCGGCACGCTTGCAGCAAGCGGTGTCGGCGTCGACAGGTTCGGCGTGCTCGCCACGGCAAACACGTGCACGACGCAGACCTGGATCACGAACCAGTACTGGCCGGTCCCCGACTCGACCACTGCCGGGGCAGGTACGACGGTCTGCTCGATGACGGGAACGACCGACGGCGACTACACGTTCTCGTTCCGGGCGCACCCGGATACGGTGACGGCGGGCAGCTACACCGGTCAGGCACTGTTCACTGCCGAGGTCACCTGACCCTTCAATGTTCCTAGCAGTTTCGGGCGGTCGCACCGCGGGGCATAGATCGCCCGTGCGTGCGGCCGCCTGTTTCTTCTCCATCCTTGCTCTCGTCCTGATGAGCGCGCCTGCGGCTGCGTCCGCCGAAATCGTCGACGTTCCGCCCCCGACCGACTGCGATCGATATCCGCTCGCCGCGGACGGAACCCATCGGCAGACCTTCGACGACTACGATCCTGTGGGCGGCATCGCGGCGCTGCCCCCGCGAACGATCACCGAACTTCAGCCAGGCGAGAGTGCGACGTACTGCATCGGATTCCAGAACCGCGGGTCGGATTCGCAGACGCTCGCACTTCAGGTCGCAGAGGTCGCCGCGGACGACGAGGGACTGCCGGCGAGCCAACGCGACGCGGAGGATCAGGGCGCCTCCAAGTGGGTGACGTTGCCGACCTCGAAGATCGTGGACCTGCCGGGCGGCGTCGTTGCCTGGCTCGTCGTCACGGTACGCGTTCCCGACGACGCGCTGCCGGGCAGCTCGTACGCATCCGTGCTGGCAACCGACGCGACGCCTCGTCCCCAGAGCGATGCCCCGCAGGTTCAGGCCATCCCGTCGATCGCTTCGCAGTTGTTCTTCGACATCCCGGGCGACGCCGATCGCGACGGAGAGATCCGGAACATTCGTTCGCCGCGCGTGATCTGGTGGGACGGAATCGATGTCGGCGACCTGCCGGTGTTCGAGCGCTTCCGCGGGCTCGGCATCGCCACGATCAGATTCTCCTGGCGCAACACCGGGGGCTTCACGAGCGACGTGCAGGGGCGCCTCGACATCAAGAGCGATCTCAGCGGCAAGGTCGTGACGTCGATCCCGATACCGGATTCGGTCGTGCTCGCACGATCCGAGCGCGACTTCGAGGCAACCTGGAAGAACGACATCCCGCTGATCGGGCGCTTCACCCCCGTCCTGGAAGTCACCGGCGAGAGCGGGCGGGTCGAACGCTTCGAACTCAAGCCGATCTGGGTGATTCCCGCATGGTGGTACCTGGTGGCGCTCGCGCTCGCGATCGTGATCCCGCTCGCGATCCGCGGCCGCTCCAGGCGGCGCTATCGCACGCTGCTCGAACGCGTCGAAGCAGCTGAGGCGCGAACGGGAGAAGGCGAACTCGAGGACTGGGACGACGCCTCCGACGAGTGGCGATAGGCGATGACGAAAACGACCTTATCTGAGCGTCGAAACACCTTGCCAATTTCCCATAGCGTACTCAACTTTAGGCAATAGATTGCCGATGTGTGTTCGGTGGAGGGAGATACCCCGTGACGGATGCGGGGCGTCGACTGTGTTCCGGGCGGCGTGCCCTCCACGACCGACCCGGAATGTACGCACACAGTGGCTCTCGACGTCTTCTCATCCCTTCGATCGACCGCGCTCGTCACGTTGGTGGCGGCGTCGTTCAGCTCCCCGATCCTGCTCAAGAGCGATGCCGTGGCCAGCGTCACGGGCAAGCTCGGTGGTGCAGGCGGAGGCCGCGAGGTCGTCGCCCCCGAGCAGGTGATCGCGGGAGGCGTGGAATTCGCCAAGCCGTCCGGTTGGGGCGAACTCGGCACGAGCGCCAACGAGGCCGCCGTCAGTGACGAGACGATCGGCACGGTCGTCGCCGGCCTGTGCCCGGGCGGCAGCGCCGGCGCGACCTGCAAGGACGGGACGCGACTGACATTCGTCGCCTACTCGGGCAAGGACGGGCACGAGCTCCCGCTGCTCACCCAGTTCCAGGACCAGCTCGACCAGCAGCTCGCCAAGGAGTTCGCAGGCTTCACCGCCGGTACGGCGGACATGCACCCCGGGGCCGACGGCATCCGCTATCTGGATTACTCGTTCACATGGGGTCCCGCCGGGCGCGAGCAGTCGCAGCGCATCGCAGCGTATCGCCACCCCGATGGATCGGGCGTCGTGGTGATGGCGGTCGGGCCGAAGCTCGACGCGCACGCCACGGCGATCGGCGCGTTCTTCGCGAGCGCGCATGAGCCGGTCGCGGCCGACCACTGATCCTCGAGCGTCAGAGCGCCAGGTCGGCGTACAGGTCGTCCAGCGGTGCATCGTCGCCGGACGTCGGCGCGTCGTCCCCGCGTGACATCTCCGGCGCGGCCGGCGTGGGGGACAGTCGCAGCGCCCACGGGCGCTCTTCGCGATATCGCCAGACGCGTCGCGCCGCGTTCTCCGCGCGGGCATCGTGTCCGAAGAACGCCACGCTCGCGCGGCGCCATGAGCCGGTCTGCTCGTGCAGCCAGTGCAGCAGGTTGGCTGCATAGCGAACGTTCGCGCGCGGGTCGCTCATCGCTGCCGGAAACGCATCCGGGTGCCAGTGGTCCGACAGCTGCATGCAGCCCCAGCGCGTGCCCGCTGCGCCGCCGCTGTCGGGCGTGGCGAGCGTCCGCCCGGAGGGTTCGTACTGGCGCCACCCGGAGGCGTACCAGCAGATTGCGCGCAGCAGGTCGGCGGGCACCGCGCACAGCTCGGCCTCCTCGGCGAGCAGTCGATCGTAGCGCGCGAGCGACTCATCGGAGCTGTCGGCAGCATCCGCCGCACGATCGGACGCGTCCTGGAACCGGCGCAGCAACGGCGATGAAGCAGCGGAGCGACGGATCGGCGCGGTGAGACGCGCGCGACGGGGGCGAGTAGTGAAGGTCGTCATCGGAAGGCGCGCTCCCATGGTTCTTCGTACGGCAGCGGGTCCGAGTACGGCGACGGCGCGAACGCCGGTCGCACGTGACGAAAGCGCACGCCCGGCGGGGTGCTGCGTGGTCGTCGGCGCCGACGGGTGGCAGTCGCGCCACCGCCGCCCGAGATGGGGGAGTCGTCGAGGTCAGCCTCGGCCTCCTGCGCCGTAGTGCCCTGCCGTGTCGGCGGAGCTGCGCGGTGGTCGATGAACTGCCCCCGGTTGTCCTTCAGGTAGTCGAGGAAGCTCATCCTCGTGCTCCTTGGGTCGCACGCGCCTGCCGAGGTCGTCGACCACGGATGGCACGCTCAGGTGCTTCACCCGGAACATCGAGGGTTGAAAGGGGCCAGTTGCAGGCCGTGACGGCCTGCTGCGTGGCCGCAATTGCATGAAACGCCAGCACGACGCGTCAGAACACGCGTCATGGCGTCGTTCGGGTGGCTCGCGTCAGCGGCTCACGAAGCTCGGTGACGGCGTGAACTGGCTGATCGCCAGGTCAAGCAGCTCGGCCAGATACTCCTGGCCGGCGTCGAACGCCACGTCGTAGGCGCGAACGAGCAGGCCGAGGCGCACTGGTTCGCTGAGCGAATCCGCCGACGAGGCGAGCACGAGCCGTGCCACCTCAGGGAGGTCGTCGAGGGCGAGGTCGGCAATCGTCGCCAACGTCGCCAGGCGAGTGCGCTCGCGGGCAGCTGGATCATCGATGTCGTTCACGGAGTCCTCTTGGATCGAACGGGGAGCATCGCTCGTATTGCTGATGAATCGGCGATCGGTTCCCGATTCACTTTTGGAACATTCCATGGGCTTAAAGGCCCGGTGGAACTTGGAACGGCTGGCATCTTTGCGATGATTCCGCGTGGGCAGGTAGTCTGGCTTGCCGCGAGGAGACGAGGACCAACATGGCGAGTGCCGACTGGAAGCGCGCAGTAGAGCTGATGCGCTCCGACCCTGCAGAAATGGGTGCGGATCCCGACAACGCGGGGCGCCTGCTGCTCCGCCTGGGAGCCGCCCAGCTTGCGCACATGGGCCAGCTTCGCCGGGCGCTCGGCGTCACGATGAGCGAGCTGCACGCCTTGCTGTCGCTCTGGGACGGCGGTCGATGTTCGATGAGCGAGCTTGCCGAGCGCGTCGACCTGAGTCGTGCCGCGATGACCACGCTCGCAGATCGCATCGAGCGCGCCGGGTACATCGAGCGCATCCCGGACCCTGCGGATCGTCGTCGCATCCTGCTCGGCGTCACGCCGAAGTGGGAGAAGGAGCTGTTCAAGAGCGCGGCAGGCCTGGTCGAGGGCGCCACCGCCGTCGCCCGAGCCGCGGGCGACTGGTCGGCAAGCGCCGCTGACGTCGCGAGCCTTCGCGAGCTGCTCCGCAGCGACGCCGAGCGACTCCACGCCGCAGCACCGAAGCGCGCCGGTGATCGCGCCAAGGCCACGGTCGTCGAGGACGACCCGACCTCCTACTGGTAGAAGCGACGTCGAACATGTCGATGCACCGGGGCACCCTCGAGGTGCCCCGTGCTCTTCACGCGCGCATGCGCGCACGTGAGGTTCACGGAGTCAGAGCGTGAAGCGGTCGAGCAGTCGCTTTTCGGTCTCGTGCACCGTGACGAGGATCTCGACGTGCCCCTCGAGGCCCGAGCCCTTGAGCTTCTTGCGCAGGAGCTCGTCCACCTGGAACACACCGCTAGAGTTGTTCATCTCGATCTCGACGAGGATCGCCCGCGTCTGGCCCGACTTGAGGCTGACGCGATCGACGGCCGCCGCGCTGAGTGCATGGATCGACAGCGACCCCTGCTCGAACGGAATGCGTGATCGCCCGTGCGTCATGTCGAGCGAGTCGGCCACGCGCACGACGCCCGCCTCGACCGTGAGTGGTCGCCCGTCGCTGCGGTGGGTGATGATCGACTGCAGCGCCTCGCTCACCACGGCCGTGCGCGCGACGGTGTCGTAGAGCCCGTCCAGGAGTTCGCGCGCCTTGCGATCCGCCAGGAACAGCGAGAACTCTTCGTGGCCGATCCGATGGATGCTCATGCCCACGTCGTGGAGCAGGCAGCCCAGCAGGACCACGACCTCCGCGTCCTTCTGCGAGAGCCCGTAGTCGGTCACCATCGCGGGCTTCACGCCGGCGCGGGCGAGCAGTCGCAGCAGCTTCAGCCCGATGTTGGTGACGATCTGCATGTGGACCCAGGAATGGTCGTTCATGCCCATGCGAGCGACCGCGTTCAGGTTGGCGATATGCCACCAGGTTCGGAGCTCATCGTCG
Source organism: Gaiellales bacterium (assembly GCA_038212015.1). GTDB lineage: Bacteria > Actinomycetota > Thermoleophilia > Gaiellales > SKUG01 > JAGQUL01. The sequence goes on along the minus strand of JBBQUY010000049.1, from coordinate 14,384 downwards.
GCATTGATGCGCTCGATGACCTGCTCGAGCATGCGATTTCCGCGGGTCGGCACGTTGATTCGTGCTTCCGCGATGAACTCGTGAACCGAGCGATCAGACAGCGCGGACTGCCGGTCGGAGGCCATTTCTCGCGCAAGGTTCGAAACTGGTATTTCACTGGTGAATGCAGGCTCTTCTTCGGGTACATGCGGGTCCCCGTCGACGTCCATGTGGCCTTCTTCGTCTATGCGTGCGTCGTCCATACCTGCCATTGTTGCCCGGTCCGAACCGGCTCCAACCCGCATTGGCAGGTTGAAATCGCCGGGACGGGCGGTACAGGATGTCGACGTCGAGATGGGGGAAACGGTCTCCCGGTCGATATCACGAACGACTCAAATGAGGAGTGGGAACATGGGTCTGACCAAGACTGGTCTCATCGAGAAGGTCGCGGATCGCGCCGACCTTTCCAAGAAGGATGCCGGCGAGGCTGTTGAAGCCGTGCTGTGGGCGATCGAGGGTGAGCTCAAGAGCGGCTCCGACGTCAACATCACCGGCTTCGGCAAGTTCTCCGTCTCGGAGCGCGCCGCGCGCCAGGGCGTGAACCCGCGCACCGGCGAGAAGATGCAGATCGCCGCAGCTCGCGTCCCGCGCTTCACGCCGGGCAGCAAGCTCAAGGAGACCGTCAACGGCAAGAAGAAGTGATTCCACTTCTTCGCTGATTGACGCCGAAGGGCGTCGGCCTCCGGGTCGGCGCCCTTCGTGTCTTCCAAGGTGCGGCGCGTGGATCCGCATGGGTCGATAGGATTTCCCGTTGTGAGCGAGCTTTCCGAGATCATCGAAGGACTGGACGAGGCGACGATCCACCGAGGCGCCGGTGACGGTGCCAGTGGCGAAGCCACGGTGACGAGCCTTGTCATGGATACGCGACGCGTCGAACCGGGTGCGCTGTTCTTCTGCGTTCCGGGCGCAACGCGCGACGGACACGACTTCGCGGCCGAGGCGGTCGCGGCCGGCGCGGTGGCGCTCGTCGTCGATCACGTCATCGACGGCATCGACGTGCCGCAGGTCGTCGTTCCGGCGGTGCGCGCGGCGATGGGACCGATCGCCGACCGTCACTTCAAGGAGCCGAGCAGGCGACTCGACGTGTTCGGCGTGACCGGCACCAACGGCAAGACCACCACGACGTATCTGCTGCGCGCGATGCTCGCTGCGGCCGGACGCCAGAGCGGCATGGTCGGGACCACGGGCGTGGTCGTCGGCGGGACCGAGCTCGAGACTGGATTCACCACCCCTGAATCACTGGAACTGCACGCGCTGCTGCGTGACATGGCCGACGCCGGCGACGACAGCGCCGCGATCGAGGTCAGCTCCCACGCGCTCGACCAGAAGCGCGTCGCCAACATTCGCTACGCCGCGGTCGGCTTCACCAACCTGACGCGTGACCATCTCGACTACCACAAGAGCTTCGAGGCCTACTACCAGGCCAAGCGACTGCTCTTCACGGAGCCGGGGCCCGAGGGCCAGTTCTTCCCCGCCGCGGTCAACTGCGACGACGAGTGGGGCAGCCGCCTGTTCGACGAGCTCGTGCATGCCGAACGCGACGACGTTCCAGTCTGGGGCTGGACGCTGCGCGAGATGAACCGTGCGTCGGTGAGCGCCAGCTTCGCGCTGCTGCCCGACGGCGCATCGATCAAGGTGGAGAGCCCCGTCGGGGACTTCCACCTCAAGTCGCGCCTTCGTGGACGTTTCAACGTCGAGAACGTGCTGACCGCCGCCACCATGGCGCTGCTCGCCGGCCTCACGCCCGACGACATCCAGGCAGGCCTGGACCGCATCGCCGGCGTGCGCGGTCGATTCGAGCCCGTCGAGGCGGGCCAGGAATTCACGGTGCTCGTCGACTACGCGCACACCCCCGACTCGCTCGAGCAGGTGCTCGACAGCGCCCGCGCGATCTGCGACCGCAACCTCATCGTCGTGTTCGGCTGTGGCGGCGACCGCGACCGCTCCAAGCGACCGCTCATGGGTCGCGCCGCATCCAACGGCGCCGACCTGGCGATCGTCACGTCCGACAATCCGCGCAGCGAGGACCCTGCCGCGATCATCGCGGAGATCAAGCGAGGCATGCGCGGCGGTGCCGACGTCGTCGAGGAGGTCGACCGACGCGCCGCGATCGAGCGCGCGATGCGCGAGGCCGGGCCGGGCGACGTGGTCGTCGTCGCAGGCAAGGGCCACGAGCAGGGCCAGACCTTTGCCGACGAGACCGTCCCGTTCGACGATGTCACCGTCGTTCGAGAGGCGCTCGAGGCCGTCGGCGTCGGCTGAGACCGTGGCCGTGCCACGCCATCCGAACTGGTCGCTGCTCGACGTCGTCGAGTCGCTTGGCCTCGCCGTGTACGGACCCGTCGACGGCGACGCGGAGCTCGCCGCGGCGATCGTCGGTGGGCCTGACACACGCGGTGCAGGTGTCGTCATCGATACGCGTGAGATCCAGTCCGGCGACCTGTTCGTCGCACTGCAGGGCACACGCAGTCACGGCATCGAACACGCCGCGGAAGCATTCAGCAAGGGTGCATGCGCCGTGCTCGCCGGCACGGACCTGGAGATCGACGACGAGACCTGGAACGACCTGCTCGGCACCGCCGCCCAGCACGGTCCGGTGCTCGTGGCCACCGACTGCGACGGCGTCACGGCCCTCGGACGCATCGGCCGCGCGTGGCGACGACGGTCGAACTGGCGTGTCGTCGGCATCACCGGGTCGAGTGGCAAGACGAGCACCAAGGACCTGCTCGCCGCGCTGCTGCGCCGGAGCGAGATGCGGGTGGTCGCATCGCACGCGAACTGGAACAACGAGATCGGCGTGCCACTGACGCTGCTGTCCGCAGGCGACGACACCGACGTCGTCATCTGCGAGATGGGCATGCGCGGGCTCGGGCAGGTCTCGTGGCTGTGCGATGTCGCCGACCCCGACATCGGCATCGTCACGACTGCGGGCACCGCGCACCTGGAGCTGCTCGGCTCGCGCGAGAACATCGTCACCGCCAAGGCGGAGCTGCTCGGCGGCACCTGGAAGGGGGGCGTCGGGATCTTTCCGGTTGCCCAGCCGGAGCTCATCGAAGCCGCCGCCGACGTACCCGATCGGCTGCTGCCGTTCGGTGTCGGGCCGAACGAGTCCGATGCTGCCGTGATCGTCACGAGCGTCGATCGCATCGCCGGTGGCATCGCCGGAACCATCGACCTGATGGGTCGCGAACTCGCGTTCGAGCTGCCGCTGCACGGGCTGCACCAGTCCCGCAACCTCGCCGCGGCAGCTGCCGCACTCGTCGCGCTGCGCGGCTCCGCCGAATTGCTCGCCGAGGACGCCCTCGTGCTCACCGCCGCCCACGACGAGGATGGAAGCGACGCGATCCTCACGTCGGGGCGTGGTGATCGACACGCGCTGGGCGACGGCGGTCTCGTCATCGACGACGCCTACAACGCGAATCCCGAGTCGATGCGCGCCGCGCTCGACGAGCTCGCCGCGGCAGGCGGATCGCGACGTGTGGCGGTGCTCGGGCGCATGGCCGAACTCGGCCCGGTCGCACCACAGCTGCACGCACAGGTCGGCGCGCACGCCGCCGCACACGAACAGGTCAACGTGCTCGTGGTCGTCGGATCCGGCGCCGAGATCGACGCGCTCGCTGACGGATGGCTCCGTGCGCGCGGCGCGGCTCCCCGACGCTACGACGACGTCGACGTCGCGATGGCAGCACTGGACGAGTGGCATCGCCCTGGTGACGCAATCCTCGTGAAGGCGTCCAATTCGAGCGGGCTCGGCAGGCTTGCGGCGCGCGTTGTCGAACGAAAGGGCGAAGGAGGCGGTTCGACATGACCCGCATGCTGCTCGCGGGCACGCTCGCTGCGCTCATCGTCATCGTGCTCGGCCCCCTGTTCATCCGCTGGGCCCAGCGTCGCGAGTTCGGACAGGAATTCCGAGAAGACGGGCCCAAGTCCCACGCCGTGACCAAGAAGGGCACGCCGACGATGGGTGGCCTGCTCATCCTGTTCGGCATGAGCGTGCCGTACTGGCTCGTGGGCCGTGACCACACCGACTTCGGCCTCGTCGTGTGGGTCACGATGATGCTCTGCGCCCTGATGGGCTTCTGGGACGACGCGATGAAAGTCGTCAACAAACGCTCGCTCGGCATCAACGGCAAGACCAAGATGCTGCTCATGGCGCTCATCACGGTCTTCCTCGGCTACACGAGCACACACGTGCTCGGTGTCACGACCGTGCTCGAAATCCCGTTCACGAGCAACAGCGCCGGGTCGAACGCGATCACGTGGGACCTGCAGTGGGGCTGGTACGTGCTGCTGTTCTTCGTGCTCGCCGGCACCTCCAACTGCGTCAATCTCGCGGATGGGCTCGACGGTCTCGCCGCGACGACGGTCGTCATCTCGCTCACGGCGTTCACCGCGATCGCGTTCGTGCTCTGGGATCGCCGACTGACCGACATCTTCCCGCTGTCGATCGACCAGGCAGGCGCGCTGGACGTGGCGATCTTCTGCGCGGCGCTCGGCGGTTCGCTCATCGGGTTCCTGTGGTGGAACGCGTACCCGGCGAAGGTCTTCATGGGCGATACCGGATCGCTCGCGCTCGGCGGCGCGCTCGCGGCGCTCGCGGTCGTCCTCAAGGTCGAGCTGCTGCTTGCGATCATCGGTGGCGTGTTCGTCGTCGAGGGGCTGAGCGTGATCCTGCAGACCGTCGTGTTCAAGGCGTCACGTCGCATGACCGGTGAACCGCGGCGGCTGTTCCTGATGGCGCCGATCCACCACCACTTCGAGCTGAAGAACTGGAGCGAGACCCAGATCATGGTTCGCTTCGCGATCGTGGCATCGCTGTTTTCGGCGACCGGCTTCACGATCTGGTTCCGTACGCACTGACCAATGGTTCCATCCCCCGAACCCGATCGTTCGCAGCTCGCCCGGCGCTGGACGCTCGGACTGGTCATGTCGCTGCTGACGATCGTGCCGATCATCGCGATCGGATCGATCGCGATGCAGGCAGCGTCGAACTCCGTCAGCGAACGCGTCGCCGACGGCCAGCTCGCGATCGGCCGCACGCTTGCGGATCAGGCAGCGCGCGACATCGAACTCGTGGAGGAGCGGACCTCGTCGATCGCTGGTCGAGACGTGCTTCCCGACCTGCTGGCAACAGGCGACACGGAGGAGCTCGGCGAGCTCGTCGACCAGCTGCTGACCGATCGCACGCACCTGCGGCGCCTTGCCATCTATGACGCTCGCGGTGCGCTCGTGGCGGCCGCCCCTGCCGGTCGGGTGGGCGTTCCGGAAGCCGGCGGCGCGCAGGGCATCGCCGAGGCGACCGTGCGCGTCTCGGAGGAGCGGGCGCTGGTCGTGCTGACGTATCCGATCCCGGCGGGCGACGCTCCCGGAGCCGCCATCGTGGGCCGCGTCGTGGCCGAGCTCGACCTCGCATCGGTGGTCCCCGGAGTCCAGGAGGCGCGCTTCGGCAAGGGCGGACGTGCGTCACTCGCGCTCGCCGACGGTACGGTGATCGTCACCGGCGACCCGGCCAAGCGAGCGCGTGTGCTGCCGGGCGCAGTCGGGCTCGTCAACGAATCGACGGAGCAGGTGACCCTGGAACGATACCGCGCACCCGGAAGCGATCGCCTCGAGCTGGCGGCAGTGACCCGGCTGGACAACGGCTGGTTCCTCATCGTCACGCAGCCGCGCACGGAGGCATTCGCGCCGGTGGATTCGCTTCGCGAATACATCACGATCGCCTCGCTCATCATCCTCGTCGGTGGCACGCTCGCCGCGCTCTGGGTCGCAGCTGCGCTGCGGCGCGCGCAGCTGCGCATGTCGACGAGCCGGGGACGTGCGCGCCAGATCACCGATGCCGCACACACCGCGTTCGTCGCGATCGATGACCAGGGCAGGGTCACTGAGTGGAACGCGGCTGCCGCGACCCTGTTCGGGTGGACCGCGCGCGAGGCGCACGGGCGCCGAATCGGAGACTTCCTGATCCCGAGCTCGCTGCGCGAGCGTCACGAGAGCTGGATGGCCCAGCTGCTGGATCGGGGGCCGGTGCAGGAGATGATCGAGACGACCGTCGTGCGCCGCGACGGGCACGAGTTCCCGGTCGAGCTGTCCGTGTGGAAGCTGCCGGGCGTGGACCGGAACGAGTACTTCGCGTTCGTGCGCGACATCTCCGAGCGCAAGCAGCTCGAACGCGAGCGCACGGACGCTCGCCGCAAGCTCGAACTCGCGAACGAGGAGCTGCGCGCGGCGGGCGAGCTCAAGAGCGACTTCCTGGCGATGGCGTCGCACGAGCTGCGCACGCCACTGACCTCGATCTCCGGATTCGCCAAGACGCTCCGCACGATGTGGGGCTCGATTCTCGACGAGGACAAGCGTCAGTACGTGTCGATCATCGATGAGCAGGCCGATCGGCTCGGACGCCTCGTGACCGACCTGCTGCTGCTGTCGCGGATCGAGCAGGGTGGCCTGCGGGTGGAGCCGGTCTCGGTCGACGTGCTCCCCGCGATCGAACGGGCGCTGCGCGACATGGCGATCCCGGTCGACGTCCACGTGACGTGCCCCGAAGACGTCAGCGTGTTCGTCGACGAGGACCACCTCCAGCAGGTCCTCATCAACCTGCTCTCCAACTCGGTCAAGTACGGCAGGCCTCCGATCGAGCTCCTCGTCACCGAGGATTCGGACGTCGGAGATGCCGCCGCTCGGCGGTGCGCGTCGATCATCGTCGAAGACCACGGGGCCGGCGTACCGGCGCAGTTCGTGACACGCCTGTTCGAACGGTTTTCACAGGCTCCCGAGCACCAGAGCGACCTGCGCGCCGGCGCCGGGCTGGGGCTGTCGATCGTCGCGGGTCTCGTCGAGGCCCACGGTGGCGACGTGCGGTACGAGACCGGTCGCGCCGGGGGTGCGCGATTCGTCGTGCGCCTGCCGATCAGTCGATGAGGCCTTCGCCGCGCAGCCAGTCGATCGCGACCTCCCGCGGCAGCTGGCCTTCGACGTCCACCTTGCGATTCAGTTCGATCATCGTCGCCTCGTCCAGCAGGGGAGCCACGCGCCGGAACACGTCCGCGATCTCCGGGAAGCGCTTGATCACTTCGTTGCGGATCGTGACTGCAGGCTGGTAGATGGGAAAGAAGTCCCGGTCATCGTCGAGCACGACCAGGTCGAGCGAGCCGATACGGGCGTCCGTCCTGAACACCTCGCCGAACGTGCACGGCTCGCCGCGGTCGATGGCACCGTAGATGACTCCGGTGTCGAGAATGCGGACGTTCGCGTCCGGAAACGCGAATCCGTAGTGTCGCTCCAGACCAGGCAGGCCGTCGCGTCGCGTCGCAAACTCGCTTTCCACGCAGAGCGTCGCCTCGCTGCGCTGCGAGTCGATCAGCCGTTCCAGGTCGGAGATCGAGTCCACGTCGAGGCGCTCCGCCGCCTCGGGACGAACGGCGATCGCGTAGGTGTTGTCGAACTCGGCTGGCGTGAGCCACGTGATGTCGTTGCGGCGGCGATCCTCGCGTGCCACGGCGTCGTACTGCTCCGCGGCATCGGCGATCGGCCGGTCGTTCCCCAGGAACTCGATCCACGACGTTCCCGTGTACTCCCAATACAGGTCGGTCTCACCCGAGCCAAGCGCATCGCGCGCCGCGACCGTGCCCACGTTGCCGATATCGGCCTCGGCGTTCGCCCCTGCGGCGAGCAGCGCCTGGTGGGCGATGTGACCGAGCACGAGCTGCTCGGTGAAGTCCTTGGACCCGACGCGGAGGCGAGCGCCGTCGAGATCGATCGACGCGAGTGGTTCGACGTCCACGCTCGACTGGTCGTCATCTTCGGGCATGGACGACGGGGCGTCCGAGGATGCGCAGCCGGCGCCGAGCATCGTGGCGATGGCGAGCACCACGGCTACGGCAGCGCGCCCGTCCCTGACCATGTCCGACCACCTGCGCACCGAAGATCCTCCGCTTCCCGACTCTACCGGCGGCGTCGGAGGCGGTCCGGGCGACGAATCGCGAGCGCAGGCAGGAATCCGGCAGGCGCATGACGAACCCAACACTCCGGAGCGGGGGCGACGACGCGGGGCCGACATCCGGTCTCGTCGTCAGGATGCGGTGTGATTCGATGGCGGGAAGTGCGACACGGGGCAAGGAGCGAGGACGTCGCGGCGACGCGGCGGTGACCGGTCGAGCCGCAAAGCCCCCGCGCCCCGCACCCGCGCCGATCACGCTCCCCACCACCACGCCGGTCACGGCCGCGCTCGGTCGCCGGCGGCTCGTCGTGCTCCTGGCGATCACGCTCTACGTGTTCGGGCTCGTGATGGTGGCCAGCGCGTCGAGCGGCGAGCTGCTGCTGCAGGACATCGATCAGTGGACCCTGCTCAAGAAGCAGGGCATCTTCGGCGTGGTCGGCCTGCTGCTGATGTGGGTAGCGATGCGCATCCCGCTCGAGTTCGTGCGCCGACTGGCGCGACCCGCGGTGTGGATCTGCTTCGCGCTCGTGCTGGTGGTCATGGTCCCGGGCGTCGGCCACACGGCGAACGGCGCCACGCGCTGGATCAACTTCGGGTTCTTCCAGCTGCAGCCGTCCGAACCGCTCAAGCTCGCGGTCTGCGCGATGCTCGCCGCTCACCTGGCGCGCACCCCGCCGCCTCGTCACTGGCTCAATGATTTCGTGAAGTCGCCCGGCGGGGCCTCGCTGCTGCTTGCGGGGCTGCTCGTGGCGCTGCAGAGCGACCTCGGGTCCGGGCTCGTCGTCGGCGGCGTGACGATCGTGCTGTACGTGCTCGCGGGCACGCAGTGGAAGCTGCTGTGGCGCACGATCGGTCCGGCCGTGGCGCTCGTGGTGCTGTCGATCGTCACCGAGCCGTACCGCCGCGAGCGATTCCTGGCGTTCATCGATCCGTGGGCGGATCCCTACGGCAACGGACACCAGCTCATCCAGGCCCAGCTCGCGATCGGCTCGGGCGGACCATTCGGGGTGGGGCTCGGCCAGAGCGTGCAGAAGATCAACTTCCTGCCCGAGGCCCACACGGACATGATCTTCGCGATCACCGTCGAGGAGCTCGGCCTGTTCGCGGTCGTGCTCATCCTCGGCTCGTTCGCGATGCTCGCGGGGCTCGGGGCGAAGATCGCCAAGCAGGCGCGCACGCGCTTCAGTGCACTGCTCGCCGTCGGCATCACGTCGATGATCGTCGGCCAGGCGATCGTCAACATCGCCGGCGTCACGGGGTTCATGCCGCTCACCGGCATTCCGCTGCCGCTCATCAGCTACGGCGGGTCCAGCCTCATCATCACCCTCACCGCGCTCGGCCTGCTCGCCAACATCGCAACGGAGCGACGACCGTCGCGCTCGTTCGTGCTGCCCGAACACGCGCCCGACGAGCCCGATGACGTCGACGAGGACTCGGACGATTTCGACGTCGATTCCGACTGGGCGTAGGGTTCGGTCAGTGTCGACCATGCGCCCGCCCAACACGACGCCCGCCTCGAACCCGCACCTGCGCGTGCTCGTCGCCGCCGGCGGGACCGCCGGGCACCTCGCACCTGCGCTCGCCATCGCCGACGAGCTGCGCGCTGCCGGACACGACGTCGCGTTCGCAGCGAGCAGCGGTCGACGAGATTCGGAACTCATCGCGGCACGCGGCTACGAAGCCGACCTGTTCAAGGTCGGCGGACTGCCGCGCCGGCCCGGGCCGGCACAGCTGCGGGCGATCGTGCGCGCGTTCGTTGCGGTCGTGGCGAGCTTGCGAATCGTGCGGCAGCGTCGTCCGGACGTGCTGCTCGCGGGTGGTGGCTTCGTGAGCGCGCCGGTCGCGGTGGCCGCACGACTGCTGAGCGTGCCCGTCGTCACGACCGAAGCCGACGCACACCTGGGGCTCGCCAATCGCATCAGCGGACGGCTCTCGCGACGCGTGTGCACGGCGTATCCGCTGCCGCAGCTGCAGATGCGTCAGGAGGTCGTAGGGCGTCCCGTCGATCCACGTTTCGTCGAACTCGGTGCGCGCGGTGGGGGTGCTCGCCGCGAGGCACGCGACCAGCTCGGCCTTCCCTCAGACGCGCGTGTGCTGGCGGTCGTCGGTGGCTCCGGCGGCGCGACCCGACTCAACGACGCAGCCCACGGCGCATGGGGTGCCGACCCGGACCCGCGCGTCGGCGACGAGCCGTTCTGGATCCTGCACGTGACCGGCCGGCGTGATCATCCGGCGCTTGCCGAGGCCGGCGTCGCGAGCGAGCGATACCGGTTGATCGAGTACTGCGACGACATGCCGCAGCTGCTCGCCGCGGCAGACCTGGTGGTGAGCCGACCCGGCGGGAGCATCTTCGAGCTCGCGGCGATGGCGCGCGCATCCGTGCTCGTGCCGAGTCCGCACGTCACCGGCAACCACCAGGCCGCGAACGCGCGCTGGTTCGTCGACCACGGCGCAGCCGCCTACGCCGAGGATGCGACCTTCGACGCCGACGCGATGCGAGCGATCGTCGGCGATCTGCTGTCGGAAGGCGGCGACCATCGCCGTGGCCAGCTCGAGGACGGCATGCGCGAACTCGCGCGTCCGTGGGCAGCGGCGCGCGTGGCGACGATCCTCGCGCAGTGCGGGGCGGCGCGGGTCAATGCACGGGGCCAGTCGGTGCACGACGTCCTGTCCGGTCCGATCGCACCGCTTGCCGGACGGCGCTTCCACCTGCTGGGCATCGGCGGTGCCGGCGTGAGTGCCCTGGCGATGACGTGTCGGGCATGGGGAGCCCAGGTCGATGGCTGTGACCAGACCGACTCGGGGTACGCCGCGCTCGTGCGCGATGCCGGCATCGACGTGCAGCTCGGTCATGCGGCGTCGCACGTGTCGGCCGGTGTGGAGGTGGTCGCCTCGAGCGCGCTTCCCGACGACCATCCCGAGCTCGCCCGTGCCCGCGAGCTCGGCTGTCGCGTCGTGCTGCGCGGCGAGCTGCTCGGGGAGCTGACGCGCCTGCGCCCGGAGACCATCGTCGTGGCCGGCGCGCACGGCAAGTCCACGACGACCGGCATGCTCGCGCACGCAGCTGTGCAGCTCGGGCTCGACCCCGCAGCGGCGCTCGGTGCGACGATGCCCGGACTCGGCCCGGCAGGCGAGCCGACGAACGTCCTCACCGGCGCCGGCCCCTTCATGGTGGAGGGCGACGAGAGCGACCGGACGCTGCTGCACCTCACGCCGCGCGTCGCGATCGTCACCAACATCGAACGCGACCATCACCACACGTTCTCGAGTGACGCGGAGGTGGAAGAGCTGTTCGCGCAGTGGATCCGCACGCAGTCACCCGACGTGCTCGTGGCAGGCCCCGGTCCGGCGCTCGACCGGCTCGTGCGCCACGCGAGCGGAACGGTCGTTCGCTTCGGCGACGACGAGCTGGAGCTGGCGCGCATCGGCGAGCGCCTGGCGATTCCGGGTCGACACAATGCACTCAATGCGCTCGCTGCGCTGCGTGCGCTGCAGGCACTGCCGTCGGCGAGCGGCGTCGACGAGCAGCAGCTGCTGGACGCGCTCGCGAGCTTCACGGGTGTTGGCCGGCGCTTCGAGGTCCATGGCGACGCGCGCGGCGTGCTCGTCGTGGACGACTACGCGCACCACCCGACGGAGGTCGCGGCGACTCTCGAGGCCGCACGATCGCGTGCCGTCGAGCGCTCGGGACGGGTACTGGTGGCGTTCCAGCCACACCTGTACTCCAGGACGCAGGCGCTCGCCGTCGAGTTCGCCGAGGCGCTTGCTCGCGCCGACCGCGCGTGGGTGCTGCCGATCTACGGAGCGCGGGAGGCCCCGGTCGATGGCGTGACCGACCGGCTCATCGCCGATCCACTCGTGGAGCGAGCCCCGCTCGTCTACGCGGGGGTCGGGGTGGCGGATGCTGCGACGGGGGACGTCGCTACCATCGTCGATGAGGTCATGGAAGGCGACGTGCTCATCACGATGGGTGCGGGCGACGTCACGCTGCTCGCGCCACGACTCCTCGATGCCATCGAGGAGTCCGCAAGCGACGCGCCGGACTGGTTCCAGCGCGACGTGCCGCTCGCACGTTTCACCACGATCGGTACCGGCGGCCCGGCACGCTGGTTCGCGAAGGTGGAGTCCGAGCAGCAGCTCGTCGAGGCGCTCGCCTGGACGCGTGAGCGGCGTGTGCCGTTCGCGGTGGTGGGGCTCGGGTCAAACTCGCTCATCTCCGACGACGGCTTCAGCGGGCTCGCGATCCGCCTCGCGGGAGAACTCGCTCGAATCGACGTCGATGCTGACCGAGCGCGGCTGACGCTCGGCGGTGGTGCATCGCTCGGCGCTGCGGTGCGGTTGTGTCGTGACGCGGGGCTGGCTGGCTTCGAGTTCGCCTGTGCCATCCCCGGTACGGCCGGTGGTGCACTCAAGATGAATGCGGGCGCGTACGGCGGTGAGATGCAGGACGTGCTGCTGCGCGGTCGGCTCGTGTCGGCCAGCGGCGTGCGCGACGTCGTGCCTGCCGACCTGGACATGCGCTATCGACACACGAACATCTCGTGGGGCGAAGTCGTGTCGGAGGTGGAGCTGGCGCTCTTCCGGGACGACCCCGACGCGATCAAGGCGCGCGTTCAGGAGATGCAGGCGAAGCGGTCGGCCTCGCAACCGCGTGCGGCACGATCGTTCGGCAGCATCTTCCAGAACCCGCTGCCCGCTGCCGCGACGGGTGCCACGCAGGAGGCGTTCGCGGACGGGCGCCTGCTCGGTGCCGGAGCGCTCATCGAGCAGGCGGGCCTCACGGGGTACCGCATCGGCGGCGCGTGCATCTCGCCCAAGCATGGCAACTTCATCGAAAACGACGAAGGCGGGACCACCTCCGACATCGTCGCGCTCATCGAGCTCACACGATCGACAGTGCTCGAGCGATTCGGCATCGAGCTGCACACCGAGGTGCACCTGCTGGATCGCGATGGCTACCGCCCGTTGTACGACGGCCTCGCGGGAGCTGGAAGCTGATGGCGCGCGAGCGACGACCATCGAGCCGCGACTCCGCCGTCGAGCGCGAACGCCGCGAGCGTGCGCGACGCGAGCGTGAACGACGCCGCGCATCGACTCCCGAGCGAACTTCCACGCGCCCTGCCCGCGACGCGCGGACCCGGCCCCCCCAGGCGGCATCCGACGTCGCGGTGCGCGAACGACATGAGGGGCTCGTCGGGTGGGTGGTCCGCAACGTCGTATCGCTGCCGACCACGATCGCGTCGATTCCCGGCCTGCTCGTCGCGGCGCTGCGAACGTTCGCGCTCGAGGTCGTCGCAGTGCTCGGTGGCATCGGTCGCGTCCTGCTGAGCGTCGTGCCGGGGTCGAGCCGGGTCGCGGGCGCGGGCCGCACGGTCGTCGAACGATCGGCGGTCGGCCGCACGCGTACGCGCCCACCGCGCACGGCTGCGCAGCAGCGCGCCTCCGAGCAGCGGCGTGCGCGCACGCGGTCGCGCGTTCGGGGGCTGCTCGTCGTCACGCTGGTGGTCGGCGGGGTCGCCGCGTGGACCGTGGTTCCGGCCTCGGACGCGTTCCGGATCCGCCACCTGGAAGTCACCGGAGCGGGCGCGGTCAGCGACCTCGAGGTTCGTGAACGCATCGATGCGCTGCTGGCGGGCAAGACGGTCTTCACGGTCGACGAGGACAAGCTGGCTGAGCGCATCAGCGAGCTGCCGTTCGTGCGCTCCGTGCGCGTCGAACGACACCTGCCCGGTGGACTGCAGCTGCACATCGTCGAATATCGTCCGCTCGCGCTCGGCCTGGGCGATGGCCAGTTCTGGCTCGTCGCACCCGACGGCCGCGTCCTCGCCAAGGCGCGGCCCGATGACTGGTCCGGCCGCATTCCCACGGTCACGCTGCAGGACGCCGACATCAAGCCGGGCGACCACGTCGACGACGAGCCCGCGCTGCGACTGCTGTCGAGCCGTCCATCCAGCTCCACGCTCGAGTTCGAGAAGATCGTGACGGATGACTACGTGATCACCGCGCAGCTGGTCGGCGGCATCGAGGTGCGCTTCGGACGCCCGGTCGCGCTGCGCCAGAAACTGCTCGTCGCCGAGGCGATGCTCCAGCAGGCGGCCCGCAAGGACCTCACGCCGCGCTATGTCGACGTGACGGTCCCCGGCAAGCCCGCGTTCTGCGCCACGAGCGTCGTTGCCTGTGGCATGCGGCGTGGTCCCGTCACCGACGATGCGAAGTCGCCTGCGGCGGCGGGTGGCGACGGTGCGGCGGCCGATGCGGCGGCGGGTGGCGGGGTCACGAACGGCGCCGACGAACTGGCCGCAGAAGATGCGTGATGCAGGCGGAATCCGCCCCACGTTGTAGATTGCGGCGAACCATCCAGAGACAGGATCGGGTGACGGCAGCATGCCTACTCAGGACAGCTCCAAGA
>JBBQUY010000048.1:0-26416 GCA_038212015.1 Gaiellales bacterium | reverse complement strand
GGCAACTTCGTCGACGGCGACTTCATCACGGCCGTGCTGGCCCAGCTCACCCTGCGCCGCGAGCCGGGCGCCACGATCCTCTACGACGTGCGAGCGAGCCGCGCGGTGGCCGACCTGATCGAGGCGGACGGCGGCACCGCGATCGCCAGCCGCGTGGGACACGCGTTCATCAAGCAGCGCCTCAAGGCCGAGGACGCCGCGTTCGCCGGCGAGATCAGCGGCCACTACTACTTCCGCGGCTACCACGGCGTCGACACGGGGGTCGTGCCGGCGCTCATGCTCCTGCAGCTGGTGAGCGAGAGCGGCGGCGGCCTGAGCGACCTGGTCGCCCCGATCCGCGAGAAGTACTTCATCAGCGGCGAGATCAACTCGACCGTGGCCGACGTGCCGATGAAGCTGCAGCAGCTCAAGGAGACCTACGCCGACGCACGCATCACGCACGTCGACGGCGTGTCGGTGGACTACGACGACTGGCACTTCAACGTACGCCCGTCCAACACCGAGCCGCTGCTCCGCCTCAACCTGGAGTCGGTCGTGTCGGTCGAGGACATGGAACGCCGTCGCGACGAGGTGCTCGGGCTGATCCGCTCCGATTCCGCCGACCGCATCGCACCCCCCTCCGGGGTGCCGGGAGCGCACGCCTGATGAGCCCGAAGCAGCGTCACCTGCCCGACATCGCGGGTCCCACGAACGCGCGCCCCCCGTTCTCGTTCAGCGCCGCGATGCGCGTGGCGTTCAGCGACACCGACGCCCAGGGCATCGTGTACTACGGCCGGTACGCGCCCTACTTCGACGTGGCACGCGTGGAGTACTGGCGACACCTGGACTTCGATGCCCACGACGACCCCGCGTCCGGGGAGTTCGTGATGCGCGCGTTCAACATCGAGTACCACGCACCCGCCTCGTTCGACGACGTGCTCGAGGTGTTCTGCCGCGTGGCCCGGATCGGCACCACGTCCATCCAGTTCGAGTTCGACGTGGTGCTCGCCGACGGTACCGACAAGCACCTCGCCTCCGCCACGCAGACGATGGTGAACGTCGACCTGGCGGCACGCAAGCCGGTCGCGATCGATGCACACATGCGCGAGCGCATCGAGCAGTTCGAGCACCCCGATCCTGCGTGAATCCCGGCGAGACTGGTGCTTCACGTGACGCAGGAGGCTCGGAGGGCATCCAACGAGCGCGCACCGGCGTACGTCCTCGTGACCCCGGATCGAGGAACCTGATGAACCCGCTCATCCACGACGTGGCTGCCGCGATCGAACGCGACGCGACCAGCGAACGTGCCGACGACACCACCTGGGACTACCCGGCCTGGGATCGATGGATCCCGAGCGACATGCGAGCACCCACCACAGGCTCGACCTTGCGCGGCGAGACGATCGCCTACGAGTTGCCGGGAGTGACGCGATAGGCGTCGAAGATCGAGTCGACGTTGCGCAGCGCCGACAGCAGGCTCTTGAGCACGGTCACGTCGCCGAGCTCCACGGTGAAGCGCTCCTTGACCATCTGGTCGTCGACGATGCCCTGGTGCTGCACGATGTTGCAGCCGTGCTCGGAGATCGTGCGGCTGATCTCCTCGAGCAGGCGCACGCGATCCCACGCCTCGATCTGGATCTCCGCGCGGAACGCCGCGTCGGGCCGACCTTCCCAGTGCACCGGCGTGAAACGCTCCGGCGTGCGCTCGAGCGCCTTGACGTTGGGGCAGTCTCCGCGATGGATGGTGATGCCGCGCCCGAGCGAGATGTAGCCCTTGATGGGGTCGCCCGGAACCGGCATGCAGCACTTGGCCATCCGCACCGCCACGCCGGAGGCGTCCTCGATGCCCTCCACCCGAACGCCGAAGTCGTCGCCTGAGCGGATCTGCCGTCGCTTGGTGGGGATGGGCGACCCGAGCGGCGCCTCGTCGGGCACCGCCTCGTCGGTCTTGAGCTGCTGCAGCACCTTGTCGACCACCAGCTGCGCGCCGAACTTGCCGCGGCCCAGGGCGACGTAGAACTCCTCGGCCTTCTTGAAGCCCAGCTCGCGGATCACGCCCGCCAGCAGCGAACTCGATGCGATCTTGGCGTGCGGGATCGACTGGCGCTTGAGCGCGTCGACGAGCGAGTCGCGACCGCGCTGCTCGTAGTCCTCGCGACGCTCGCGCGCGAAGAACGCCCGGATCTTGGAGCGCGCACGGTTGGTCTGCGCGACGTTGATCCAGTCGCGGCTCGGCGCCTTGTCGAGCTGGTTGCTGGTGAGCACGTCGACCGTGTCGCCGCTCTGCAGCGTGTACGACAGCGGCACGATTCGCCCGTTCACCTTGGCGCCCACGCAGCGGTGGCCGACATCGGTGTGCACGGCGTAGGCGAAGTCGAGCGGCGTGGCACCCGCGGCGAGCGACTTGACCTCGCCCTTCGGGGTGAAGACGTAGACCTCGTCGTCGTAGAGGTCGAAGCGCAGGCCCTCCATGAACTCCTGGGAGCCCGTCGCCTGCGACTCCCACTCCATGAGGTTCTTGATCCAGTCCTCGGCCTTGCGGGCCGCGGCGGCCTGCGCCTTCTTGCCGGTCTTGCCGCCCTCCTTGTACATCACGTGGGCAGCGATGCCGAACTCGGCGGTGCGGTGCATCTCCGTGGTACGGACCTGGATCTCGAGCGGCTTGCCGCTCGGCCCGATCACCGTCGTGTGCAGCGACTGGTAGCCGTTCATCTTCGGGATCGCGATGTAGTCCTTGAAGCGTCCCGGCAGCGGCGTCCAGATCGAGTGGATGATGCCGATGGCGCCGTAGCAGTCGCTCAGTCGATCGACGATCACGCGGATGCCCGTGAGGTCGTAGATCTCGTTGAACTCCTTGCCCTTGCGCTGCATCTTCTGGAAGATCGAGTAGAAGTGCTTCGTGCGGCCGGAGATGTCCGCGGAGATGCCGACCTCGGCGAGTGCGGCGTTGAGTTCGTCGTTGGACTGGCGCATGAGGCGATCGCGATCGCTCTTGCGCGTCTGGACCATCTGCTGGATGTCCGCGTACTTGCGCGGGTACAGCACCGCGAACGACAGATCCTCGAGTTCCCACTTGATCGAGTGCACACCGAGGCGGTGGGCGATCGGTGCGTAGATCTCGACGGTTTCCTTGGCCTTGTTGAGCTGCTTCTGCTTGGCCAGGTAGCGAATCGTGCGCATGTTGTGCAGCCGGTCCGCGAGCTTGATGAGGATCACGCGATAGTCATGGGCCATCGCCACGATCATCTTGCGGTATGTCTCGATCTGCGCCTGCTCACGGCTCGCGAAGTTGATCTTCGAGAGCTTCGTGACGCCCTCCACCAGGTGGGCCACGTCATCGCCGAACAGCGCGCCGACCTGCTCGGCGGTGACGTCGGTATCCTCCACGGCGTCGTGCAGCAGCGCGGCGACCACCGATTCCGTGTCGAGCATCAGGTCGACGACGAGCATCGCGACCTCGACCGGATGGACGATGTAGTCCTCGCCACTCTTGCGCTTCTGGCCGGCGTGGTGGTCGTTCGCGAAGCAGAACGCCTGTCGTACCACGTTGGTATCGATCTGCTGCGTGGCGCCCTCGACCTTCGCCTCGAGCGTGTCGAGCAGCACGCGCAGATGATCCGGCAGCTTGGCGACCTCGATGTCGGCCGCCTCGGTCGCAGCCGAGTCCAGCGCAGCCCGCCCCGGCGCAGCCGTTGCTGCGGCGTTGTCGTCGGTCGCTGCGGCCTGCTCGGGTTCGTGCATCGGACTGACAACCTACCCGTTCACGGCACCTTGGATGCCGCCACGGGCGTGTCTGCGAGCCGGAGCCCCGTTTCCCCGTCCAACTCGAGCAGGCCCCGACCCAGCAGCGTATGCAGACCATGGACGATCGCGCTCGTCGATCGCGGATGCTCGCCATCACCCCACAACAGCGCATCCAGCGTCGCGCCGGTGGCCGGCCCGACGTCGCGCAGATGCCGATACGTGTCGGCGAGCGTCGCGCGCACGTCGAGTGCGGCACGCAGCGCGTCGGCGGCGAATCGTTCCTCACGCGCACCAAATGTCAGGTGCAGTCGGCTGGCGGCAGGTGCGGCGGCGAGCCGATCCCGTGCCCCCGTCGTTGCGGGCGGGTCGAAGACGACGATCGCATCGAATGGTGGCGGTGCGTCCAGGACGTGTTCGAGGGACGCATGGTCGGTCACCACGAGCAGGCTCGCGTCGCCATCCATGGATGCCATCCGATGCAGCGATGCCCGCAGCGTGAGCGCCGAGGATCGTTCGCTCACGACGAGGGCGTGCACGACTCCGAATCGATCAGGCGCCGCGAACGTGCGCAGATCGTCGCGACGACGAGGCACGTCTGCGACCACGACGAGCACCCGAGTGCGCGCGGCCAGCAGCTGGGCGACGTGTTCGAGACCGATGCCTCGATGGCGCAGGTCGACGGTCCCGGCGCGAGCCAGCAGTGGCTCGAGCGCAGGCGGGGCATCTGGATCGGTCCCCGCGAACTCGGGTGCCACCAGCCCGTTGGCCGCGAGCAGCAGCTGCTCTGCGGTGACGCGGTCCGCGGCGGCGTGCATGCAGCCGGCCGCACACCACCCCTCCAGGGCGTCTGCCCCAGGCAGGTCCTCGACCGGATAGATCCGGTCGAGCTGCACCTGCATGCTCTCGACGCCACGGAACCGGTTGATCGAAGGTCGAACGGCCACGTCCACGCGCGTGCCACCGGTCAGCTCCGGGATGAGCAGTGCCATCCCGAACCCGATTCCGGGAACGCGAGCCGAGCCGACCGCGACCACACACTTGAGGTGCGTGCCATCCCCGCCGACCGCCTTCATCTCCTCCACGGTGGCATCGACCGCGAGCAGGCGCGGGCGCTCCCAACCGGTGCCGTACGGTGCGAGCCGTTCCAGTTCCTGCACGAGCTCCAAGCGAAGCTCCGCGCCGGGCACGACCGCATCGATGCGATCACGCGGCACAAGCAGCGAGTCGTCGATGTGCTCGTCGGCCCACGCAGCCAGCCGAGCCCGCAGTTCGTCGATCCGCGTGGGATCGATCGTGATGCCGCCCGCCTGGGCGTGTCCACCCCAGCGCAGCAGCAGGTCGTCGCACGAACCGAGCGCGGCGTGCAGGTCGACGCCGTCGATCGAGCGTCCCGAGCCGCGCGCGGGGTCGCCGTCGGCGACGACGATGACCGGGCGCGAATAGCGCTCGACCAGGCGCGAGGCGACGATCCCGACGACCCCCTCGTGCCAGTCGGTGCCGTGCACCACGTAGATGCGTGCCGATCGGGCGTGCTCGCTCCATGACTCCACCTGGGCGACCGCCGCGTCGGCGATCTCGCGTTCGATCGCGCGACGCTGCTCGTTGGTGGCGTCGACGTCGGCGGCCAGACGCGGTGCGAGGGCGACATCGGCGCGCAGCAGTTCGTAGGCGCGCTCGCTCTGGCTGATGCGCCCGACCGCGTTGATCCGCGGTGCCAGCTTGAAGGCGATCGTCTCGGCATCGATGTCCGGCGTGCGGATGCCGCACTGTTCGGCGAGTGCGCGCAGGCCGGGGCGGCTCGTGGCGCGCAGCGCGCGCAGCCCTCGCTGCACGAGCACACGGTTCTCGCCGATGAGCGGCATGCAGTCCGCGATCGTCGCGATCGCCTCGAGTTCGTGCTGGGCCGGACCAGAGGGCCCGCCGAGCGCGATCAGGAGCTTGCCGGCGACCGCCGTCGCGCACAGGTCGGGGAACGGATATTCGCTCGGGCGCGTCGAGCACAGGATCGCGTCGGGGAGCACCTCGCCGGGGCGATGGTGGTCGCAGATGACCACGTCGAGCCCGAGATCGTTGGCGTGCGCCACCGCCTCGACGGCGGTGATGCCACAGTCGACGGCGATCAGCAGTCGCGCACCGTCGCGTGCGAAGCGCTCGACCTGCTCGAGCTGCAGGCCGTAGCCGTTCGTGAAGCGGTCGGGCAGGAACGCTCGAACGTCGGCGCCGAGCTCCTCCAGGCCCTCGACGAGCAGCGTGGTGGCGCAGACGCCGTCAGCGTCGTAGTCGCCGTGTACGACGATCGGCTCTCGCTGCTCGATCGCGTAGCGGATGCGTTCCACGCCGGCCGCCATGTCCCCGAGCAGGAATGGATCGTGCAGCTGGCCGGCATCGGCGTCCGGATCGTCGTCCATGAGCGCTCGTGCCTGCTCGGGCGTGGTGCCGCGGCGCGCGAGCACCCACGCGAGCGTCTCGGTGCAGCCGAGCTCGCGACGGAGCGCGTCGACGAGGTCGAGGTCGCAGGGATCGAGCGTGAATGAGGCAGACGGCAACACGAACACGGGATCCTATTCGTCGGTGCGGATCCGCTACCTGCCTGATTGGTGACGCTGGGCCCCGACGGGCCAGCATCCGGCCGCGCAGTCGACGCCGGATCGTCCCTCGGCGGCCCGCTGCTCAGCCGTTGCGATGCTGGACGCCACGAATGAAGTCGCCTGGCATGCTGCCCACGTACTTGGCGGTCTCGGGCAGGAAGATGCCGATCGCGACGCCCATCGCGCCCAGCCCGGCGATCTTCGCGCGATTGAGCGGCACCTTCTCGACCGCTCCGACCGCGAAGCCGCCTGCGGCGACGGCGCCGAGCACGCCCATCGTACGCAGGTTCTTGTCCGCGTTGGGGCTCTCGGCGTTCGTCATGCCGGTCGCGGCGGGGCTCGCCATCATCGCGGCGGCGCCCAGGCTCGCCGTGGTGAGCGCAGCCGATTCCGAGCGTTTGCCGATACCGGCGCCGATCGCTGCGGCCGCGAACATGAACATCGGGCCGAACGTCGCTCGTGCCTCGCGGTCGCTGAACGTCGAGATGCCGCGCGTCTCGAGGTCCCGCTCCAGCTCGGGGGTGGGCAGTGCATATGCAGCGGCCACGCCTGCGCCGAGCCCGACGGCGAGGCCGCCACCCAGGCTCAGGTACTTGGTTGTCGCCGCAAGCGGCGTCACGACTGGTGTCGTCATCGAATGTCCCCACGCGTCCGAACCGCGAGACCCCGTCCAGAAGGCCTCACCAGTACTTCGGACGCGCGCCGACACGCGTTGCAGCGCATGGGTGCGTCAGGTACGAGCCTCGTGCGACTCGCTCGAATCGACGATCGCGGGAACGTCGCTCTGCACGACCGCACCGGTCCGGTTGGCGTCCTGCATCTGCTCGGCCTTCAGGCGCTTCTGCCACGCGGGCTCACGCTCCTTGAGCCAGCACAGCAGCGGCGCCGCGACGGTAAGTGACGAGAACATGCCGACCGCGACGCCGATGAGCAGCGCGAACGCGAAGTCCGTGAGCGTCTCGCCACCGAACAGGAACAGCGCGAACGTCGGCAGCAGCACCGTGAACGACGTGTTGAGCGATCGAACGAGCACCTCGTTCAACGACGTGTCCACGATCCGACGGAACGAGCTCTTGCGCATCACGCCGACGTTCTCGCGGATTCGGTCGAACACGATGATCGTGTCGTAGAGCGAGAAACCGAGGATCGTCAGGAGCGCCGCGACCGTCGTCGACTTGAACTCGCGGCCGGTCACCGAGTACGCGGCGAACGAGATCGCCAGGTCGTGGACGAGCGTCACGAGGATCGGGACGGCGTACGTGAACTCGAATCGCCACCAGATGTACAGCGACTAGAGGATGAGGCTGAGCACCACGGCGATGATCGCGAGCTGGATGACCTGTCGACCGAACGACGGACCAATCGTCTGCACGTTGAATCCGTCGTCCGCGACGGTGAATTCAGCATCGAGCGCTCGCTCGATCTGTGCCTGCGCGGAGCGTTGGCGCTCCTGTTCGCGCTCCGTCTCCGAACCGGTCGCTCCGGGCGTGCCGCCGACCAGCTCCTCGACGGTGATCGAGAAGTTCGATCCGTCGCCGACGTCCTCGACGACGGTCGACCTCGTCTCCTGGATCGTCGCGTTGCCGTAGTCGCCGCTGACCTCGGAGAGCACGTCGCGGACCTGCTCGGCCGTCGCCTTCTTCTCGAGCTCCACGTCGAAGCGCGTGCCGCTCTTGAAATCAACGCCGAGATTGAGGCCGTTGAAGATGACCACGAGCGCCGAGACCACCATCACCGTCGTCATCGACCTGAGGAACCATCGGCGACGTCGCATCCACTGGATGTTGAAGCGCGTCGTCGTGCGCTTGCGGCTGCCACCGATGAACCACGGTCGCTGGAACACTCGGATGCTGACCATCAGGCCGAGGATCGCGAACGTGAAGAACACCGCGGTGAAGATCGACAGCAGCGTGCCGATGCCGAGCAGCACCGCGAAGCCGCGAACCGTGCCGATGGACACGACGATGAGCAGCATCGCGGTGATGAGCGTCACCGCGCTCGCATCGAGGATCGTGGAGAAGCCCTTCTTGTACCCGGCGCGAACCGACTGCACCACGCTTCGGCCCGCGCGATATTCCTCGCGGATACGTTCGAAGATGATGATGTTGGCGTCTGCCGCCACGCCGACCGTGAGGATCATGCCCGCGATGCCGGGCAGCGTCATCGTGACCGGAAGCGTGACGATGATGCCGTAGAACATGAACGCGAACACGAGCAGCGCGAGGTCGGCGATGAGGCCGAGCGCGCGGTAGAAGAGGATCAGGTAGATCATCACGACGAGCAGGCCGACGCCACCGGCGAGCAGGCCCTGCTGGAGTGACTGTTCACCCAGCGTTGCCGAGACCTGGGTCTTGGAGATGACCTCGAACCGGACCGGCAGCGCGCCGGTGTTGAGCACGAGCGCGAGGTTGGATGCCTCGTCGCGATCATCGAGACCGCTGATCTGTGCCTGACCGCCCTTGATGCCACTCGGATACTGGCGGTAGTCGATCTGCGGGATCGACTTGATCTCGTCGTCGAGCACGATCGCGAATCGGCGCGGCGTGCCGCTGAGGGCGCCGTCCTTGGCGATCTGCTCGGTGACCTCGCCGAACTGGCGGCCGCCCTGGCGGTCGAAGATCATCGAGGTGACCCAGCCACCCTGGCCAGCTTCGGCGGTGGCGCTGCGGATGCGCTCGCCAGTCAGGCCGGGATCGTCGTTGATGAGCACGTACGCGCCCTTGGTGCGGTCGAACTTGCCGCCTTCCTGGAGCGTCACGCCGTCGCCCTGCACCTGCTCGGGCGGGCCATGAACGAGCAGCTCGCCGTCCGGCACCTCGAGTACTTCCCAATCCTTGGGAAGCTCGGGCGTGTCCGCGAGGATCGCGTCGGATCCTGCTGGTCGATCCTTCTCGGGCAGCGCGTTGAGTGCGTCGGCGGCCTGCTCGAGCAGGCGCTCCTCCGACACTGCGGGTCCGGCGATCTGGTTGTCTCCGGAATCGAAGACGTACAGCTGGCGAACGGCATCGTCGCCTGCCTTCTTGTTCGCCTCCTCGGCGCGATCCTTGGCGGAGCGCAGCGCTTCGTGCGAGCTGCGGAACGCCTTGCCGTCGACGACGTTCTTCTCCCATTCGAAGAACCGCAGCGACGCGGTCGAGCCGACGACGGCCACGGCTTCGTCCGGATCCTGGACGCCCGGAAGCGACACGACGATCTGGTCGCTGCCCTGGGTGCGGATCTCGGGCTCGGACACACCGAGCCCGTCGACACGGTCTCGAATGACTTCGACGGACTGCTCGAGCTGCTCGCTCGTCAGGTTCTCGCCGTCGGTCGGGGTGGCCTTGAGCACGACCTCCAGTCCGCCCTGCAGGTCGAGGCCGAGGCGAACGGCGTTGTAGTAGCCGGCGGCGAACACGGCGACGAGCACCGCGACGACGAGTGCCAGCACGGCAAGATGCGAACGCCCGCCCTCCGGGCGGCGCTGATGCTTAGGGTCCCTCATGCCGTGAGCCTAACTGGTCCGGGTGATGCGCACGAATCATCGTGTCCGCGCCGTTTCCGGCACGACCATGGGTTCGTCGCGATGACCGGTCAGGTTCGCGGCACTCGTCGGGGGTGCGGCACGGCCCCGATCAGGCGTGCGCGGGCTCGAGCGCGGGTGCGGCGGCTGGCGCCGGAGCGCGCTGCAATGCCGGATCGGGCGTGTACGGCGTCGAGCGCTGGAACGCGTTCGACGTCAGTGCCGGGTCGGCGTGCGGATGCGGTGCGGCGACGACCGGTCGCGGCATCGTGTGCGCGGCCTGCGGATGTGCGGGCGCCGGATACTGCGCGATCGCGTGGGTCGCAGGTGCGCCCGGGGTCGCGTAGAGCGGCATGCCGTTGGGGTCGTGACCGACGAGCTGCGCCTGCTGGCCCTGAGCGGCGGCGTGGGCCTGCGCGTGCTGCTGCTCCTCGACTGCCACGAGCGGGGCGGTCAGCTTGCGGTACTCGTCCGCGAGTCCGGCACGCTCCGAGCGGGCTCGAACCATGGTGTCGCTGATCGAGGGATCGTCCAGGCGCAGCGAGCTGCCCATCCCCTGCGGGGCGCGAGAGTGACGTCGAGCGCGCTCCTCCTCCACCTCTTCCGCCACCGGAGCTGCGGCAACCGGGGCATGAACGACGGGCTGCACGACCGCTGGTGCGAGCGTCGGCGCGGCCATCGTCATCGGCAGCTGCGCGACCGGCTGGGCGTACCCCTGCGGGACCTGCTGCTGTGGCACCGACTGCGGCATCGAAGCCGCGTACTGCGGGGCCTGCGGGGCGAACGGCTGGTGCAGGGGCATCGGCTGCGGCGCGACGGGCGCGAACTGCGCAGGCGCGTGCTGCTGGGGCGCGTGCTGCTGGTGCGTGAACTGCTGCTGGGGTGCGGGAGCGTACTGCGGCTGCACCGGCGCGTGGTGTGGCTGCACCTGGTGCGCGACGTGCTGCGGCTGCGCGTTGACCGGAGCGACGTCGCCCCAGGGTCGCGGCTCATACGTCGGGAGCGACGACCCGATCGGCGCGAGCATCGGTGGCGGCGCTGGCAGTGCGGGCGCCGCCGCGTACTGCTGCTGGACCGGTGCTGCGTACTGCGGCGCTGCGTACTGCGGCTGCGGCGCACCCTGATGCTGGGCTGCGTGCTGCGGCTGCGCCGGCATCTGAATCGTCGGTGCGACCTGATGCTGTGGCGCTGCGTGCTGCGGCTGCGCATGCTGCTGCGGTGCCAGCGGCGCTGGTGCAGCGTAGGGCTGCTGCGGCGCGACGTACTGCGGGGCCGCAAACGTCTGCTGCGGCTGCTGCTGGTCGGAATGGGGGTGCTGATGCATGTCCGTGTCCAGTGCCTGTCGGGGGGTCGGTGCGGCATCCACCATGCCGACACCGTCTGTTGTTGGGGTGGGCAGCGCCGCCTCGCCACCGTGCACGATGCGCGCGATGCCGTCGGTTGCGATGCGGGTCGTCAGCCCGGGTGCGAGTTCGAGCACGACGCTCGTACCCTCGAGCGCCGTCACGCGTCCGTAGATCCCGCCGACCGTCAGCACGTGGTCGCCCACCTGCAGCCGTTCGACGAGCCGTCCGTGACGTGTCTGCAGGTCTTTTTGGGGTCGCACGATCAGCAGGTACCACGCACCTGCGATCGTTCCCAAAAGCACCAACAGCGGCAGCATCTCGTCGCTTTCGTCCCTGTCCACCCCGCGTGAAGGGGTCCACCGTCACGCGGTCCGGGCACCTGCCCGTACCTGACTGTCGGGAGAAGGCGCCCCGCACGTCTCACGTGACCAGCCAAATGGCCCTGCGAATCCCGCATGGGTTCGGCATCAATGGTTCGACAGGCGTACGTGTGTCGGCACCTGTCGCAGCGAGCGTGCTCAGGGTCGACCAGGAGACGACGCTCCGCACGCTCGGCATTCGCGACGGCACCGAGCGTGCACAGCGTCGGCCGATGACCGACGCTCCGCACGCTCACGCAACACGAACGAGCGAGACAGCGGGTGCGCGATCCGAACCGGTCAGATCGCGCAGGAATTCGAGTCATCGTCGCCGCGCAGGCGCAGGCGACGTGCTGCGATGAAACCGTATGCGCGCGCGCCGATCCAGCGCAGGCCCGGAACCCACAGCACCAGCGCCGGCAGCGCCGTGAGCGGCAGTCGCACTGCGATCGACCGCACCGCGTCGATGCCGACGGTCACCGTCTCGTCCGGAAACCGCACGCGCAGCCCGTCACCGAGTGTGCCGCGTCCCACTTCGGGCCACCCGACGACCGCCGCGTCATACGGCATCGTGTCGAAGCGACCGAGCCAGTCCAAGCGCTGGATGCGACGCTCCTGCTTGCGGCAGAACGCGCAGCCGCCATCGAAGACGACGGTGGGTCGGGAACCGAGTTCTGGTGCAGTGGCCATCGACCACATGTTCGCACGCCGCGCCGGATCGGTTGCGCCGACCGTCCCGTCGACGCTCAGCCCAGCGACACCCAGCGTGCGCGCTCGGCCTCGTACCAGCCGTTGTCCCACGCTCCGCTGGCGATCGCGGCGCGGCTGCGACGCACCAGGTCGATGAGCACGTGCAGGTTGTGGAGCGTCGCCAGGCGCAGCGACAGGATCTCGTCCTGCTGGAACAGGTGCCGGATGTAGTCGCGCGAGTAGCCGCCGCGACATGCCGGACAGCCGCACCCGGCGAGGATCGGTCCGGGATCCCCCACGTGCGTGGCGTTGCGCAGGTTGAGTCGCGCCCGCGGGTGCACGTCGTTGGGCACCATCGCGCTCGCCGTTCGCCCCAGCCGCGTCGGCAGCACGCAGTCGAACATGTCGACCCCGCGATCGATCACGTCGAGGATCCCGACCGGATCACCGATGCCCATGTAGTAACGCGGCCGGTCCTCCGGCAGCAGCGCCGTGGTGGTCGACAGCGCGGGCATCGTCAGCTCGGGCTCCTCCCCCACGCTCAGTCCGCCGATCGCGTAGCCGTCGAAGCCGATGTCGAGCAGCTCGCGCGCGCTGCGCTCGCGCAGGTCCGTGTGCACGCCGCCCTGCACGATCGCGAACTGCAGCTGCGGCTGTCCGGTCAGTGACCAGCCATCGCCGCCATCACCGGATCGTCGAACTCGCAGGTGCGCCTCGCGCGCGAGACCCGCCCAGCGCGTCGTGCGAGCCACGGCCGACTCCACCACCGGACGCGCCGCATCGCCAGCCGGGCACTCGTCGAGCACCATGGCCACGTCCGAGCCGAGCCACGCCTGTGCCTGCGCGACGTTCGCGGGCGTGAACTCGACCTTGTTGCCGTCGTAGACCGATCTGAACACGACGCCGTCGTCGTCGAGCTTGAGCGTGTGGCGCAGGCTGAACACCTGGAAGCCGCCGGAGTCGGTGAGGATCGAGTGTGGCCAGCGCATCATGCGATGCAGCCCACCCATGTCGGCGATGTGCTTCGCCCCCGGCCTCAGCACCAGGTGGTACGTGTTGCCGAGCACCACCTGCGCACCGAGGTCGACGATCTCCTGCGCATCGGTCGCCTTCACCGTGGCCTTGGTGCCGACCGGCATGAACGTCGGCGTGCGCACCACGCCGTGCGCGGTTCGCAGCAGGCCGGCACGCGCGCGCCCGCTCGTCGCGCTCAGGCGGAAGCAGTCGACCTGCTCGGGCGTCGTGCGTGTGGGTGCAGCGCTCATCGCACCATCCTAGGTGCTGTCACGCGTGGCGATGGGCCGTCCGTGGATGAACATCGCATCACCGAACGAGTAGAAGCGCATGCACTCCTCGATCGCGCGCTCGTACGCGGCTCGCGTGGCATCGCGTCCCAGGAACGACATCACGAGCGCGATGAGCGTCGACTTCGGCAGATGGAAGTTCGTGAGCAGCGCGCCGACGCACGCCCAGTCGTGCCCGGGCACGATGAACAGGTCGGTGCTGCCCGACAGCTGTGGCGTGTCACTCCCGTACACGTGCTCGAGCACGCGCGTGGTGGTGGTTCCGACGGCGACGATCCGGCGCCCCTCCGCGAGCGCGCGTCGAACCGCGATGTCAGTCGCGGCCGGCACCTCGAAGCGCTCGTGGTGCATCACGTGCTCGTCGAGCGCACCGTCCGACACCGGCAGGAACGTCCCGGCGCCGACGTGCAGCGTCACGTGCGCGACGTCGCTCACCCGGTCGAGCACGCGCTCCCACAGCGCTTCGTCGAAGTGCAGGCCGGCGGTGGGCGCGGCGACCGATCCGTCCACGCGCGCATGCACCGTCTGGTAGCGCGCATCATCCTGACCGCGTTCGGTGACGTAGGGCGGCAGCGGCAGCTCGCCGTGTGCGATCAGCCAGCTCGGGACCTCGTCGAGCGCGACGGGCAGCTCGACGATCCAGGTCTGCGACGAGCTGCGCTCGACGAACGTCACCTCCGCGTCGCCGTGGACGGTGGCGACTGACATGCCGTCGCGGAACTTGCGCGCGGGACGCGCCATCGCCGTCCAGCGACACCGGCCGGGATCATCCGGCTGATGCTCTGCCGGCGTCAGCAGCAGCGCCTCGCCAGCCCCGCCCGTTGCGCGACGGACGGGGATGCGTGCGTTCAGGACGCGGGCATCGTTTGCGACGACCAGGTCGTCGGGGCGCAGCTGGTCAAGCAGCACCTCGTCGAAGCGTCCGATCGTCGTCGGCTCGCCACTGCCGGCCTCCAGGACCATCAGCCTGGATGCGCCCCGCTCGGGTGCGGGGTGTTGGGCGACGAGCTCTTCGGGCAGGTCGTAGTCGAGGTCGTCGGTCGTCAGGGAGGCGGCTGGCTGCACACGTCGAATCCTACGTGTGCACGCAGC
Organism: Gaiellales bacterium; assembly: GCA_038212015.1. Lineage (GTDB taxonomy): Bacteria > Actinomycetota > Thermoleophilia > Gaiellales > SKUG01 > JAGQUL01. Next base: position 11,815 of record JBBQUY010000048.1, on the reverse strand, counting down.
CCCTTGCGCGGCGCGGCTCCCCGCGATATAAGTAAGTACATACTTACCAGAGGAGCCCGTATGGACGCCGCGCCCCCCGTTGCCAACCCGCAGTTTCGCCTGTTCTCCCGGCCAGTGCTCTCGTGGGCGTTCTACGACTTCGCGAACACGATCTTCTCGTTCGCGGTGATCACGCGCTACTTCAACGAGTGGGTCATCGAGCAGAACGGCCGACCGGACTGGCACGTCGGGCTCATGAGCTTCGTCGTCGGCATCGTACTGCTCACCGCCATGCCGGCGATCGGCGCGATCAGCGACCAGCTCGGTCGTCGCCTCCCCTTCCTGGCAGCCTTCACGCTCGCCTGCGTCGCCGCCACCGGCGTGCTCGGGACCGTGGATTCGGTCACGATCGCGCTCGTCGTGGCGGGCATGGCGATCTTCGCCTACCAGCTCGCGCTGTCGATGTACGATCCGCTGCTCGCCACCGTCGCGCCACCCGAGCGCCACGGCAGCGTCAGCGGCCTGGGCGTCGGCCTCGGATACGTCGGCGTGCTCGTCGGATCCACGATCCTGACGGCGCTCGTGCCAAAAGACGACTACCAGGCCGCGTTCCTGCCGACGGCACTCATGTTCCTGGTGTTCGCGCTGCCGATCTTCCTGTTCGTGCGCGAGCGCGGCGAACGCCGCACCAGCGCGCACGGAACGGCCGCAGTCGTGCGCAGCGCGTTCGGGCAGGTCGCCCGCACCGCGCGCCACATCCGCGACGAGCATCGCCACACGGGGCGCTTCCTCATCGCGCGCTTCCTGTACGTGGATGCGATCGCCACGGTGATCGCCTACATGACGGTGTACATGAGCCGCGTCGGCGACTTCACCGAGGGTGAGAAGACGATCGTGCTCGGCCTGGCGATGATCGCCGCGGCGATCGGCGGCTTCACGAGCGGCGCGCTCGTGGAGCGGCTCGGACCCAAGCGCGTGCTCGTCGGCATCCTCAGCTTCGCCGCGCTCACCCTGCTGGTGGCGGGCATCACCGGCAGCGACGAGCTCGTGTGGGTGCTCGGCCCGGCGGTCGGCATCACGCTCGGCGGCGTGTGGACGAGCGATCGCGTGTTCATGATGCGCCTGTCCCCGCCCGAGGTGCGCGGCGAGTTCTTCGGAATCTACAACCTCGTCGGCAAGCTCTCGAGCGGCTTCGGGCCGCTGGTGCTGTGGGGCGGCACGCTGTGGCTGCTGCACGAGCGCGGCGGCGCGACCGCGCTCGAGGCGAGCCGCGTGGCCCTGATCGTCCTGGCGGTTGCGGTGCTCGCCGGCCTGTGGGTCCTGCGCCCGTTGAGCGACGAGTCGCGCTACGACGACCACGAGTGGGTCGCTGACGGTGACGTCGCATGAAGATCGACCATCTGACTCCCGAGGACTGGGCCCATCACGATCCGAAGTGGCCGCAGCGACTCGTGCGTTGGCTGCTGTCGCGACCGGGCCGATGGATGTATCGCTATCGCGGCTACGGCGCGTACCCGCGCGTGCCGGCGGAAGGCGGGTTCCTGCTGGCGCCGGGTCCGCACGGCGCGTTCGTCGACCCGTTCCTCTACGCGCTCGGCCAGCCCCGCACGCAGCTTCGGTTCATGGCGAAGTACCAGGCGCTCGAGTGGCCCGTCGTGGGTCGACTCATCAAGATCTGCGGCGGCTTCCCCGTCCATCGCGGAGGTGATCGCTCGAAGGCCGCCCTCGGAGTCGCCCAGACCGTCGTGGACAGCGGCGACGGGCTCGTGGTCTTCATGGAGGGTCGGCTCGAGCTCGACCACACCGGGCTCGGCACGCCGCGCAACGGGCTCGCTCGCCTCGCGCTCGCGACCGGCGCTCCCGTGATTCCTGCTGCCGCGTGGGGATCCAAGCGCGCCCGCGCCTACGGCAAGCGCTGGTGGTACCACTGGCCGAAGGTGACGGTCGTCTGGGGCGAGCAGCTCCAGTTCGAGCGTGAGGAAGATCCGAGCGAGGAACGGATTGCCGAGGTCCGCGACCAGATCTGGGCCCAGGTGCATGTCTGTTTCGACCAGGCGAAGGCGATCGCGTTGCAGCCCGGGCGCAGGCCCAGGCGCGGCACTTCGCTCGCCGACGCGCTGCCGCAGCAGGCCCGTCGACGATGAGCGGCTCCGCCCCCACCCCGCGCCTGCCCGCCGCCGAGCGCCGCGAAGGGATCGTCGTCGCCGCGACTCGCTGCTTCGCCGAACGCGGATTCGGTGGGACCACCACCGCGCGCGTCGCCGCTGAGGCGCACGTCAACGAGGCGCTCGTGTTCCGCCACTTCGGAACCAAGCAGGACCTGTACCTGGCCTGCGTGGATGCCGCCTGGGAGCGCCTGCAGGCGCGCGCCGACGAGCTGTGCGTCGGCGAACCCGATGAACGGCACTGGCGCATGCCGGGCCGTGCGTTCCTCGAGCTCGTACGCGGTGAGCCGCATGTCGCGCGCATGTGGATGCGTGGTCTCGTCGAGACGACGGGCATCGAGGCGGTCGACGACCATCTGGCCGCGCTCATGGGTCAGGTCCACGAGTACGTCACCGTCGCGGTTCGTCACAGCGCCGACGCAGGCGGCGTGCTCGACGGCCGGGACCCGGAGGTCGAGGCGTGGACGATCGTCGCGCTTGGTCTGCTGGGCGCGGCGCTCGGCACGCGCGGCCTGGTCGAGCGGGGATCGTTCGATGCGGTGCTCGCCTCGCACCGCGAATGGATGACGGGCGATCCGGCCTGAGCTGCGGTCGGCGCGTCAGCCCAGGTTGCGTTCGCCGACTTCGCGCTGGAATCGCTTGAGCTCGTCCTTCTGGAGTCGGCCGTTGCCGTCCAGGTCGTAGCTGCCGATCGTCGAGCGCAGCTCTTCCTGCGTGACCTTCCAGTTGCCGTCGGTATCGGCGGTCGTTGCGAGTCGCTCGATCGAGTAGGTGTCGGTGTCGTAGTGCGTGTCGCCGTCGGAGTCGGTGTACGAATCCGTCTCGGTGCGGAGCGTTTCCGGTCCGCGCCACCACGACCCGTTCTCCATGTCGATGACGCCATTGTCGTTGTGGTCATAACCGTCCAGCACGTTCTGGATGCTCGTTTCCACGCCCACGCCGTGACGCGCGCCGAATGCCACCGTCGCTCCGAATGAGCCGAGCATGGCGCCCGCACCTGCGCCGAACAGTGCGGCGCCGAGATTGAGGCGCCCGGTCGCGAGGGCCACCATGCCGCCCGCAGCCGATGCAAATCCCAGACCCGCGGCGCCCCACATGACCCGACCGGCGGGCCTGTCCGCGTCGGATCCCGTCGGGTGCTGCTCGGCGATGCCGTCGGCCATCTTCGTCGCGCCGAATCCGACAGCGAGTCCGCTGGCCACGGCTGCGCCACCACCAATCACGAAGGGATTGATCATCATGTCGTGCTCCGTCCCGTTTCCCACACTCCGCGACGCGCGGGGCCCAGTCGCACATCGTCGTCGCCAGCGTGTCGACATTCGGACGTAGGGCGTTTCGGGGGGCGGGGGCGCTCAGGTCCCCATCGGGCGCAGCGCCATCGCCATCAGCAGGAGCAGTGCGATGCCGGTAGCGGTGGCATACAGTCCTCGTTGAGCGTCCATGACGTGGATGACACCTGCAACGCCAGAAGCAGGCCCCTCGAAGCACCGATGGACGGACGCGGGGACGAGACGCATGGCAATTGTGGGCGATGTCATATCCGAGGGCGCCCGACGGGCAGCCGTCGGCGACATCTCACGTGTGCTCGGGCGCGCCGCCCGCCTCGCCCGCGAGGAGAGCGTCGACCTGCTGCAGGCGAAGGCACGCGCGCCGTTCCAGCTCGTCGAGCTCGACCATGCCACGCTGTCACGGTTTCTCGATCGCTTCGAGCGTACCGCGCTGTGGGTGGACGAGGGCAACTGCTTCAATCGCGCGATGCTCGGCGTGCACATGCTCGACGAGATGCGCGGCTTCGGGATGGGTCCGGCAGACGACGTGTTCGCAGGCGCGATCGCGATCAAGCGCAACCATGTCGCGGAGCGCTACGTCGCCGAGTTCCACGCCGCGCTCGTGGTGAAGGTTCGCCACATGGATGAGCTGCAGGTCATCGACATGGTGCCGGGCAGCCCCAGGCTCCAGCCGCTCTCTGCGTGGGCGCCCGGCGAGGCGCCGGACATCGTGCGACCGTACGCGGGTACCGGGGTCGGCTCACGAAGTACCTGGGTGGGCGGCGGCTACTTCGACGGTGCTGCGTCGAACCTGCAGCGCACCTGGAATGCGGCGTCCGAGTTCGGCGTCGCCGTTCGCGGTCTCGGCGCCATGCCGCAGACGCGATGACCTGCGCACGTTCGGCGACTCAGAACAGCTCGCCCGGCTGCGTGAGGGCGGTGATGCCGGACTCGCCGAGGTGCGCTCGTCCACGCGGAGTGATGATGCGACCGCGCGGCGTGCGCTGGATGTAGCCACGCTGGAGCAGGTACGGCTCGTACACGTCCTCCAGGGTGTGTGCCTCCTCGCCGATCGCGACCGACAGCGTCGACAGCCCGACCGGACCGCCGCCGAACTTGGTGAGGATCGCCTCCAGCACCTGCCGGTCGATGCGATCGAGCCCCTCCGCGTCGATGTCAACGAGGTCGAGCGCTTCCTGGGCGACGTCGAGCGACAGCACGCCGGCGTGTCGCACCTGTGCGACGTCGCGCACGCGGCGCAGGAGCCGGTTCGCGATGCGCGGCGTGCCGCGCGAGCGCGATGCGATCTCCGCTGCGGCCTCGGCCTGCAGTTCCAGGCCGAGCAGTCGCGCCGAGCGCATGACGACCTTGGTGAGTTCCTCGGCGTCGTAGTACTCGAGGCGCTGCGTGATGCCGAAGCGGTCGCGCAGCGGCGTGGTGAGCAGACCGGTGCGCGTGGTGGCTCCCACGAGCGTGAACGGTTCCAGGTCCAGGCGCAGCGTTCGCGCCGCGGGTCCCTGTCCGAGCACGATGTCGATCTGGTAGTCCTCCATCGCCGTGTAGAGCACTTCCTCGATCGGCGTGCTCAGGCGGTGGATCTCGTCGATGAACAGCACGTCGTTGGGGCCGAGCGAGGTGAGGATCGCCGCGACGTCAGCCTTCTTCTCGAGCGCGGGACCGCTCGTGGCGTGCATCGTCGAACCCAGCTCGTTGGCGACGACGCTTGCGAGCGTGGTGTTGTGGCAGACGATGCCGTTGCCGACGAACGTGTGGCCGTCGGGCACGCTCACGTCGACGGTGTGCGCATGGCCGGGCTCGATCGAGACGATCGGCTCCCAGGCGAGCTCGACCATGTCGTCGCGCCGCAGCTGCGAGCGAGCACTGCGAACCGCGAGGGCGCGATGGTCGTGGCTCGTCTCACGCATGAGCGCTCGACCGCGTTCGACCGGTTCGACCTCTGCCACCGTCACCGATGAGTCGACGATCTGGATGCTGCCCGTGTTCTGCACCGTGACCGGCGTGATGTCGCCGCTCGTCGCGCCACCGCGCCGATAGGTGCCGCCACCCTCGCCGGCCATCGCCACCAGCACGCCGGCGGCGGTGAGGCCGAACCCGACGCTCTCCTCCGAGCCGTCGCGAGTTGCCGCGAGCGCTCGCCCCATCATCACGCGACGTTCGTCGCGCTCGCGATCGCGAAGGCGCGCGAGCGCGTCGTCTGGTTCCTCGCCGTGGTGGTGCTGACCACCGATCTGTGCGTAGGGATCCTCGATCGACGGTACCGATGCGGGGTCGAACTGGTCGTAGCCCGCGGGTTCCGCGCTCGCGCGCAGTGACCAGCCGGCGTCGCTGGGTGCGATCGACGACTCGATGCCGAAGTTGGCGAGCATCAGCTGCAGGTGCGCCACCACCACGCGGTCGGCGTGCGCGGCGACCGGTGCGTGCTCGACACCCCAGAACACCCCGCGCAGGAACTCCGCCACGAGCAGCTTCGGCGCGCGGTAGATGCATGCAGGGATGCCTGCGAATCCCTCGCGCTGCAGGCCCAGGCCGGTCAGGAACGTCGCGATGCGGGGGCTTCGTCCACCCCAGCGCTCGCCCATCGGGCCGGCACCGAAGGATTCCATGTGCAGGCACAGCACCGATTGCGCGAGCCGTCGCACTTCCTCCGCGCGGGCGGGGTCGCGCGTGACGTAGACGAACCCGTCGCCACCGGGCGAGACGCGACCTCCATCGAGCAGGAGGCCGAGCAGGCGTGCCAGGTCGGGCTCGAGCTCCTCCGGCGCGTGCGCGGGATCGGACATGCTCGGGATGTCGATTCCCTCGACATGCAGCTTCGTGCTGGAGCCGAACACCTGTGCGCCGAGGCGGATCGCCACTTCGTCGCCGGATCGCAGTTCGCCGAGCCGCCGAAACTGCAGTCGGCCGTTGGATCCGCGCACCAGCAGCGGGTGGTTGGGGGTGCCCTCGACGCGGTAGCCCGACCGGGTGGTGACGCGCAGCGTCGGACCCTCGCCGTTGTCGTAGAAGTAGTCGGCGGTGCGCACGCCGTAGAGCGTCGCGAGCGGGCGCGTGATCGGCTGCCAGCTCTCCCCGCCAACGATGCCCAGATTACCGATCGGCTCCATGCCGTGCGTGGTGAACACGATCGTGTCCGGCGTCACGCACTTGCCGAGTCCCGGAGGGCCCGCGAACAGCGCATGGTCGAGCGCTTCCTCGCGCTGCTTGGCGGCGTCGATGAAGACCTGCAGCTGCTCGCGCACGCGTCGCTGTCCGACGAATTCGGCGAGAGTCCTGGGGCGCAGCGATCGATCGAAGTCGTCCTCGCCGCGGCGCGACGTGGCATCCGCGATCGGGCTGCGCAGCGGTGCGCCCGGCAGTGCTTCGCCGGGGCCCAGGTCATCCGGCACGATGCCCGGCTTGAGACCAAAATCGAGATCGCCCATTACGTCCGAACCTGCTTCCTGCTGGCCAACGCCTGCTTCACACGATCACTCGCACCTGCCGCGTCATCCGTGGACGCCAGTGCTGCCTCTGCCTCGGGAATCGACATCCCGAGCCCGACGAGCGCCTCGCGTGCCTCGTAGAACGTGGCCATCGAATCCGGCGCGCCATCATCCACGCGCGCGGAGAACGTCGTCACGCCTGCGGGCACGATGTCGTCGAGCTTGTCCTTGAGCTCGGTCACGATGCGCCGCGCGACCTTCGGTCCCACGCCCGGCACGCTCTGCAGCAGCGCCACGTCCTCGGTGATCGTGGCGCGCTGGATGTCCTGCGGGCTGATCGCGCTCAGCACGCCGATCGCGACCTTGGGCCCCACGCCCTGCAGCGACGTGAGTCGCTCGAAGACCTGCTGCTCCGCGTGGGAGGCAAAGCCGTACAGCTGGATCGCGTCCTCGCGCACGTTCGTGTGCACGTGAATGGTGACCTGCTCCGGCGCACGCTGCGCTGCCTGGATCACGCCCGTGGTGGCACGCACGAGGTAGCCGACGCCACCGACGTCGACGATGAGCGACTCGGCGTCGGCATGGACACAGCGACCGGTGAGGCGGGCGATCATGCCGAGAAGTCTGACCAGTCGGTCGGACGCTACCGGTAGCGTGTTGCTACCGCATCTGGCGCGCCCTGGACGCCGCGTTGGCGACGTGCATCGCACCGGCATGCGTGATCGCGGCAGCGAGCGCGTCGGCGGCATGGTCCGGGCGAGGAATCTCGCTCATGCGCAGCTGCACGCGCACCATCTCCATGACCTGCTGCTTGTCGGCGCGGCCGTACCCCGTCACGGCCTGCTTGATGGCGTTGTTGGTGTACTCGAACACTGGCACGCCCGCCTCCGCGCACACGAGCATGCACACCCCGCGTGCCTGCCCCACCGCGAGCGCTGCCTTGCCGTTGGCGCCGAAGAACAGCTCCTCGATTGCGACCGCTTCCGGCTGCATGCGTTCGACGACCTGGCGCACCGCGGCCGCGATCCGCACGAGGCGAGCGGCAGGCTCTTCGGTCGGCTTGGTGCGCAGGCAGTCGTACCAGACCGGCACGAGCCGGATGCCCTCACGATCGACCACGCCAAAGCCGGTCGAGGCCGTGCCCGGATCGATGCCGAGGATGCGGATGCGCTGGTTGTTCACGAACACATGTTCGATGACCGGGCGGACTCTCCTGCTGCAGCCCTGACCCGCGCGCCCACGCGCGTGCGACATGCACCCGTCAACATCGCTCGCAACGAAATCGGCATATACGACGGGTTACGTCACGAGCAGTTCGGCGCGCGACCTCCGCGGTCATCGCTCGTAACGAAATCGGCATATACGACGGGTTACGTCACGAGCAGTTCGGCGCGCGACACCGGAACACCGGCGCGCGACGCGACCGGTAGGTTGGCGGCGTGCGCCGCCACCTGCCACCCATCCTGGTCGTCTTCCTGCTCGGTCTCGTCGCGGGCCCGCTGCTCGACCAGATCCACGTGCAGTCCGGCGCGCTTTCCTACGAGCATCCGTGGCGGTTCGATCAGGCCTGGTGGGTCGGTCCGCAGTTCGCGCTCGCGTTCGCGGGGCTCGCGGCGTTCGCGGTGGCGGTCCAGCATCACCTCGGCACCCGCGCGCCGGAGCCTGTGCCGTATGCGCGCATCGGCCAGCAACTCGCATGGTTCGTCGCCGCATACGTGACCACGGGCCTGCTCTGGCGTGAACCCGAACTGCTGGCGGTCGTGCTGATTGCCGCTCTCGGCGTACGGATGATGAGCCTGCGTCCGGACGTGCCTGCAGTGCGCACGATCGTCCTGCTCGCGCTCGTGGGAACCGCCTACGAGGCGACGCTGTCATCGATCCCGGAGACGTTCGGCTACGCCGACACCGGCGCGCTGCCCGTACCGATCTGGCTGCCGCTGCTGTACGCGCACGGCGCGCCGCTGCTGCGGTCGTTCATGCGAAACGCCGTCGCTGAGCGAGCCCGGGTGGCCTGATCCCGTGCGCGGCACCCAGTGCCGCGAGCAACGGTTCCAGCGTTCCGTCGGCGAGATCGCCGATCGGATCACGCGTCTCGCGCAGCAGGTCCTCGTACGGAAGGCTGAACGCCGCTCGCATGGCAAGGAGGCGGCGACGCTCGTCATCGACGTCATGGCCGAGAACCCGGCGCGCGGCGAGCAGCTCCCGCGCACGATGGATTCGCCGTGGCAGCCATGGAACCAGGAGCACCAGCGCGGGCAGTCCCCCGACCATCCAGCCAAGCAGGTCTGCCAGATCGGCGACAGCCTTGCGTCCGCGCTTTCCCGCACGCTGCACGGGCTCCCCCGCCCGGGCGCCGGCTCCCGTCAGCGCATCGTCCACCCGTTCGCCGACCACGGGCGCGTCCTCGACGCGCCTTCCCGCATCCCGAAACGTGTCCTCCACCTGTGTGCCGGCGTCCTGGACTCCCCGGCCGAGCACGTCCAGCTCCGAGACCGCCTGATGAACTGCTCGCCCAGCGAGCAGGCAGCACACCAGCAGCGTCAGGACGAGGGCATCGGCGGCGATCGCGCGAAGCCGCGGCATCGGAAGGTCGGGATAGATTCGCATGCGGCGGTCCTACCCGGAAGCAAGGGCGTCAGCCGCCCAGCACCGCGTCCATGACCGCGTCGTCGGCCTCGAAGTTGGCGCTGACCTTCTGCACGTCGTCGAGGTCCTCGAGCATGTCGATGAGGCGCAGTACCTTGCCGAGGCCGTCCTCGCCGAGCTCGATCGTGTTCGACGGTCGCAGCACGCTCTCGGAGCGCTCGACCGTGAAGCCGTTCTCCTCGAGCGCCGCGCGCACCGCGATGATCGCGCTTGGCTCGCACGTGACGACGATGATGCCGTCCTCGTTGACGATGTCCTCCGCGCCCGCGTCGGCCGCTGCCAGCAGTGCTTCATCCTCGTCGGAACCTTCGGCCAGCTGCACCTCGCCGACGCGGTTGAACATCCACGCGACGGAGCCGTCGGTACCGAGCGAGCCACCCGATTTGCTGAATGCGTGACGCACTTCCGCCGCGGTGCGGTTGCGGTTGTCGGTGAGGCATTCGACCATCACTGCGACGCCGTCAGGACCGTAGCCCTCGTAGAGCACCGACTCGTAGTTCTCTGCGTCGGCATTGCCGGCGCCCTTGGCGATCGCGCGCTCGATGTTGTCCTTGGGAAGCGACACGTCCTTCGCCGCCTGGATCGCCTGCGCAAGCGATGCATTCGAGTCCGGGTCCGGCCCGCCGAGCTTCGCGGCGACGGTGATCGCGCGTGCGAGCTTGGAGAACATCACTGCGCGCTTGGCGTCCTGTCGCCCCTTGCGGTGCTTGATGTTCGCCCACTTGGAATGGCCGGCCATGAAGGATCCTCCCTCGAAACGTGCGTCGCGCGAGACACTACCCGACCCACGTGCGCTCGCAACCGCGAACCTCGGCCGGGTGCGTCAGGAGTGCTGCAGCGCCTGCTCGCGAGCGAGGTCCACGAAACGAACGTGGAGCGTGCGATCGGTGGTCAGCTCCGGGTGGAACGCGGCCGCCAGCAGATGTCCCTGCTGCACCGCGACCGGCTCGCCCTGGGCGTCGCCGACGCTGATGCGGGCCACGACATCGACGCCTTCCCCCACGCGCGTGATGCGCGGGGCACGGATGAAGACGGCAACCGACTCGTCGCCACCGGCGTAGCTGACCATGACTTCGGCCGAGTTGACCTGGCGACCCCACCCGTTGCGTTCCACGTCGACGTCGAGCAACCCGAAGCAGGGCGGCGCCCCGTCCGGCGCGGCATCGGCGAGCACGATCATGCCGGCGCAGGTCCCGAACGCTGGCATGCCGCTCGCGATGCGTTCGCGCAGCGGCTCGAGCAGGTCGCACCGATGGAGCGCCTTGCGGATCGCGGTGCTCTCGCCTCCCGGCAGCACGATTGCTTCACACGAGTCGAGCTGGTCCAGGGTGCGCACCTGCAAGGCCTCGGCGCCGCACTCGTCGAGTGCACGAACGTGTTCGGCGAACGCGCCCTGCATCGCGAGCACGCCGATGCGCGGGGCACGCGCAGAAATCGAGACCGAATCATGCATGCCTCGATGCTAGCCGCTCATCAGAGTTCGAAGGGCGCCACGTTCACACCAGTGGTGTTGTAGCCGCCAGCGGGACCTGCGGCGACGAGCATCCCGAAGATCTTCTGGTACGTCGCCAGGTCGTTCGCTCCGGTCTTCACGACGTCCGCGAGCATGCCCTGCGGCTGCTCGCCCAGCTCACGCATCACGGTCGCGTGGATCGTAAAGCCACGTGCCTCCTTGGCAAGCGAGTACTCGACCTGGATCTGGTCGACCATCGCCGGCGTCAACGTACCGGCGGCTGCGTGGCGCGCGGTGGCCTGCTCCACGAACGACGCCCCGACCTTGCCGATGTCGTCGAGCGCGTGCGTCGCTTCGTGCGCGAATGTCGCCGCGGTGCGTCGCGGCTCCGTCTGCAGCTGCGCGCGACGCACGAACATCGTGTCTGACTTCGGGTCGTAGTACGCACTCGATTCCGCATGCCCGGCGGCCGCGAACTGCGCGTCGTCCATGACCGTGACCTTCGCACCGATGCGCTCGATGCCCGCCAGGATCTGGCTGCCGGTCGCACTCGTGCGCAGCTGCGCGAGCATCGCGTCGACGAGCGGCTTGTCGGCCGGCGTGGTGAGCTGGATGCCGGGCGTGGCGCCGCCGGGCGCGGGCAGCGCCGAGCTGCCGTTGGCCTGTCGCCCCGGAATGAGGTAACCGGTCGCGACCGGAGCGAGCGTGGGTGCACCGACGGGCGCGCTCCCTGCAGTCGGTGCCGCGCCCCCTGCCTGGCCCATGAGTGCATTGACCTGCGCGATCACCGATCGCAGCCGGTCGGAGATGTCGGCGATCGTCGGCCCCATGCTCGTGGGCGCGCTCGCAGAAGGTGACGAC
>JBBQUY010000047.1:0-27314 GCA_038212015.1 Gaiellales bacterium | reverse complement strand
TACTCGCTGTCGGAGCGCACCAAGGAGCTGCGCGACCGTGAGCAGCAGGAGCTCGCCGACCATGCCTACGAGCAGGCCACGCTGATGCTCGCCGAGCGCGAGCACCTGCTCGAGAAGCTCGCACAGGTGCTGTTGGTGAAGGAGACGCTCGACCAGCGCGAGGTGGAGGAGATCCTCGGCGTCGAGCATCCCAAGCCGACCCCGCTCAACAATCCGCACGTCGTCGCCGCGTTCAGCACGCAGGTCGTCGACGACGAGACCGCCACCCCTGACGACGCCGACGACGCCGACGCTGCCGACGAGGACTGACATGTCGGACGAGATCCCCGGCGTGGTCGGGATCCATCACATCGCGATCGCGGTGCGTGACCTGGACGAGTCGCTCGCGTTCTGGACCGGCATGCTCGGCGCGACCCTCGAGCTGCGCGCAGCGGTTCCTGAATTCGGTGTCGACGCCGCCTGCATCGAATGGCCGGGCGCGGCCGGGGCGCCGGGGCTGCCCCACGGCACGCTCTACGAGCTGCTTGCACCGCTCGACGACACCTCCGGGGTCGCTCGGTTTCTCGAGGCCAGCGGGCCTGGCATCCATCACGTCGCGTGGGCGGTCGCCGACGTGCCCGACGCACTTGCCGCGCTCGCGCGCGCGGGCGCGCGACTCATCGACGAGACGCCGCGCCTGGGCCTGCACGGGACGCCCGTCGCGTTCGTGCATCCGAAGTCGATGGGTGGCGTGCTCGTCGAGCTGGTGCAGGTTCCCCCGGCGTGATCGACGGGTAACGGACGAGTGCCGCGCGACGCCCCTGCGCGGCCCGACAGCGAGCGTGAGGAGCTTTCCATGGCCAAGGACATCAGCATCGAGATCGGCTTCGTGGGAGGCGGCAGCACTGCCGTTGCCCTGCCCGAGGACCAGCTCGAGGGCTTCACCAAGGCCCTGACCACCGAGCACCGGGACCGCTGGTACAAGGTCACGTCGAGCGACGGCGGCGAGTTCCTGGTCGACCTGTCGAACATCGTGTTCGCACGAGTTGGTGCGCGCGGTCGCTCGATCGGCTTCGCGCACGTCTGAGCATCGTCGCGGGCTAGACTCGTCTCGATGACGGCGACCCCACCGACCCCCCTGCTGCAGCGCCTGGACCGGCTCGACGAGCGCGTCAGCGCCTGGCTGGTGATCAAGCCTCGAGCCGACGGCGTGCCGCGACGCTGGCTCGTGTTCCTGCGCCGCTTCAGCGAAGCGGGCAGCTACGGCATTGGCTGGATCGTGCTGTTCGGCGTGGTGGGAATCCTCAACGACGGCATCCGCCGCGGCGGCGTCGCGGCGATGCTCGTCGTGCTCATGCTCGGCTTCAACACCGTCGTCAAGCGCATCATTCGACGGCCACGCCCGGTGGCGAAGGCGATCGCGCACGCGCCGACGACGTATTCGATGCCGAGCGCGCACACGTCGATGGCAATGGTCGGCGCCGCCACGATGGGCGTGATCGTGCCTGACCAGGCGTGGCTGTGGTGGTCGGTCGCGATCGCGCTGGCCGCCAGCCGCGTGCTGCTCGGCATGCACTACCTCGCCGACGTGCTCGCCGGCGCCGCGCTCGGCATCGCGTGCGGGCTGCTCGTGGCGGCCCCGATCGTGGAGTCGGTCGGCGGCGGCTAGCGAAGCGAGCGGTCGTTGCGAAATCGGTCGTCGGCAGGCTCGGGCACGCCGACTTCGCACGCGTCGACTTCGGACGCGTCGTGCACGAGCTTCGTATCCCGACGTGGTGTCTGAGCGTGGTGTCGTACCTTGGCTTCGTACGTCCGGGTCGAGTACCGCGCGTCACGTACGAAGCCGGTCTGGTTCGAGTGGGCAGCGAGCGATCCCGGTCGCGGGAAGACGCGTCGAACGTCGGATCCGCCGTCCCGGCCGCTCGCCGATGCGTCAGCGGTCGCGCGCCGCGAGCCGCGCGTCGAGCGCGTTGGCGCTCGCCAGCACGACGGCCTCGCGGGTGCGGCACCGCTCGACCGGGCCGTGGTGAGAGCTGACCGCGTGGATGAGCCTGGCCCACCACGGCGTCGCGGCCGGATCGATCCCGCAGCGACCGGCGGCAGCGATCAGCAGCTCGTGGCCGAGCAGCACATGGCCAACGAGCGCCCCGTCGGCATCTGCCTCGATCGCCGTATCCGAGCGCAGCTCGCGCATGCGACCCACGTCGTGCAGCAGGGCGGCGGCGAGCAGCAGCTCGCGATCCAGGCCCACATGGCGATCAGCGGCTGCCATGCAGATCGACGCGACGGCGATCGTGTGCTCCACGAGCCCGCCCAGGTGCGCATGGTGGTCGCCCGCAGTGGCCGGTGAGCGCAGCAGCGCATCGCGATCGGGTCCGCACCAGATCGCCTCCACGAGTGCGCGCAGCTGCGGGTGCGTCAGTTCGCCAGCCAGGAAATCGAGTTCGCCCGCCAGATCGGCGACGTCGCGTCGACCTGCCGGCACGAACGATTCCGTCGCGGCGTCGTCATCGTCGCCGATGCGGTCGAGCCGGCGAATGTCGAGCTGCACCTGATCGCGATAGCTGGAGCCGCGACCGACGGCGCGTACCTTGTCGCCCTCGCGGATGTTGCGGTCGAACCAGTCGGCGTTCTTCCAGACGCGGCCCTCGATCGAACCGGTCGAATCCGTCAGCTCGAGCACGAGGTACGGATCGCCGTTCTTGTCGTGGCGGCGCTGCTTGCGCGCGACCGCATACACGCCCTCCACGGGGCGACCGGCTTCCACGTCGCGAATGCGTACGTCGCTCGTCACCGGACCAATGGTAGCGTGCCCACCCATGGCTACAGCTCGCGCGTTCCCCTACCTTCGATACGACGCCGACGAAGCGGGCGACCCGGGGCGGCTGCTCGCGCCGCCCTACGACGTCGTCTCGGACGCGGGTCGCGCAGCACTTGCTGCGGAATCGCCCTACCAGTCGATCCTGCTCGAGCTGCCCGAAGGTGGTGACCCCGCCAACGCCGGCGCGTTGCTGCGCGAGTGGCTCGACGAGGGCGTGCTCGATGCAGGCGAGGTCGGTGTCGCCGTCGTGCGCCAGCGCTTCGTCGGCCCCGACGGCGTGCGTCGCACGCGCACCGCTGTGTGCTGCGAGGTGCAGCTGCACGCCTTCGCGGAAGGCATCGTGCTGCCGCACGAGCGCACGTTCGACGCGCCGCGCATCGCACGCACCGAGCTGATGCGCGCCACGGGCGCCAACATCAGCCCCGTCTTCCTCGCCTACCACGACCCGTCGAAATCACTCGTCGACATGTTCGCGTCCGTCACCGACGAGGAACCCGACTTCACCTCGATCGACGGCGACGGCACGCAGACCGCCGTCTGGTTCGTGCAGGACGTGAGCCTGTGCGAGGTGTTCGAGCAGGCCGTCGCGCCCCACCCGCTGCTGATCGCCGACGGGCACCATCGCTACACCGCCGCGCTCGCCTACCGCGACGAGATCGTCGGCGCCGAGCGCCCGAAGCTCGTCGTCGCGGGCGGGTCCGACCACATGGGCCCCGAGCACACGAGCTCGTCGTGGCACGACGGCGTGCTCGCGATGGTCGTCAACAGCTCAGATCCGGGCATCGTCGTGTTTCCCACCCACCGCGTGCTGCGCGGTGTCGACGCTGCCCGCCTCGACCGGTTCGTCGTGGAAGCGGGCGCGTTCGCCGACCAGGACTTCGGCACCGACGTCGCCGCTGCGATGGCCGCGCTGGAGCAGCTCGACGTTCCGGGGATCGTCGCCTACGGCGGAGGTCGGGGTGCTCGCCTGCTGAGCGTGCCGGACGAGCTGGACCTGCAGCTCGCCGCGCCGGACAGCTGCGACGCGTCGCGCGCGCTGGACGTCACCGCGCTGCATGCGCTGCTCATCGATGGCGGCGCGTGCCTGGTCGAGCACGCCTCGGGCGGCATCGCCTACACGCGCGTGCTCGACGAAGCAGTCGCGATGGTCGACGCCGCACCCGACCACACGCTCGCGTTCCTCATGCGCGGCGCCGATCCGGCCGCGATCCACGAGGTCGCTCGAGCGGGCGAACTGCTCCCCCAGAAGTCCACCTACTACTTCCCCAAGGTCCCCACCGGAGTCCTGTTTCGCGCGGTCGATCCCGCGCTCGTGGGACTGGGCTGACCCGAAACGCTCGTGCGCGGGTAGAGGCACCAGGCATGTTCACGTCGATCGTCGCCAGAACCTTCCGCCTCGCGCGACATGCGTGGGCGCGCACGGTCCTTGCGAATCTCGTGGCATCGGTGCTCGCCGCGAGCGTCATCGCCGCACTGCTGCTGCTGGGCCGCGTCCTGCTCGGCGACACGCTCAAGGCGCTCACCGACGATTCGTTCAGCGGGGCAGACTCCGGCCGACTGCTGGTGTTCGGCGTGCCGATCGCTCTACTCGTCCTGGTCACGTACGGCTGGGTCCAGCTGGTCCCGATCCGAGCCATCTCGGGCAAGCTCGACATTCGAGCATCGCTCACCGGGGCAGTCGAGGGGGCATGGCACGTGCTGCCCCTGTACCTGATCGTCGGCGCGATCCAGCTGACGACGTTCGCGATCGACACGAGCGGCGTGCTCCTGCTGCTCGTGACGATCGTGCTGAGCGTGCCGACGATGGCAGCCGTGGGCCAGATGGCGCTCGAGCCGGGACGCTGGGGCCTCGCGCTGCTGTGGCGACGCGGCATCCTGCGCGTGCATCGCAACGTCGGCGCATACCTCGCGGTCGGCGTGGTGCTCCTGCTCAACGTCGCGATCGCCGCGGCGCTGTTTCTGCTGCCCGTCCTGCTTCTCGCCGGACCACCGCCGACCGACGCGCTGCGTGATGCGTCGGAGCTGCAGTCATGGCTCGACGGCGCGACGCTCGGCGTGGTGCTGGGCGCGGTGCTGGCCTACATCCCCGCGCTGACGCTCCCGGCCGCACTCATCGTGGCGATCCATGATGGCCTGACGGGCGCGCTCGACCACGCACGCTGGGCAGACGACGACGAGCCGTTCGTACCACGATCCGAGCTCTCCGCCGCAGTGCAGCAGCTCGTCGGGACCTCCCAGCACACCGCGCGCAAGTTCGTGGTGCCGCCCCAGGCCGACCAGCCAGGCCGGGTGCCGGGTCCGGGCGTGCTCAACGTCGCCGGGGTCGACCTGCCTGCCGGACGGGCCACGCGCAGCGTCGAAGCCGCGACCCTGGAGCTCGCCGTGGGCGACGGCTCGCCCGGTGCGACGAACCATGACGAACAGCTGTGGATCAGCCGCGACGCACTGCCCGACACGCCCGTGCTGTGGAGGCGCCTCGCCGCGGCATTCTCCGAGACCGGCCTGTGGCCGATCGCGATTCCGGTCGCCGGGACCGGCGGCAGCATCGACTGGTTCGAACACGCGACGCGCCGCGACGCCGACGCGCTCGCGGCCGAAGACGCGGCAGACGTCGCCTCGCGCATGCAGCTGCGCCTGACCGAGTCCCTCGACGGCGGCAGCCCGCTCGCCTCCACCGACCTGCTGCGCGCTAGCCGCGTCGCGCGCGGTGAGCTGATGCGCGGACAGGGGCGCCGCACCGACGCGCTCTCGTTCACGTTCACGGAGATCGGACCGGCCCGGCTCGCGCTCGCACCCGCCCGCCGGCCCGGCGATGTGCTGCACGCACTCGCCTGGCCCGGCGCGTCGGCCGCGGGCGTCCCCACCGACGAACTGGCCCTGCTCGTGTCGTCGTGGGAGGAGCGCTACGCGGCGCTGCTCGTGGGTCTGGGCGAAGCGAGCATCGTGTTCGCGGTGCTGCGCCCCCCGTCGACGCTCGAGGAAGCGGTCGAGGTCGTCGCCGAGCATCACGCGCTGTGCCCCGACGAGGCGCTCGCCTGGGGAGACGACCGAAGCGCCGCCGAGCAGCTCGTCAACGCGCCCACGTGGCGCCTCAGCTGGCACTGATCGTCCTGCTGCGGCGCGGACATCGCGCGATGCGCGATACCATCCATCCATGACGACTCGCCCCGACTCAGATGCGCTGCTCGCCGAGCTGCGCCGCGTGCAGGACCCCGAACTTCGCCAGGACGTCGTGACGCTCGGCATGATCCGATCCGCCGAGTGCGACGAACACGGCGTGGTGCGCATCGAGCTGCTGCTGACGACCCCTGGCTGCCCCCTCAAGCAGAGCTTCCGCACGCAGGTCGACGATACCGTCGGCCAGCTGCCCGGGGTCGAGTCCGTCGAGCTGGAGTTCGGCCACATGGACCAGGCACAACGGGAGGCCCTTCGCGCCCAGCTGCAGGGCGATCGTCGCCATCGCTCCCCCGGCGTCGCGCTGCCGGACACGTGCCGCATCATCGCGGTGACGAGCGGCAAGGGCGGAGTCGGCAAGAGCACCGTCACCGCCAACCTCGCCGTCGCGCTGCGCGATCGCGGTCACCGCGTCGGCGTCATGGACGCCGACGTGTACGGCTACTCCCAGCCCACCATGCTCGGCATCCACCAGCGCCCCGTCACCGTCGACGGGATGATCATTCCCCCCGTCGCGCACGACGTGAGCGTGATGAGCATCGGCTTCTTCCTCGACCAGGACGCCGCCGTGATCTGGCGCGGCCCGATGCTGCATCGCGCGCTCGAGCAGTTCCTCGGCGACGTGCACTGGGGCGAACTCGACTTCCTCGTCGTGGACATGCCGCCCGGCACCGGCGACGTGGCGATCTCGCTCGGACAGCTGCTGCCGCGCGCCGAGGCGCTCATCGTCACCACGCCCCAGCATGCCGCGCAGACCGTCGCTCGCCGCGCCGCGCTTGGCGCGATGCAGCTCGACCAGGTCGTGCTCGGCGTCGTCGAGACGATGACCGATCCCGAAGGCGGACCGGCGGTGTTTGGCACCGGCGGCGGCCAGCTGCTCTCCGAGGAGCTGGAAGTACCGCTGCTCGCCACGATTCCGCTCGATGCGAGCATCCGCGAGGGCGGCGACTCGGGCATGCCGGTGACAGCGACCGGCGCGGGCGACATCGCAGCGCGCTTCGCATCGCTCGCCGAGGCGGTGGAAGCGCGCCGACCCGTGTTCCCGTCGCAGGCCCCCGCACCCGCCGATCGCATCAAGAAGCCGCTGTCGATGCTCTAGACGCGTCGCGCGAGCGCCGACCGGGTATCGTGTCGGACATGTCAGTCGCCGCGTTCTTCGATGTCGACCGCACCCTGCTCGCCGGCGCGAGCGGATTTCACCTCGCGCGCCCGATGCGCTCGAAGGGGCTGCTCACGACGCACCAGCTGGTGCGCAGCGCGCTGCTCGGCATCGCCTTCGCGCGGCAGGGGACCAACCACCAGCAGCTCGATCGCTTCACGGCGACGCTGTCGGAGCTCATCCGCGGCTGGGATCGCGACACGCTCGTCGCGATCGTCGAGGAGGAGCTCGAACGTCGCGTGCGCCCGATGGTGTTCCAGGAAGCGCTCGAGCGCGTGGCGTACCACAAGGCACAGGGTCACCAGGTCTATGCGGTGAGCGCGACGATGGAGGAGATCATCGGCCCGCTCGCGGCGCTGCTCGGCATGGACGGTGCGATCGCGACTCAGCTGGAGGTCGTCGACGGCACGTTCACCGGCGAGGTCGCGCGCGCGAACCACGGCGATGAGAAAGCAGACCGCCTCCGGGAGTTCGCCGCGGAGCACGGCATCGACCTGACTGCGAGCAGCGCCTACTCGGACTCGATCACCGACTCGGAATTCCTGCGCGCCGTCGGTCGCCCCTACGCCGTCAATCCCGACAAGCAGCTGCGCCGCCTGGCCGAGGACGAGGGCTGGGGCATGCTGCGCTTCACCACGCGCGTGAAGGCACCCTTCCACCAGCGCCGCGCGACGCGCATGGGCATGCTCGCCGTGGCGGGCGGGCTCGCGCTGAGTGCGCACCGCCGTCGGGCGCGCTCACGTCGGGCCTGACGCGCGAGGCGGCGGCACGGTCAGCCGTCCGCTGCGCACGTCGTAGACGAAACCCGCGACGCGCTCCGCGGGTACCGCCAGTTCCGATCGCACGCGAGCGACGTCCTCGTCGAGCGTGTCTGCACCGGTCGACGGCGCGGCACACTCGGTGTGCTGCACGATCGCGATGCGGTCGACGCCAAGCCGCGAGGTGGCCAGATGCAGCGACTCGATCACCGAATCGTCGACGCGACCACCGGCGACGCGCAGGATCTTCGCATCGCCCGGTTCGAGGCCGAGCATCGCGAGCGGCTCGATGCGCGAGTCAAAGCACGTCACGATCGCCAGGCCGCGCGCCGCGACCGCTTCCAGCGCCCCGAGGGCGAACGTCTGCGCGTACAGGGCGTTCGCCTCGAGCAGGTCGTCGAACGTCGTCGTCATGCGGGTCATGCAGTCGCCCCGACGCCGGTCCAGGACTCGCCGGGCTGCAGCTCGTGGACGGTGACGTCGAGCTGGGTGGCGACGAGCTCGCGCAGCTGCGTCGGTCGACCCGTCAGCGGCGGGAACGTGCCGTAGTGCATGCCGATGACGTCCTTGGTGCGAAGCAGCTCCAACGCCTTGGCGGCCAGCCGCGGACCCATCGTGTAGTGGTCGCCGATTGGCAGCAGTGCGAGATCCGGCGCGAACAGCTCACCGATGAGCGCCATGTCGCCGAACACGGTGGTGTCGCCCGCGAAGTAGATGCGGTAGCCGTTCTCCAGCTCGATCACGAACCCGGCCGGCTCGCCCGCGTAGGCGCCATCGGGCGTCGACGCTGAATGCCTCGCATCGACCATCGTGATGCGCAGCCCGGCGACCTCGATCGTGCCGCCCTTGTTGAAGTCGATGCGCTTGTCCTGCGCCACGCCCTGGGAGCCGAACCAGCCCATCAGCTCCACCATGCCCGCGACCTGCGCGCCCGTGCGCTGCTGGTGCGCGACGACATCCGCGACGTGGTCTTCGTGCCCATGCGAGACCAGGATCAGGTCCAGGTGGCCGAGCCCGTCGCCTTTGAGCTCCTCCGGCGTGGTCGGACAGCTGTCGACGAATCCCTCGAGCAGCACGCGCGTGCCACGCCCGGTCTCGAGCAGGAAGGTGCTGTGCCCCACCCACGTGAGCGTGCCGTCGAATGCGGTCATCGTCGTCGTCTCCCTCTGGTTCGTGTGACTGGGCGGCATCATTCCACCGCGACGGCGCGGCTACAATCGCCATTCGTGATCAAGTACATCGGATCCAAGCGAAAGCTCGTGCCGCAGATTGCTGCGGTCGTGGAACGAATCCCCGCGATCACGCACGCGGTCGACCTGTTCGCCGGCACCACGCGGGTGTCGCAGGCGCTCAAGCAGACCGGGCTGCACGTGCATGCCAACGACCTTGCGTCCTACACCGAGGTGCTCGCCACCTGCTACGTGGAAGCCGACGCCGACGTGGTCGACACGGTCCGGATCGGCGAGCTGCTCGAGCATCTGGCGGCGCTGCCGGGCGTCGACGGCTACGTCACCCAGACGTTCTGCGAGCAGGCCCGGTATTTCCAGCCGCACAACGGACGCCGCATCGATGCGATCCGCGCGGAAATCGACGTGGTGGCGGCCGATCGGGTCGAACGCGCGATTCTGCTCACGAGCCTGCTCGAGGCAGCCGACCGCGTCGACTCCACCACCGGCGTACAGATGGCGTACCTCAAGCAGTGGGCGCCCCGCTCATCCAACGATCTGCAGCTGCGCATTCCCAACCTGCTCCCGGGCACGGGCGTTGCGACGCGCCGTGATGCGAACGAGCTCGCGTCGACGCTCACGGGAATCGACCTTGCGTATCTGGATCCGCCCTACAACCAGCACTCCTACCGCGGCAACTACCACGTGTGGGAGACGATCGTTCGCGCCGACGAGCCGGAGGTGTACGGCATCGCGATGAAGCGGATCGACTGTCGCGACGTCAAGAGCGAGTACAACTTCAAGCGCCGCGCGCTCCCGGCGTTCGCCGATCTGATCGCGTCGCTCGACGCGCCGTGGCTGCTCGTCTCCTTCAACGACGAGGGCCACATCGGTCCCGACGAACTTCGATCGGTGCTGTCCGAACGGGGCGAGGTCGCGGAGCTGGCGATCGGCCATGACCGATATGTCGGCGCGCGCATCGGCATCCACTCACCGGCCGGCGCGAAGGTAGGCGCGGTGGGTCGCCTGCGCAACGTCGAGCACCTGTTCCTGGTGGGTGATGGCGCCGCGGCGATCATGGAGGAGTGGTCTGCACCCGCCGCCGCGCCGGGGACACGTCGCTGACCCGGTCGGTCGATGTGTTCTGCCCGCCGGCACGAACCCGACGCTCGCCAAGCGCCACTGCGTCCATGATCTTGCCCGTTTCGGGCCGCATTTTGGACGCAGTCGCTCCGCGAGGCCAGAAAATTCGGCGCCGCGGCGCGGCGCCTGCTCGGCTGAGCCGTGCCGCTACTCGGTTGAGTACTTCGGCTGCGCCTTCGCTTCCGGGCGGATCACGGTGATCGCGCGGTTGGCTGCGATCGCGGCCTCGCCCATGCCGATCGTGATGAGCGTGATCTTGCCGTCGTAGCCGGCGACGTCGCCTGCCGCGAACACGCTCGGCAGGTTGGTTTCCATGCTCGTCGGGTCGACGAGGATCGCCTTCTTGGAGTGGAAGTCCAGGCCCCAGTTGGCGATCGAGCCGAGCGCGCTCTTGAACCCGAGCAGCGTCACGAGCGCGTCACACTCTTCGATGCGATCGGTGCCGTCGTCGGAGTTGGTGATCGTCACGGCGTCGACGGTGCCGTTGCCGTGGATGGCGGTGACTTCGCACGGCACCATCAGGTTGACCTTGCCGTGTCCGGCGAGCTCGCGCATCTGGGTGACGGAATGCTCGAGCGCGCGGAAGCGATCGCGGCGATGCACGAGCGTGAGCGGATGGCTGATCACGTCCTGCAGCCCGAGCGTCCAGTCGAGCGCGGAGTCCCCGCCACCGACGATGACGACCTTCTTGCCGACGAAGTCGGCCTTGTGCTTGACGAGGTAGTGCAGCCCGTTGTGGTTCCACGCGTCGATGCCCTCGATCGGCAGCTTGCGCGGCTCGAACGCGCCGTGGCCGGCGGTGACGATCATCGTGCGCGTCAGGTACGTGCGACCGCTCGCGCCGTCGAGTCGGATCAGGTGCCCGCTCGGCTCGTCGGGCGCTTCGATGTGTTCGATGGTGCGGCAGTCTTCTTCGAGCACGACCTCGGGATCGAACTGCATCGCCTGCTCGACCTGCAGGCGGATCAGCTCGCTGGCCTTGACCTTGGGATGACCGGCGACGTCGAAAATGTGCTTTTCCGGATACATCGCCATCACCTGGCCGCCGAGCTCCGGCAGCGTGTCGATGATGCGAACGGATGCCTCGCGGTGGCCGGCGTAGTACGCCGCAGCGAGTCCGGACGGTCCGCCGCCGATGATGGTGACGTCGGCGATCTCGGGATATTCGCCGCGGGAGGAATCAGGGGAGGTCATGCCCGCGATCCTATCGACATGCAGCGCTTTCCGGCGGCGGCCGCCAAGCCATGTCGGCCGCGCGGCGAACGGCTTGATTGCAATGCATCCGCGACGCTCGGATCCGCTCAGGTCACCCCGATGCCGGACCGATTCCGGTGCTACCTGAGGACAACCCACGGCGCACCTGCTGCAGATCGAGCTCGTCAGACAGCCCACCCGAACCCACCCACGTCTGGCGAGTTGCAGTGGAAGCACCACAGCCGGTCCCGAGCGGTTCTCGCTCCCGACCGATGCCGTCCTGATGCAGCGAGGGCCCCGCACGCAGCGGGGCCCTCGCCTTCTTCACTTGATTGGTGCAGCCGTCAGCTGCAGTCGCGTCACGCCTTGGGCGGGCGAGCTGCGACGATCGCGTCGGCAGCCTTGAGGGCAGCCTCCGCGTCGATCAGGCCGTGACCGGCGTTGTAGTCGTAGCCGGCCGCGTCGATGTCCTTGGCGGTCGTGGTGATCGCCTGGACGATCTCGTCGTGCGTCAGGTCCTTGTACTTGCTCAGCATCAGCGCGATGACGCCGGACACTGCCGGGGTCGCCATCGACGTGCCGCTCAGCGAGGCGTACTTGCCGCCCGGAACGGTGCTCATGATCTGGTGACCCGGAGCTGCGATGTCAGGCTTGCGATCGGAGCCCTTGGCGTCCTTGATCGGGCTCGGACCGCGGCTGGAGAACGACGCGACCTTGTCGTTCTTGTCGGTCGCGGCGACCGAGATGACCTCCGGGTACGAGCCGGGCGAGCCGACCGATCCCGCACGCGGGCCCGAGTTGCCGGCGGCGAACACGGGCTCGATGCCGGCAGCCAGGAACGACTGCATCAGCTTCTGGAACGACAGCAGCTTGCCGTTGTTGGTGCCCCAGCTGTTGCTGATGATGTCGGGAGCCTTCGACGGATCGGCGTTGAGGCCCTTGGAGTCGGTCGGGGCGAGCATCCACTCGAGACCCTTCATGACGCCCTCGAGCGTTCCGCTGCCGGAGCCCGACAGGATCTTGGACGCGATCAGCTTCGCACCAGGCGCGACGCCGGTGGCGGCGTGACCCTCGGTCGCGTGACCGGAGATCGTGCCGGCAACGTGCGTGCCGTGCTTGTTGTCGTCGTATGCGGCTTCCTTCTTGGCGACGGCGTCGAAGAAGTTGTAATTGTGGTCCATCGTGCCGTCCTCCTTCGTGCCGCGGTACACGGCCTTGAGGGCGGGGTGGCTGACGTCGATGCCGGTGTCCACGACGCCGACGGTCACGCCGGAGCCGTTAAAGCCCTGGGCCCAGACCTTCGGGGCGTTGACGCGGTCGACGTTCCATTCGACGGCCTGCTTGGGGTCGGCGGCCGTGGCGGTCGCGTCCGGGAACGTCATGAGGATCGTCTGACCCTCCTGCACGTCGGCGAGGCCGATGAGCTTGACCTCGCGGTCACGGGTGATGCGACCGATGCCGTCGACCTGGTTCATCGCGGTCCACGCCTCGGCGGTGCGACCCTCGGCGACGTTGTAGGTCACGGTGTTCGAGAGCGGGTTCACCGAGTAGTCCGTGATGAGGCCCTGCGCCTTGAGCGCGTCGAGTGACGGGGCGACGCCCTGCATCGTGTTGCGGTTCACGCGAGCGAGCTCGTTGACGACCGCGCTCTTGCGGTCACCACCGCGCGGCATCAGGCTCGGGCGATCGAAGTTTGCTGCACCATCGAGCTGTGCAATGTAGGTGCGCTCGCCAGACTTGCTGCTGGCGTAGCCACCCACCACGAGGGCGTTAGGCATCTCGGGACCATCCTTGGTTGGTTGTCCCCGTCGCCCTCCTGACGACGGGGGGTGCACGCCCCCTCCGGGCATGCGGTTCGCGGATGCTACCAATACGCAACGACCGCGGTAGCAGTCCGCTACCGGGTGGCCCGATACCGGCCCGCACGGGCCAGACATGACATTCCCGCGCAGGAGCGATCGCGCTCGCATGCGCGCGATGATCCATCCATGTCACATCCATGACACGTCGCCGCATGGGCGTCGTGCGGACTGCTGCACTGCAAGGTGCGGTTCTGCTACCGTCCCACAGGTTCAGCGTCGCCAGGGAGGGTGGCGCACTAGGGAAGGGAATCCCATGTCGTTCATCAATCTCGAGGCCGGCTCGCGCACGTACATCGCGTCGCTGAAGGTCGACCCGAACTTCGCCCCGGCGCTCGCCGCGGGTACGCGCGCCGATCGCAAGTCGATCGCCTATGGCGCCATGGTCGACGCGGAAGTCGCGGTCAAGACCACGCTGCTGCCGAAGCTGGACGCGCTCAAGGCAGAAGGCCTCGTTCGCAGCTACGACTTCGCGACCGGTACCGGCGCGCTCATCCTCAACGTCGACGACACGCGCGCAGGCGCCGCGTTCCAGGCGCTGCAGGGACTCGATGAACTCGGCCGCATCGTCCGCAACCAGGAAGTGAAGCTGGACACGGTCGTCGAGGCCGTTGCCCCGGCTGCGGCGAAGGGCGAGAAGACGGTCGAGTGGAACGTCGGCAAGGTCGGCGTCGAGCAGGCATGGGCGCAGGGCGTTACCGGGGAAGGCGTCGTGGTCGGTATCGTCGACACGGGCGTGAACGTCGCGCACGAGGCGCTCAAGGGCCAGTACCGCGGCACGAACGCCGACGGCTCGTTCAACCACGACTACAACTTCTTCGATCCGGTAGGCAACAAGAAGGACGCCTACGACGACCACAACCACGGTTCGCACGTCGCGGGCACGAGCGTCGGTGGCACCAAGGACCACTACACGGGCATGGCGCCGGGCGCGAAGTTCATCGCGACGAAGGTGTTCACCGCAGGCGGTTCGGGCTCGACGGCCACGATCCTCAAGGGCCTCAGCTGGATGCTGGCCCCGACCAAGGCCGACGGCACCGAGGCCGACCCGACCAAGGCTCCTGACATCGTCTCCAACTCGTGGGGCAACTCCAACGGTGCGTCGCTCAGCTACATCGACGCTTGGAAGGCCTTCGAGGCCGCGGGCATCATCCCCGTCGTCGCCGCCGGCAACAGCGGCCGCCCGAACACGGTCGGCGCGCCGGGCTCGTACCCGCAGTCGATCACGGTCGGCGCCACCGACATCAACGACAAGGTCGCCTCGTTCTCGAGCCGCGGCCCGTCCAAGATCAAGGATGCCGAAGGCAACTTCATCCAGAAGCCGGACGTCTCCGCTCCGGGCAAGGACATCATCAGCGCCGGCAAGACAGGTGACAGCTACGTGAAGATGAGCGGCACGTCGATGGCGACCCCCGCCGTCTCGGGCGTCATCGCGCTGCTGCTGCAGAAGTTCCCGAACCTGAACGCCGAGCAGGTGCGCGTGGTGCTCGCCAAGAGCTCGCTCGACATCGACGCTCCGGGCTACGACGTCAACACCGGCCACGGCCGCGTGGACGCCGTCAAGGCACTCGCCACGGCACAGGAGATGTTCGGCACGCCGCCGGCTGCCTGACACATCGACCCATCACATCGTTCGTGATCGTGCGGGGCGCTTCCTTCGGGAGGTGCCCCGTTCGCATCCTGCGGTGTTCTACCGATGCGGCGGCGCTCGCGGTGCGGCACGATCGAGGCGATGCCCCGCGTCTCGCATGCAGCCCATCGTCTCTCCCACAGTGCTCGTCGCATCGCGCGCGTCGAGGAGGCGATCGCCGCGCGACCCGGTGAACGATTCGTGGCCCGCTACGAAGCGCGCCGCGCCGAACGCGGACGCGCTCGCCGACCAAGCAGGATCCTGCTCGCGGCCGGGTTGTTCACGATCGGCATGCTCAACGTGTTCGTCCCCGGCCCCGGCGGCAGCGTGTTCATCTTCGCGTCCGCGCTCGTGCTGTCGGCCGAATCGCGATCCTTCGCGCGCCTGCTGGATCGGGGCGAGCTGCGCTACCTGCCGCAGGTGCGATGGGCGCTCGCGCATCCGGTGGTCATGTCGACGACGATCACGCTCACGATCCTCGCGACGCTCGTGCTGGTCGCGCGTTAGGCGGCAGCGCGGGCGTCGCGCTCGGCACGCACGAGGCGCTCGACGTCCGCGTCGCGATACAGCAGCGCGAGCGTCGTCGCCAGGCGCGATTCCGCATCGTTGGAACGGGTGAGTTCCAGGTCGCCGAACGCGAAGCCTTCCCGGTCGAGCAGCGCGCCGAGTTCCTCGATCGTCCACTCGCGCACGTGGCACGTGTTCGGGGGCGGGCCGGCATGGTCGGCGCCCCAGGTGTGCGTGCGTTCGGGAGTCGACAGCAGCACGGCGGCAGCGCCACGTTCGAACGCGTCGTGGAGCTTGGCGAGCAGCGGCAGCGGCTCCATGAGGTGCTCGATCACGTCCGCGCAGACGACGACCGCATCGGCGAGCAGTGCATCGTCGAGCGGCAGCGGCCCGGGCTGTTCGAAGTCGTGCTCGATCCACGTGCCCTGCGGAAGGTGGGCGCGCACGTAGTCGAGATTGCTGCCGAAGTCGACGCCGACGATGCTGAACTCGGGGTAGAGCGTCGCGAGCTTTGCGCCATTGCCGGAGCCCAGGTCGACGATCGTGCGCGCACCGACGAGCCGCGCGACTCGCTGCGCCTCCGGATACACGTCGGGCTGCCAGGTGATCCCGCTCGGCGTGTCGGCGTAATACTCGGGAACCGGTCGCGCGACGTAGCCGGCGCGGATGCAGAAATCATCGATGTCAGTCGCAGTGTCGGTTGCCGCAGCCTCGTCGCCGAGCAGCATTCGTTCGAAGCGGGTGCCGGCGGCCTTGCGTTCGAGCACGGCGCAGGCGGCCTCCGGGGCGATGTCAGCACCGCGCACGAGCACGAGCGCGCCGCGCAGTTCGCGGTCGAGCTGCTGCAGCGCCTCGGCATTCGCGTCTGCAAGCTCGGTCGGGACGTAGGCGAGGTATTCGACGCCCTGACCGCCATGGCTGGCGAGCGCCCGTTCGATCCCGGTCAGCAGCTGCCCGATGTCGCTCGCTCCGACGAGCGCGACGCTCAGCCGGAAGGCGTGCTGTTCGGCGAGCTGGCGGTGCTGGGACAGGTACGTCGCGCGGTCGGCGGCGAGCTGTGATCCGACGGGTGCCGGGTAGCGCTCGTAGACGCGCTCGGTGCAGCGAACGTGCAGTGGCAGTTCGCGGGTCGTGTTGTTGACCGCGCCCATGCGCACGCGATAGTCAGCGGTCGCGCGCAGCACGTGGTGGAACGCGAAGCGCGCGCCGAGCCGGAGCCACAGTTCCCAGTCCTCGAGTGCGCGCAGCGTCTCGTCGAACCCGCCGAGCTCGGTGAGCGCCGCACGTGGCACGAGCGGCGACATCGCGTGGATGTAGTTGTTGAGCAGCAGGCGGTCGTAGCTGAACGTCGCCGGGGCGAGGATCATCTGGCGCAGCATCGCCTCACCGGAGTCGCTCTCCACGAGCTTGACCGCGTCGGAGTAGACGATCGTCTCGCCGCCGAGGCGGTCGGCCTCGTCGAGCAGCAGCTGCAGGTGCTCGGGATAGAAGCAGTCGTCGTCGTCCAGGAACGCGACGTAGCGGCCGGTCGCGGCGTCGATGCCCACGTTGCGGGTCGCGGCGAGACCCGAGTTCTCGGGGGTCGCCAGCAGCGTCACGTGAAGGTCGCCCGCGAACTCGGAGACGACCGCACCCGGATCCAGGCCGCAGTCGTTGACGACGAGCACCTCGAATCGGGACGAGTCGAGCGTCTGCGCGGCGAGGCTCTCGAGCGCGCGTGCAAGCAACTCGGGGCGGTTGAAGGTCGGAACGATCACGCTGACATCGGTCATCCCACGCAGCATCGGCGCTCCCGCTGCCATGTGTGAACCGCCATAGCATGCGCGAATCGCCTGCAAACGGGCCGTCCTGCGCGCCACAGGTCATGGGCGGACGCGGCTTGGGGCATGGAGCGCGTCCGCCGATCGAACGATCGCTCGCCTCTACCGCGGATCCCGGCCGGCTTCGTACGTGAGTTGCGGTACTCGACCCTGTGGTACGAAGCCACCTCGCGAGCTAGATCCCGTCGACCTGCAGGAGGCTGTCGACGGGTGCGAGGTCGTCGGTGAGGATCGGCACGTCGTCGGCCTCGAATTCCCGCACGTAGCGGGCGGCGATCAATTCGCGCAGCTCCTGGTCGAGCACCTCGTCGGTGGGCACCGCAAGGTCCGCGGATTCGATCAGGTCGGCCTCGCCGCCGCGCGCGGGAAGCACGCCGCGATCGGGCGACGCGAAGAACTCGACGTTGCTGAACGCGTCCAGGTCCACGGATCCGCCGCTTGGCACGGGGTAGACGGCGATGTCGTCGAACACCTCGCTCCAGGTCCGGTGCATCGAGCGCAGCAGCTCGCTGCGACTGCCTTCGACCGCGCCGATCAGGTTGGCCGACACGATGCCGTCGTCGGCGAGGCGGTCCTTTGCGAGCTCCAGGAACTCGCGCGTGGTGAGGTGGAACGGGATCGACTCGGCGAAGTAGGTGTCGAGCATGATCGCGTCGAAGCGGGCGTCGCCCTGCGCAGCCAGCCAGTATCGACCGTCACCCACGTGCGTGGTGATGCGGTCGTTGCCGTTTTCGGAGTCGCGATACGCGAAGTGCTCGCGCGCGAAATCCACGACCTTCGGGTCGATCTCCACCACGTCGATCTGCAGCTCGGGTCGCAGCTCGTGCAGGCGCATCGCCGCCGCGCCCGACCCCAACCCGATGAGCAGCACGCGTTCGGCATCGGGGCGCATCGCCGGCATCAGATCCACCGCGCGCAGGTACCCGAACAGCGGCGGTCCCGTGACGATCGGCTTGCCATCGACGAGCGGTGCGGCGGCCTGCAGCGAGTTGTCGAAGTGCAGCACGCGCGCGGGTCGATCGCCGATCTGGCCGGCAGCGTAGTCGACCACGCGAATGCGGTGGTAGGAGCTCTCGACCTGGTCGACGAGCCTGCCGTCCCGGCGCGGCGTGTACTCGGGCTGATAACCGCCCGCGTGGAAGACCGGGGAGAACTCCGACCCCGTGCTCGACACGCGGCTGCCGATCCGGTCCCCACCGACGCCCACGACCGCGAGCGTCAGCAGCACGACGCTCGCCGCACCGGCGGCAATCGCGCTCGGCACCGACGCTCGTCCGGCCACCGCGGTGAGCAGCCCGCACAGCGCGAGCGCCACGCCCACGGCGAGCACCGTCGCGTTCGAACCGAACGACTGCACGAGCCAGAACGACGCACCAAGGGTGCCGACGATCGATCCGGCGGTGGACAGTCCATACAGCGATCCGGCGGTGCGCCCGAGCGATGCCAGGTCGCCTGCGCGCAGTCGCACCGCGTAGGGAGACACCATGCCGATCAGCACGCTTGCCGGACCGAACAGCAGCACGCTCGACACGAGCGGGTTGAGGCGTACACCCAGCCCCAGGGAGATGATCCACTCCTGCAGCGGCTCGGCCAGCAGCACGGTGGCTCCCACCAGCAGCGCGCTGACGGAGAGGATCACCGCGAGTACACCGGGTACCGGCCGCCGGTCCGCGAGCCGCCCGCCGAGCGCGTAGCCGGCGGCGAGCGCACCCAGGAACACGCTGATGAGGCTGCCCCAGATGAACGTGGAGTTGCCGAAGTACGGCGCGAGCAGTCGGCTGCCGACGATCTCGTAGGCCATCAGCGCCGCGCCGGCGACGAACACGACGAGCAGCAGCCACGGACCGGCCGGCTTGTCGGCGGTGTGATGGTGCGTTCCGCCGAGCGGCAGGTCGACGGCAGGATCCTCTGGAGGCGCAGGCGTGGTAGTCACGCAGGCTGGTTACCCACCGACGCGTGGTCGTTCACGCGAACGCTGCAGGAAGGATCAGCAGCTGAAGGACTGGCCGCAGCCGCAGGAGCCCGTCGAGTTGGGATTCTCGATCGCGAAGCCCTTGCCGTTGAGGCCGTCCTGGAAGTCGACGACGGCGCCCTTGAGGTACTCGGCGCTCGTCTCGTCGACGATGACCTTCACGCCCGAATGCTCGAAGATGAGGTCGTCGTCGTGCTGCTCGGTATCGAAGCCGAGCGCGTACTGGAATCCCGAGCAGCCACCACCGGTCACCGCGATGCGCAGTGCCTGGGGTTCGGCTTCTTCCGCCATCAAGGCGGCCAGCTTGCCGATGGCCGTGTCGGTGAGCGTGACGGGGGATGCGGGGCTGGTCGTCTCCATGTAGCCCATTGTGCCACAGGAACGACCGTTCCATGCGCAGAGGCCGCCGCTCGTGGGTAGGTGGACGCCATGCGACTGCTCATCCTGGGCGCGACCGGACTGTCCGGAACCGCCATCACCGACGAAGCGCTCGCGCGCGGCCATGAGGTCGTCGCGGTGCACCGTGGCGTCTCCGACACCCTGCGCGCACGCGACGATGCCGGCCTGCTCGACTACGTGCACGACCGCTCCGACGGGCACGCCGCGCTCTCGATGCGCGGCCCGTTCGACGCGATCATCGACGTGTCCGCGCGCGTTCCGGCATGGGTCGCGGATGCGGTTCGCACGCTCGACGAGGACATGCCGTGGTGGGTGCAGCTGTCGAGCGTGTCCGCCTATGCGGACCTGTCGCAGCGCGGCCCGTCCGAGGCAGACGCCGTCGCGACGTTCGACGACCCTGCACTCGAGCTGCGCGCCTGCACCGATCCGAAGGTGGAGTTCTCCTACGACTGGTACGCGCCGGGCAAGGCAGCTGCGGAGCGGCTGCTGCTCGAATCGCCGATGCGCGCCCCGCGATCGACGGTGCTGCGACCGGTGCTCATCACCGGTGCACACGACACGACGTGGCGATTTCCGTGGTGGGTGCGGCGCATCGCCGCCGGTGGCACGACGATCGCACCACCTGCCGACGACCCGATACAGGTGTTGGACTCGCGCGACCTTGCCTGGCTGGCGCTGGAGGCGATCGAGCGCCGCATCGCCGGGGTGTTCAACGCGGCGCCCACGCCTGGATCACAGACCGTCGGGTCGCTGGTCGCGGCCTGTCAGGAAGCGGTGCGCGGCGCGGGCGGCACCCCGGCCGAGGTCGTGCACGTCAGCCGCGACATGCTCGAGTCGCACGAGGTGGAACCATGGTCGGACCTGCCGGCGTGGATTCCCGACGGGATCGGCTTCACCGGGATGGTGACCGCGCGCACCGACCTGGTCGAGGAGGTGTTCGAATTCGCGGCGCGCCCATTGCAGGAGACGGCGGCGTGGGTGCTCGACTGGATCGGCTCGCCCGGGGCCGGCACCCCGAGCGCGGGCCTCGACGTCGCCCGTGAGCAGGCGATCCTGGCGGCATGCTGATGCTCGATCCCTCGCGAAGCGCCGTGCTCGTGGTCGACATGCAGCGTGCCTTCCACACGCACGTGCCACGCCTGTTCCCGCTGTCGGACCGCATCCGCACGCTGCTCGGCGGCGCGCTGCGCCTGGACGTGCCGATCGCGTGCACGGAGCAGTACCCCGAGGGGCTCGGGCCGACGGTCGCGAGCATCGTCGAGATGCTGCCGCCGGAGACGCCACGCATCGGCAAGGTGGAGTTCTCGGCGCTGGACGCGCCCAGGTGGATGGACCTGCCGAGCTCGTTTCGTGATGCCGAGCAGTTCGTCGTGGTCGGCATCGAAGCGCACGTGTGCGTTCGCCACACCGTCCTGTCGATGCTCGACGCACAGCGCGAGGTGTACGTGCCCGTCGACGGCGTGGCAAGCCGCAGCGACCTGCATCGCGACGTGTCGATCCGCGAGCTCGTGCGAGCGGGCGCGCACGAGACGACCATCGAGCAGGTGCTCTTCGACTGGCTGCGACGCGCGGGAACCCCGGAGTTCAGGGACGTGCAGCGGCTCATCATCGGCGACGACTGAGTCGCAGGATCCTCGATGCTTCATGCATCGAATCGAGCGGAGCGGGGGACCACCCGAGGTAATGCTGATGCGTCGATCTCCGACATTGACCCTGCACGCCTACTGGAGCGATCCGTTCCGGCTGGTGCTCGCGATCTCCCTGCTCGCGCTTGCGGGCTGGATCGTCTTGCAGTCGGGCAGCACGGATGCGTCGTCCACACGCATCGGTCCAGGCGACGTCGATCCGGTCGATGCAGCACCGATCGTCGTTTCCTTCGATGACGTCTCGCCGTTCGACATGCCGGTCGATGCTGATCCCGATGCCGGTGGCGGCGTCGTGGTCACGCCGCGACCCGCGCCGGCGCGTGCGACGTCGCCGACCCGGACGCGGGGAACGTCCTCGACGCGCGGACCCACTCGCACCACTGGCACGACGCGGCAGCCCTCGAAGGGCGGCGGCACCACGACGCCGACCCCCAGCACCACGACGCCCGCGCCGTCCGGTCCGGGCAACGGCCCCGCTCCGCAGTCTCCGGTCGTCACGCCCGGCAACTCCGGAGCCTCCGGCGGGCCTGGTGTCCCTGCTGCGCCGCTCCAGCCGAGCGATTCCGGCGTGCAGGGACCCGTGCCGGCGCTTCCCGGCACCAGCAACGGCTCGGGCAACGGTCCCGTGAAGGATCTGGTCAAGCAGCTGGCGTAGCCGCTCGGGCGACCGCTACTCGAGGATCGGCATCGCCATCTCGATGACGCCGACGTCCTCGCCGTCGGATTCCTCGCGCGTCGACCACGTCACGATGCCTGGTACGTCAGCCAGGTTGTTGCGAACGGTCGGGATGATTCGCTTGATGTCCATGCCGTCCTCGCCCGCATCTGCGCTGAGCATCGCGAGCGTCGACTCGACGTAACTCTGCAGGTCCACCCAGCCGTACGTGCCTACCTCCTTCGGAGGCTTGGCGGCCGTGATCACCTCCTGGTACGTCTCGTCGTCTGCGAGCGTCTCGGCCTCACCTGTGAGCGCGGGCACGACCTTCGACGGCGCGTCGGGCGGAAAGCCCCAGACGTGGAGGCCGTCGACGTCTTCGCGTGCGAGCGTCATGCCGGCGGGCGAGAGCAGCTGGCGCAGGTCGAACCCGACGGCGGCCAGTGCCGCGAGCCCGTTCGGGTCGAACTCCTCGCGAACGAGCCGGGCCAGCGGTGATCCCGCGGTGACGCGGAGCGTCACGGCGCTGCCGTCGGGTGCGTTGGTCACCTGGATGCCGGCCGCCTGCGCTGCCTGCAGCAGCTCCGCAGGCGGCTCGTACCCCTCGAGCGTGGGTGCCGTCGAAACGGACTCGAACAACCGACTGTCGACAGATGTGTCGGCCGGCGCCCTGCCGGTCTCGGTGATCGCGCCAAGCGCCTCCACCTGCGGCGAGATGTCCTGATACAGCGCCATCGCGACGTCGCCCTGCTCCTCAAACGAGTCTGCAAGGTCCTCGTCCTCAAGCACCGCCAGTGCCAGCTCCACGCCCAGGTTGCACGCCCAGCGATCCGCCTGCGTGCACTCCTTGGCCACGAGTGCGCGCAGGTCCAGGTCGTAGGCATCGCGAACCTCGCTCCACGCATCCTGCAGGCGTCGGAGCGTCGTGCCGTCGCTGGCTGTCGACGTGACGTACTGGGCATCCGCCGGTCCGCGCTCCACCAGCTCGCGCGATCCCGGCTTCGGCGACGCGAGCTCACGCGGGTTCGACCAGGCGCCACGCATGCGCAGCCCGGATTCGTCGATCGTGATGCTGCCACTGATCCAGTCGGCGATGAGCCCGTCGACGGCCTTCGACTCGAGCAGCGGGCCCAGCTCGTCCGCGATGTTGGCGGCCTTCTCGGCGTTCTCCTTCTCCGCCTCGGTGGCTTCGCCGTCGTCCTTGGTGTCGTCCGCCTGGTCGCGCACGAGCTTCGGGGCAGCCTCCAGCAGCGGCTCCGATGCGATCGCGAAGCCGGCGATCGCATCGCCAACGCCGACCTCGAGGACCGCGGCGGCGACGTCGTCGCCCGCGAGCGAATCGTCACCGTCACGAACGTCGATGAGCGCCTCCATCCGCTTCGAGGTCGTCGAGATGAGCAGCAGCTCGTCGCGCACCAGGAACGTCGCGTCCTTGTCCTTGGTCTCGAAGAACGTCACACCCTCGTGCTCGACCTCGCGCTCGGCGCCCTCGAACACGTCCTTGGCGGCGGACAACGCCGCATCCTCGTCGTCGACTTCCACCCACGCGACGACCGGAGCGTCGTCGGACTCGAACGACTCGAAGTCGGCACTCGTGATCGCAACGCCGACGCGATTGCCGAACGCCGTCTCGAGCTGCGCGGCGGTCACCTCGGGCTTGTCGCCCGTGTCGCCCGCGGACTCCTTGGCAATCTGCTCGAGCAGCTCGCGGCGCAGGCCCTTCCCGTCGCTTGCGGGCAGGAAGCCCTCCGCGAGCGCCCAGATCGGCAGCCGGTCGAGCGACGTGACGGCGGTGTCGATCGCCTTCGGATCGAGGTTCGCGGTCGCGATCATCCAGGTGTTCGTCGGCAGCCACGCGAGCGGCCCCTCGTCTCCGACCAGCCCCGTGTCGCCGCGGTCGCCACCGTCGCCGCCCCCACATCCGGCCGCGACGAGCGCGGCAATGGCAACGGCCGCACCTGCGGCCAGGACACGACGGAAGACGTTCGGAGACGGAGTGCGCATGGGGCGAGCACTACCCCGCGTCGCAGTCACGCACACGCGCTCGTTCGGGTGGCGAACCGTCGCCGGCATGCGTTCCTGCAGTGTGGGCTGCGGGCAGGTAGCATCGCGGAAGCATCGAACATCGATCGGTGCGCCCCGCGCGCGCGAACGCACCCGCGAGACACGAACACCGGAGACCGTACCGTGACGACCCTTGAGAGCTGGATTCCCGTCGGGATGTTCCTGGTCGTGGCGATGATGATCCCCACGGGCCTCATCGCGCTGGGCTTCGCGTTCGGCACGCGCGCCACGCGCCCCGACGTGCAGGGCAACAAGCGCCTCGCATTCGAATCGGGCGTCTCCACGGGGTACGCTGGTCGTCAGCGAAACCCGATCGACTTCTACCTGACGGCCATGCTCTTCATCATCTTCGACATCGAGATGGTGTTTCTGGTCCCGCTCGGGCTCGTGCTGAACGATCTCGGCACGTACGGATTCATCGAGCTGCTCGTGTTCGTCGGCATCCTTGCCGTCGGCTACGCATACGTCTGGGGGCGCGGCGCCCTCGAGTGGGAGTAGGCAGGACCATGGCGAACGACGACACCCCCATCGCGCCGAGCGTTGCCGGCTACGACCCGGCAGGCGACCCGAACCTGCAGACGGCGTATCACCTGCACAGCCAGGGCAAGCTCAGCAGCCCACAGCTGCTGCAGCTCGATCCCAACCTGAAGCGCAACCCGGTCGCGCAGGTGAAGGAGGACATGGAGTCCAAGGTCCTGCTGACGACCGTCGACAGGATGTCGTCGTTCGTTGGATCGCAGGTCAACAAGGCACAGTCCAACTCGCTGTGGCCGGCGATCTTCGGCCTCGCCTGCTGCGCGATCGAGATGATGGCGGTCACGTCGTCGCGCTATGACCTCGCGCGCTTCGGCTCCGAGGTGTTCCGCGCCTCGCCGCGCCAGGCCGACCTGATGATCATCTCCGGCCGCCTCTCCCAGAAGATGGCTGCGCCGCTGCGCCAGGTCTACGACCAGATGCTCGAACCCAAGTTCGTGATCGCGATGGGTGCGTGCGCCAGCTCCGGTGGCATGTTCTCCAACTACGCGGTCGTGCAGGGTGCCGACAAGGTCGTCCCGGTCGACATCCACATCCCGGGATGCCCGCCCCGCCCCGAGCAGCTCAACCACGGCTTCCTGCTGCTGCAGAAGAAGATCCGAGACGGCGTGCCGCCCGCCTACCTCGACGAAGTGGGATCGCGCGAGAGCGTTCGCCAGTACGAGCAGTGGCTCGCAGATCGCCGCGAGCGCAAGGAAGGGGCGTTCGCCTGATGAGCTCCGAGACGATCACCCCGCCCGGCATGGGCATGCCTGCCGACGATGCAGCCCCTGATCCCGCGGGTCGCGGGCCAGCCGGCATGCAGCGCGAAGAGGTCGACGCCGCGCATCGCGGCACGATCGCGATGCCGACCGTCGATCATCGCGGCATCGCGATCGCATCCGAGACGGCAGCGGCGCTCGTCGCCACGCTCGGCGCGGATGCGACCGACTGGAACATGTGGCGCGACGAGGTGACCGTGACGGTCACGCCGGGCGCGCTCGGGCGAGCGGCGCGGTGGCTGCGCGACGACGCCGGCTTCGCCCTGCTGAGCGACGTGAGCCCGTGCGACACGCTCGGCTCGGTGCGCGAACACCAGAAGCGATTCCACGTCGACTACATCCTCACCAAGCTCGTGCCGGGTGCGCCCCGCGTGCGCGTGCGCGTGTGGGTGGACGAGGGCGAGTCGCTCGAGTCCCTGATGTCGGTGTATCCCACCGCGGACTGGCACGAGCGCGAGGCGTTCGACTTTTTCGGCATCGAGTTCACGGGCCGCGAAGGCCTGCGCCGGCTGATCATGCCCGACGACTGGGTCGGGCATCCGCTGCGCAAGGACTACCCGATCGGCGGCGAGCCGGTGACGTTCACGAACTCCCCACGGGAAATCGACTGACATGCCGACTTCACGCATCCCGAGCCCGATCCCGAGCGAGCTGCACCCGCCGATGGATCCCGAGATCCGCGAGCAGCTCATGCCGCTGCACGTCGGCCCGAACCATCCGTCCACGCACGGCGTGCTGCGCCTGGACCTGATGCTCGACGGCGAGGAAGTCGTCGGCTGCGTGCCGCAGATCGGCTACGTGCACACGGGCATCGAGAAGAACATCGAGCAGAAGACGTGGTGGAAGGCGATCCCGTACTTCGATCGCATGGACTACCTGTCGTTCTACTTCGGTGGCTACGCCTACGTCACCGGCGTCGAGCGAATGCTGCAGCTTCAGGTGCCGCGTCGCGCCGAGTGGCTGCGCGTGCTGTTCATGGAGCTCGACCGGATCTGGTCGCACCTGGTGTGGCTCGGCACGAGCGCGCTCGAGATGGGCGCGATGACGCCGTTCTTCTACTGCTTCCGCGAGCGCGACTCGATCAGCGACCTGTTCGAGATGAGCGCGGGCTACCGCATGCATCCGCGCTACT
This sequence comes from Gaiellales bacterium, assembly GCA_038212015.1. GTDB lineage: Bacteria > Actinomycetota > Thermoleophilia > Gaiellales > SKUG01 > JAGQUL01. The sequence goes on along the minus strand of JBBQUY010000047.1, from coordinate 941 downwards.
TCGCGATCGGCGGCCTGTTCGAGGACATCCCGCCCGCGTTCTACAAGGCGTGCAGCGACCTGCTCGACGAACTGCCGGGCCGCTTCGAGCAGTACGTCGACCTGCTGAGCGAGAACCCGATCTGGAAGGACCGCCTGATCGGCGTCGGCTACCTGTCAGCCGACGATGCGATCGCGCTCGGCACCACCGGACCGAACCTGCGCGCGAGCGGCGTCGACTGGGACCTGCGCACCGCCGCGCCGTACGGCGCCTACCGCGAACTCGACGTGCGCACGAAGGTCAACGATGCAGGCGACTGCTACGCCCGCTACATCGTGCGCATCGAGGAGATGTTCGAGAGCGTGCGGATCTGTCGCCAGATCCTCGACGGGCTGCCCGAGGGGCCGATCATCGCCGAGGATCGCAAGGTCGTGCTGCCGCCGCGCGCGGAGCTGCACACCTCGATGGAAGCGGTCATCCACCACTTCAAGCTCGTGACGCACGGCTTCCAGGTACCTGCTGGCGAGGTCTATTCGACCGTCGAATCACCGCGCGGCGAACTCGGCGTCTACATCGTCTCCGACGGCGGCACCAAGCCGTGGCGCGTGAAGTGGCGGGGCCCGAGCTTCGTGAACCTGCAGGCCGTCAGCTCGATGGTCGGCGGCGAACTCATGGCCGACCTCATCGCCACCGTCGGCTCCGTCGACGCGGTGATGGGCGACGTGGATCGATAGATCGATCCACGTGCTGGATCGCGCTGCGATCCAGCGCCCATCTTCGGGCGACGTGGATCATCGTTGACGCCGCTCTGCATTCACGGTTGACCGTGCGTTCTTCCGTGACTGTTCGCTTGCGTCACTGTCATGGAGGATCGGCGCGCCTTGGGCAGAGATCACCAGCTTTGCTATTCGATATACGCACGTGTTTGCTTCATTTTCCCGCAAAATGCGAGCTTTTGGGAC
>JBBQUY010000046.1:0-27462 GCA_038212015.1 Gaiellales bacterium | reverse complement strand
TCCGGCCACGCGCCTCACCCACACCGGCAACGTCGCCGGCGCGCGAGCGTGGCGCGACCAGGACGCCGTGGTGGTGGCGTCCAATCACGCCGAGCCCACCGCGCGACAGACGTCGCTGTACGCCGTGGCGGCGACGGGCGGATGGGTCGAGCCGCTCAACCTGGGACCGGCGTCCGACATCGCCTGGTCCGACGACGGCAAGGTCGTGCTCGGCCGACACACCACCGACCCGGCGCGCTGGAAGCGTTACCGCGGCGGGCTCGCGGGGCAGCTGTGGGTCGATCGTGACGGCTCGGGCACGTTCCGGAGGATCCTCAAGGACCTGGGCGGCAACATCGGATCGCCGATGTGGGTGGGTCGACGGATCTACTTCGTCTCCGACCACGAGGGCGTGGGCAACATCTACTCGTGCCGCGCCACGGGCGCCGACGTGCGCCGGCACACCAGCCACGACGAGTTCTACGCCCGGTTCCCTCGCACCGACGGGCAGACGATCGTGTACCACGCAGGTGGGCGGCTGTACCGGCTCGACCCGTCGGGCGACGTGCCCGAGGCGATCGACGTGGAGCTGCACAGCCCGCGCGCGCAGCGCCAGCGACGGCTCGTGAACGCCGCCAGCCACCTGCAGGGCTATCAGGTGCATCCCGCCGGCCACAGCGTCGCGCTGGAGGTGCGCGGCCAGGCGCACACGATGCCGCTGTGGGAGCGCGCCTCGCGACGCTGGGATTCCGGGGAGTCGGTTCGCTCCAGGCACGGCCAGTGGCTTGCGGACGGAACGCGATTCGTGACGATCACGGACGCCGATGGCGAAGACGGCATCGACGTGTTCGACGACGGAGCGACCACGCCGACGAAACGCCTGTCGCTCGACATCGGCCGACCGGTCGCGGTGGTGGCCTCGCCGACCGATGCGAAGCTTGCGATCACCAACCACCGCAACGAGCTGCTGCTCGTCGACGTCGACACCGGCAGGCTCCACGTGCTCGACCGCAGCGAGCACGACCGGATCGATCCGCCCGGATGGTCGCCCGACGGGCAGTGGATCACCTATGCGAAGGCCGACACGGCGCGCACCAGCTCCATCCACGTGGTGAACGCTCGCACGCGAACGTCGCGCCGCGTGACGCGGTCGGAGTTCCGTGACGAGCTGCCCGTGTTCGAGCCGAAGGGACGCTGGCTGCTGTTCGTGTCGTGGCGCGACTTCGAACCGGTCTACGACAGCCACACGTTCGACCTGGGCTTTCCCCGCGGTGCGCGACCGATGCTCGTGACGCTGCGCGACGACGTGCGCTCACCGTTCGATCGCGAGCCGCGCGGCCTCGGCGCGGCCTCGGATGCAGCCGCGCCGAAGGACGATGCGAAGCCGGCGAAGGGCGCGTCGACCGCGAAGGGCAAGGCCAAGACGTCCGGCGCGTCCACGAAGGCAGCTGCCGCGAAGAAGCCTGCAGCGAAGTCCGACGAGAAGCAGCCCGATCCGGTCGAGATCGACTTCGCGGGCATCGAGGACCGCGTGATCGCGTTCCCGGTGCCGGAAGCACGCTATCGGCGCGTCGCACAGGTCGGCGACAAGGTGCTGCTGCACATGGCGGAGGCACGCGGCAGCCGGACCTGGGATGACGATTCCACGCGGCTGGAGGCATTCGACCTGACCACCGGGTCGCGCGACACGCTCGTGCACGGCATCGACTCGTTCGCAGTCGCCGCCGATGGCGTGACGCTCGTGTATCGCCATGGTCGCGCGCTGCGTGCGATCAAGGCTGGCGAAAAACCCGACGATTCCGCCAAGGGCTGCTCGCGCGCGTCGGGCTGGATCGACCTGTCCCGCATCGCCACGAACATCTCGCCTCCGCTCGAGTGGCGTCAGATGCTGCTCGAGGCGTGGCGCCTGCAGCGCGACCAGTTCTGGATCTCCGACATGAGCGGGGTCGACTGGGACGTCGTGCGCGAGCGGTACCTGCCGCTCGTCGACCTGGTCGCGAGCCGGGCGGAGTTCTCCGACCTGGTCTGGGAGATGCAGGGCGAGTTGGGAACGTCGCACGCCTACGAGTACGGCGGCGAGGTTCGAGGTGCGTGGGAGTACACGTCCGGCCACCTGGGCGTGGATTTCGACGTCGACTCCAGGAGCGGCGCGTACCGGATCGGCCGCATCCTGCGCGGCGACTCGTGGGATCCCGCGAGTGGCTCGCCGCTGGCTGCACCGGGTCTGGGCGTGCGCGAGGGCGCGACGATCGTGTCGATCTCGGGTGTTCCCGTCGATGAGCGCCACACGCCGCACGAGCTGCTCGTCGGTCGCGCGGGTGCCCAGGTGGAGCTCGAGCTGCGGGATCCGAAGGCGAAGAAGACCAGGAAGGTCGCGGTGCGCGCGCTGCGCAGTGAGCAGGACCTGCGCTATCGCGACTGGGTGGATCGCAACCGCAGCATCGTCCACGAGCGCTCGAACGGCACGGTCGGGTACGTGCACGTGCCGGACATGGGTCCGCACGGCTTCGCGGAGTTCCATCGCGCGTGGCCGGTCGAGGCGCAGCGCGGCGGGCTGGTCGTGGACGTGCGCGTCAACGGTGGCGGGCACGTGTCGCAGCTCATCCTCGAGAAGCTGCAGCGGCGCGCGATCGCCTTCGGTCTGCAGCGCTGGGGCACGCCGGAGACGTATCCCTCCGATGCGGTGCTCGGCCCGATGGTGGCGGTCACCAACGAGCTCGCGGGCTCCGACGGCGACATCTTCAGCCACTCGTTCAAGCTGCTCGGACTGGGGCCGCTCGTGGGCACGCGAACCTGGGGCGGCGTGATCGGCATCCACCCGCGGCATCCGCTTGCCGACGGCAGCCTCACCACGCAGCCGGAGTATGCGTTCTGGTTCCGCGACGTCGGCTACGCCGTCGAGAACTACGGCACCGATCCCGACCACGAGGTGCACATCGCGCCGCAGGACTACGCCGCCGGGCGTGATCCGCAGCTCGACAAGGCGCTGCAGCTGATCGAGCGGGCAGCGAAGCGCACGCCGGGCGGGATTCCCGACTTCGGAGACGCTCCGTCGCTGGCGCTGCCGGTGCTGCGTTAGCCCGCTGAGTGCTCGTGAGTGCAGTGAGGCCGTCATGGGCGACGGGCTCGCTGCACTCACGGTCGACGCGCCGGACCATCCGAGTCCGCGCGAACGTCCGAGCCGATCTTCGACTCGTGGATGAGCCGCGTCGGCCTGACGTCCAGGTCCCAGACCTGTGCAACCGACCAGCGGCCAGCGATCGGCAGCGCTGCGTCGAGGCGTGCGCGCACGGCGTCGCGGTGCGGCTCGTCGATGGAGTAGGCGACGGTCACGTGGGGCGTCCAGGGGTCGCGGCGCAGTGCGAGCGGGTCCACGTGCTCCTCGCCGCCGAGCGTGTCGACGACGTGCGCGCGTGTGGCGCGCAGCAGCAGGTCCGAGGCCGGGGCGAGCCAGGCGATGCGGCCGCCGCCGAACGTGCCGATGGTGTCGAGCACGAGTTCGGGGGCGTGCGTGAGACGCGCCGCGATGGCGGCGACGAGATCGGTGGCGGCGTGGTCGGCGCGCACGAACGTCAGGTGGGGATGGAAGCGCGGTGCAGTGGCGGCGCCGGGCGGCAGCAGGCCGTCTGCTTCGAGCTCGGCGGCGAGCTCGCGCAGTTGCGCGTCGACAACAGCGTCGGGGCGCAGCTCGTAGCTGTAGCGGTGGCGCGGGTCGTGGACGAACTCACCCACGACGAAGCCGGTACAGGACGTGGAGGCGGAGTGGACTGTCTTCGGGCAGGTTCGGGTGTTCGAAATCCTCGGCCGGGTCATGCGCCATCCCGAGCTTGCGCATGACGTTGCGCGACGGCTCGTTCGCCGGCACCGTGACCGACACGATCTCGTCGAGTGCGAGGGTTCCGAAGGCGTGCTCGACCACCGCGCCGGCGGCCTCGGTCGCGTACCCCGCGCCCCATGCGGCTCGGGCCAGGCGCCAGCCGATTTCCACGGCCGGCGTGAAGTGCGCATCGTAGGTGGGGCGATACAGGCCGACAAAGCCGATGAAGTCGCCATCCTCGATGCGCTCGACGGCCCAGAGCCCGAAGCCGTGCTCCTCGAAGTGCGCGTCGATGCGATCGATCGTCGCGTCAGCCTGCTCGCGCGTCTGCAGCGCAGGGAAATGGCGCATGACGTCCGGGTCGGCGCACATCGCCGCCCACGGCGCGCGATCGCCGTCGCGCCATCTGCGCAGGAGCAGTCGCTCGGTGCGGATGTCGACGTCGTCATCCATCAACGGAGAGGGTGGGATTTGAACCCACGGAGGACTTGCGCCCTCACCAGTTTTCAAGACTGGGGCCTTCGACCGCTCGGCCACCTCTCCAGGTGGTCAGGATCCTACGACATCCCGCTCGTTGGACTTCGCGTTTTCGATGACGTGCGCGCCAAGCTGGTCGAATACCCAGTCGTGGAGCGGGGCGATGGCGTACCAGTACAGGCCGCTCCAGAGCGTGTCGTTGCTGAGCGTGGCGAGTTGGTGCAGCCGCGAACCGCCCTCCTCGAGCGGTTCCACGCGGAACTCGAGGCGTGCGGCGCCGGGGGCTCGCATCTCGGCCGAGAGCACGAGGCGCTCGTCGGGATCGATCTCATCGACACGCCAGAAATCGAGCGCATCGCCCGGATGCAGCGAGCGGCCGAACGGTCGGCCGCGCCGCAGTCCGGGGCCGCCGGTGACGCGGTCGATCGCGCCGCGCAGCTGCCACAGGATCTCGGCACGGATGCCGTAGCCGCCAGGGCCGCCGATGCTCGACACGCGACGGAACACCTCGGCCGGCGGCAGTTCGGTGTCGAATGTGCGGTAGTCCCGAAATTCGCGGCGATCAGGCGCGAGGCGCAGCCCCATGAGCCGGTTGCGTTCATTGGTGGTGCCGATGCGCAGCGGGCGGTCAGGCTGCGCGTCGGTCCATCGTGATTCGCGCACGGTGGGATCGCGACGTTTGGCGAGCGCGCGCTGCACCGCGTTGCGGTAGGGGCTCAGTTCGCGTGGCATCCATTCGCGGATGCGCAGGTCGGTACAGATCACGTCGTTGCGCAGGCCCTCGACGAGCGGGCGTGCGACGGTGTAATCGACGTCCGTGACCAGGTGCAGCCAACGAGCGGACAGGGCCGGCGACAGCACCGGCACGGACAGGTTGCGGATCGGCAGTCCGAGCTCCTCCGCGCAGATGCGCAGCAGGTCCTCGTACGGCATGACGTCGCCGGAGCCGATCTCGAGGATCTCGCCGATCGTGCGTGGTTCGTCGAGCACCGACACCAGGTACCACGTCACGTCGCGGATCGCGATCGGTTCGCACAGGCTGCGCACCCACCGGGGCGTGATCATCACGGGCAGGCGGGCGACGATGTCGTGGATGATGTCGAACGATGCGCTGCCGCTGCCGACGATGATCGCCGCGCGCAGCTCGGTCACCGGCACGCCGGCTTCACGCAGCGCGTCGCCGGTGTCGTGGCGGCTCTGCAGGTGCGGTGACAGCTCGTCCTCGTGCTCACCCAGTCCGCTCAGGTAGATGATGCGCTGCACGCCGGCGTCGGCACATGCCTGTCCGAAGGTGCGTGCGGCGCGGATGTCCATGTCCTCGAAGCCATCGCCGCCACGCATCGAGTGCACGAGATAGTAGGCGACGTCGATGCCGTCGAGGTCCTCGACGAAGGAGTCGCGGTCGAGCACGTCGCCCTCGCGCACCTCGAGCCTGGGATCGTCGATGAAGTGTCGTCCGGCGAGCTTGCGCGGGTCGCGTGCCAGCGCCGTCACGTGGTGACCGGCAGCGAGCAGGTCGGGAATCAGGCGACCGCCGACGTAGCCGGTGGCGCCGGCCACGAGCACGCGTCGCTGCGGAGTCGGGGGAAACGGTGCGTTCGGAGACGTAGTCACGTCCTGCATCGTACCCACAAGGCGGCCGGTGAGCGCCTATGCTTGCGCGCATGGAAGTCATCGACGCGATCCGCACCCGCCGTACCGTGAAGTCCTACCGCCCGGAGCCGGTGCCACGAGACGTGCTGGAGCGGATCCTCGAGGTGGCGCGCTGGGCGCCCAACCACCGCCAGACGGAGCCGTGGCGATTCCGGGTGCTCGGCGCGGAAGCGCAGTCGCGGCTCAAGGTCGCGGCCGGTGGCGGCGCGGAGAAGCTCGAGCGCGCGCCGACGCTCGTGGTTGCGACATATGTGCCGAGCGTGCTGCCGCTGCACGCGCATGAGGACGAGCAGGCCGCAGCATGCGCGGTCTACGCCGTGCTGCTCGCCGCGCGCGGTGAAGGGCTTGCATCGTACTGGCGCACGCCCGGCGTGCTGCGCAGCGACGAAGGGCGCGCCGCGGTCGGGATTCCGGACGAGGAGCAGATCCTCGGCCTGCTGCACTTCGGCGAGCCCGAAGGCGAGCTGCCCGAGCCGCCGGAGCGTGGGCCGCTCGAGCATTTCGTGACGTTCCTGGACTAGGACTGCAACGTCCCAGCAGGGCGGGTCGATGACCGGACGACGGACGTTCGGGGACGATCGCGATGCTCATCGGGGAGACACGAGGACAGCTGCACGAACGCCTGCGCATCGAGCAGGTGCTCGCGCACGGCGTTCGCGACGACGAGCATGCACGCGTGCTGGCCAACGACGGCTTCAACGGCGACCTGCGCCTGGACCGCTTCGTGCTCGCCGGCCACGGCAGCGCCGACGCGGTCATGAAGCTGCCGCACCAGCAGGCCGCGCAGGAGGCATTCGAGTACGGACTATCGCGCGAGATCGGCGCGGCGCACCTGTTCGCGCCCGTCGCGCTGCGTGGCGACCACAGCGCTGCGACCGCGTTCGTTGCGGGCACGGAGTTCGGAAAGGCGGGCGTCACCGACGTCGCGACGCTCGAGGCCGCGCTGCGGCGGGGAGTCGCGGCGCGCAGCGGCGCCATGGAAGGTGCACAGTTCGTGCAGCACACCGCACGCGTGGAGCGCCAGCTGCTGCAGTACCTGGACTGGCTCGTCGCCAACGACGATCGGCACAACCGCAACGGCGTCGTCGCCAACGATGCCGCGACCGGCGTGCAGATGATCGACCACGGCGCCGCCGGGGTCGGCGACCTGGCACCCGGTCGCGTGCGACCGTTCCTGCGCGTCGACTACCAGGGCGATGTCGGTCGCACCGGGCGCTGGCGGGGACTCGAGCGAACCGTGCTCGAACCCGATGCGCTCGCCGCGATTCGCCAGCTCGACTCGGACACGATCCGCCGCATCCACGCCGAGACGGTCGGCGTCGTGCCCAAGCCGGTCGGTGGTGGCGCGTTCACGTCGCTGACGCATCGCTACACGAGCAGCGCGCGGTACCTGGAGAACGTGCTGCGTCGCCACGAGTTCGCGACCACGCGCGGCTACATCGAGTACGTCGCGCCGCCGGGCCGCTTCACGTTCGAGCGCGAGTACCTGGCGATCACCGGAGCACTCAAGCGCGTGGCAGCTGCGCTCCGCTGAGCCACGCGTCAGGCGTTGACGCGCGCGCCGAGCCGGTCGACGAGCTTCGGGGCGCCGTACTCGTGCAGGACCTCGGGCACGCGGATCGTGCCGTCCTCGAGCTGGTGGTTCTCGAAGATCGCGACGAGCGTGCGGCCGATCGCGAGCGCCGTGCCGTTGAGCGTGTGCACGAACTCGGTGCCCTTGTCCCGGCGCACCCGGGCCTTGAGCCGGCGCGCCTGGTAGTCGGTGCAGTTGGATGCCGACGTCAGCTCGCGGTAGGCCTGCTGGCCGGGCAGCCACACCTCGATGTCGTACTTCTTCGACGCGGATGCGCCCAGGTCGCCCGCGGCGATGTTCACGACGCGGTAGGGCAGCTCGAGCGCGCCGATGAGCTCCTCCTCGCGCGCGAGGATGAAGTCATGCTCGTCGCGGCTCATGTCGGGCTCGACGAACGAGAACATCTCGACCTTGTCGAACTGGTGCACGCGGATGATGCCGCGCGTGTCCTTGCCGGCCGATCCGGCCTCGCGACGGAAGCAGCTCGACACGCCGGCGTAGCGCACGGGCAGCTCGTCGGCATCGAGGATCTCGTCCATGTGGAGCGCGGCGAGCGGCACCTCCGAGGTGCCGACCAGGAACAGGTCGTGCTGCGGTTCGGGGATGCGGTACACCTGCTGCTCGTCGGCGGGGAAGAAGCCGGTGCCCCACATCGCTTCCTCCCGCACGAGCACGGGCGGAACGACCGGCTCGAAACCGTGTGCGCCGAGGCGATCCAGCGCGAACTGCACGAGGGCGAACTGCAGCCGCGCCGCGTCGCCCTTGAGGTAGGCGAAGCGGCTGCCGGACGTGCGCGCGCCGCGTTCCATGTCGATCACGTCGAGCTTCGTGCCCAGGTCGAGATGGTCGGGCGTGCCACCCTCGACGATGCGGGGCTCGCCGACGCGTCGCAGCTCCGTGCCTTCGTCCTCGCCACCGGTGGGGACGTCGTCCTGCACGATGTTGGGCAGGTTGAGCAGGAACGTGTCGAGCTTGCCGGCCAGCTCGCGCTCACGCTCGGTGGCGGCGTCCATGCGCTCGCCGAGCTCACGGACCGCGGCCATCTCCGTTTCGGCATCCTCGCCTCGCTGCTTTGCCGCGCCGATCGACTTGGAGGCGGCGTTGCGCTCCGCGCGCAGCTCGTCGAGCTCCGTGTTGGCTGCGCGGCGCTGCTCGTCGAGCTCGCGCACGTGCGTCAGGTCGACGCTCGCGCCGCGACGACGCAGTGCTTCTTCGACGACTTCGGGGGTCTCGCGGATGAGGCGGATGTCCAGCATGGGGCAAGGCTATCGGAACCCATGCCCGATGGCGTCGACGGAGTGGAACGAGAGCGTCCGGCGTGTCGACGAGCAGGTGGACGAGCTGGCTTCGGGAGCGGGCTCGCGGGACGAGGTAGGGACGAACATGTCGGTTGGAGCAATTGGCGCGCAGCGCGCCGTCGATCAGGGCAGCCAGACGAAGGCGATCGCGGGTGTCGCCGCGGGTGCGACGATCGGCGCGGGCGTCGCGATCGCGGGTGCGAAGGCGGCGAGCTTTCCGCTGCCCGTGGCACTCGTGGCGGGTGGCGTGATCGGTGGTCCGATCGCCGCCGTGAGCCTGCTCAACAACGTCGGCGAGCCCAACAACGCATGGCAGAGCGCGCTCGTGGGCGCCGCGCCACTCGCGGTCGTGGGTGGTGCGCTCGGCGCCTTCGGCGCCGGCTGGGACGGCGGCAAGCTCGGTGCGGGCATCGCGACCGGCGCCGTCATGTTCGGCCTGGCGGGTGCCGGCATCGGCGCACTGACGCACTGGCTTACCAAGCCGGACTGATCCGCTGGCGCTCGGAACCGGCCTCATCCGCCATAGCCGGTCAGCTTCGAGTACCCAAGGCTTCGTACGACAGCGTCGAGTACCGCACGTCACGTACGAAGCGGCTCGGGATTTGCGGGCGCAGCGCTGAAGGCACCTAGCCGCTCGGCGGAGGCGGTTCGTCCTCGGTGGGCGCGCGACCGTCGTCGCTCGGCTTCGTGCCGCCGCGCGAGCCGCCGTCGCCTTCGGTCTCGAGGCCGCGCCCGGCGACTTCGGCCACGTAGCGGGCGACGAGGTCGGCGTTTTCGCCGTCGAGCAGGTCGGCGGGCATGCCGCCGCCCCCATCGTTGATCTGTTCGCGCACGCGCTCGGCGTCGGGCTGCAGCAGGTCAAGGTCGGGGCCGAACACGCCTGCGGCGCGTGCATCGGCGAGCGAGTGGCAGGCGCGGCACGTCTTCTGGAACAGCGCGCGGCCGTCCTCCTCGTTGATCGGCTCGGTCTGCTCGTTGAGGTTGGAGCTGCCCGGAGCGCTGCAGGCGGCAGCAACGAGCGACAGCACGACCAGGGTCGTGCCATATGCCAGGAGTCGAATGAAGGCCGAACGCACCTTGCGGTCATACCCTGCCGCGCGTGATGCCGATCCGACGGTAGAGTCCCGTGCATGGATTCCACCGCAGCAAGCTCCCCCACCGACGTCCACCCGATCGATGCGGACCTGCTCGACCTGATCCAGAACGAATTTCCGCTCGTTCCACGCCCGTATGCGGCGTTCGCCGACAAGCTCGGCGTCGACGAGGGCGTCGTCATCTCCCGGATCGCAGCGCTGCGCGAAGACGGCAAAATCCGCCAGATCAGCGCGATCTTCGACACTCGCCGGCTCGGCTACCGCTCGATGCTCGCTGCCGCGAAGGTGGAAGGCACGCAGGAGGAAATCGACCGCGCCGCCGCCGTATTCAGCGCGCATCCGGGCGTCACGCACAACTACCTGCGCGAGCACGAGCTCAACATCTGGTTCACGCTCGCCGTGCCGCCGGACTCGAAGATCGGCCTGGAGCAGTCGATCGACCTGCTCGGCCAGATGGCGGGCGTCGACTCCATCCGCCACATGCCCTCGAAGAAGTTCTTCAAGATCGGCGTCGACCTGGACGTGAAGGGCGACCGCGCTCCCGACGCCAAGAAGGCGAAGCGCGAACCCGAGCTGCCCACCCCGCCCGCCGAGGCGCTCACCGAGCGCGACAAGGATGCGATCCGCGCGCTGCAGATCGACCTTCCCGCGAGCTCACGCCCGTTCCTGGAGCTCGCCGAGCGCTTCGGATTCGACGAGCAGGACCTCATCGATCGCGGCCTGCACTTCATCAAGACCGGTCAGATGCGTCGTTACGCGGCAGTGCTCGCGCATCGCAAGGCGGGCTTCACCTTCAACGGCATGGGCGTGTGGAAGGTCCCCGTCGAGCGCCTGCAGGAGTGCGGCCAGCTCATGGCCAGCTACCGCGGCGTGTCGCACTGCTACGAGCGACCGACGTACCCGGACTGGCCCTACAACCTGTTCTCGATGACCCACGGTCGCACGAAGCAGGAGTGCGAGGACGTGCTCGCCGCGATCGCCAAGGAAGCGGACCTGGACGAGTACATCGTCCTGTACTCCACCAAGGAGTACAAGAAGACGCGCGTGTCGTACTTCACGCCCGAGATGTACGTGTGGGAAGACATCCACGCGCAGCTGCTCGCACCTGCCTGATCGTCGACGTGCGGCCACGAACCGGCCGCACTCCTGCATCGACGCCGTGCCGTCGAATCATGCACTCGGCCGATGCGTGGCCGCATCCCTGCACGGACGCCCCTTGTCGATCCCGCGGTTCCGTCGTACCTTCAAGTCGGAGGCGGTCCGCGCATGAGGTGCGTGGACCCGAGGAGCAAGTACAGGGGGAGCCGTCGTGGCCACTCGATCCAGGGCACGTCATTTTCATGCCACCGCAAAGGCGCTGAACAACGCAGCGTCCTCTCGCAACGAGGTGGACGGCATGCTGCTGACCGCCGAGGTGTCGAACGTCGACATCCAGGCGATCATCAACGGCGCGGGTGAAGCCGGCGCCAACATCGGCGCGGAGGTCGAGCTGCCCGTGGCGGCGGTGCCAATGCCCGTCAGCACGATGCCCGCCGAGGATCTCGTGTATCTGCACGAGGAGCTGCGCTGGGCCGAGAGCAAGCTCATGCAGGCCTCGGAGCGACTGGCCGAGGCGCAGGAAGCGCGCCGCAAGGATCTCGTCGCACTGGCGGTCATGCGGCGCGAGCTGCTCGGCTCGTTCGCGGCGGAGCGTGCGTGGCTCACTGGCGCGATGCGCTACTTCGGTGACATCCACCCCGTGATGTTCGAGCGCGAGACCGAGCTGTCGGAGCTCGTCGACAACGGCGTTCGCACCGAGCAGGTCATCCACGAACTGGCGGCCGTGCGCACCGAGCGCAAGCTGTTCGAGCTGGCGATGATGCAGTCCAACGCGCAGCTGGCACGCATTGACGACAACGAGTCGTCGAGCGAGTACCAGGTGGCGAGCGAGGCGTACGAGCGTGAGCCCGATGGTGCGTCGATGCGCGAGCTGGCTCGCCTGCGAGCGCTGTCGACGAAGCTGCGACGCGAGGCCGTGCGCATGCGGGGCGAGGCGAGCGGCATGCTCGAGGAGCTCGGCATGGTCGGCGGCATGGGTGAAATCACCGCTGCCAACGCGTTCCTCGCGGCCGAGTACGAGGGCGACGAGCGCTCCGCCGAGCGCATGGACCGCGTGCGCGCGGCACAGTTCGACCTGGAGCTTGGGCGCCTGCCCGAGGTCGAGGCGGCGTTCAAGGCGGCGTTCAAGCATCCCGTGCACTTCATGCGGGCGCGTCGCACGACGACTCGGTAGTCACGCGGGACCAGAGAGCATTCGAGGGGCCGCGATCCGGATCGGGATCGCGGCCCCTCGTGCAATTCGACGACCGTCCTCGTCGAGCTACGTCGCGAGCAGCATGGCCAGGTCGGCCTTCACGCGCTCCATCCCGGGAACGTACTTCCCGTCGACGAACGGCTGCGGATAGCCAAGCGCATGTGGCGCCATCTTTCGAACCGTGCGCGTGCCGTCAGCGGCGATGTCGTAGATGTCCTCGGGCGTCGCCGGGTGCGGTGCTTGATGGATGCCCTTCGGTGCGGTCGGCGCGACGACCGGGTCGAAGTACTGCACGCCGGGCAGCGGCGTCATCGTGACCGATCGTCCGTCCTCGATCGAGCGCACGACGCGCGCCATCACGACCTGCTCGCCCGGATCGAGCGCACGCAGCGCGTCCTGGATGCCGGCGGGCAGGCCCGCGAGCTCGTCGTCGGCCAGTCGTGCGAGTTCGTCGACGCCCAGCGTCGCGTGCTGGGCTGCGGCCTCCACGCCGATGACCCGCCCGAGCGCGTTGTTGTGGATGTCCTGCATGCTCGAGTACTTCGAGTGGAGCGCGTCGTAGCGGGCCAGGCGGGAGTCGTGTTCGTGCGCGAGCTGCACGCCGTCGAAGAGCTCGTCGGCCTGCTTCGCGGCGACGGTGCGCCCGCGCGGTGCGGCGATGTCGCCGAGTTCGGCAGCGGTCACGCCGAGGTGGCGCTTGCCGACGCTCACGTCGCGCATGTACTCGAGCACCTGCCTGGACACCGGGCTGTCGCCGCCGCGCAGGCGGTAGTTGATGAGCGCGGACGCGCCGGTGTGGCGAAACGCGTCGGGGCCGTTGTCGTAGCCGATGTGCAGCTTCTTGCCGACCTGTCGGGCGCCGTCGTAGAAGATGACGTTCTCCATCGTGCGCACCGTCTCCTCGGCGCGCTTGGCGTTGAGGCTGTTGCCGAGCCGTTTGCCGATGTGGAGCGGATTGCCGTCGACCGCGTTCTTGACGCCGTAGCCGATCACGCTCTTGCGGGCGAGGAACCAGTTGATCGTGCCGCCCCACGGCGAGCCGCCCTGGGAGATGGCGGTCTTGACGCCGAAGCCGAACCGGACGCTGGCGGCCGTGGCCGCCGCGCCGGCGACGACTCCGGCGCCGATCGCGACCGTGCGCGAGGTGATCTCCATGTCCTGTCCCCCTGTGGTGTCACGCGATGCGCGTGAGTGCCTCGGTCGTGCGATGGGCGTCGCGCATGCGCATGGCGACGACCGGATGGTCGGTGACGATGCCGCTCGCGCCCGCATCGAGCGCACGCCGGATCTGCTGCGTGGTGTTGGCGGTCCACACGTCGAACGGGATCCCCCGCCGCTCGGCTGCGGCCAGGAACTTCGGCGTGAGCATGCGATGGTCGACGCTCACGTAGTCGGCGCCGACGCGCGCTGCGCGGTTGAGTGCCGGCTGCCAGTCACGCCGTTCGAGCAGCCAGATCGCGGCCGGATACAGCGCGGACTCCCGCAGGAATTCCGGAATTCGTGGCGCGAGCAGGCCAGTGCGAATCGCCGGGTCGATCGCCTTCACTGCGCGCAGCGACTTGGGTGCGAAGCTGATCAGCTCGAAGGCGTCGCCGACGAGGCCGGCGCCGCGCAGCACGTCGATGACCTCGCGTTCGTAGCCGGCTTCCTTGAGCTCGACCGCGAGCTTCGCGCCACGCGATCGGGCAAGGGCGGCGACCTCGGCGAGCGACGCCACCGGCTGTCCGTCGGGAAGGCGGGGCAGGTCGGCCTGGCGCGTCTTCGCGATCCTGGCGGTGCCCGGCAGCACGCGCGGGTCGTGGTTGACGACGAGCACGCCGTCGAGCGTGCGCCGCACGTCGAGTTCGAGCACGTCGACGTGCTGGTCGATCGCACGCACGAACGCGCCCAGCGAATTCTCCACCGGCCCGGCCGGCAGGTGTGATCCCCTGTGCGCGAGCACGCGTGTCGCCGCTCGCATTCCCCCCGTCACATCCATGCCTGAAGGTCGAGGCGGCGCGAGCATGGGTCGCGGCGCACTCGGCCGCGACCCATGCATCGGTCCAAGATGTGACAGTGCGCCTTGTCTACGACGCGGCGGGCAGCGGCGGTGCGGTCGCGAGCTGCGGGCGCGCGCCGAGCACGAGGTCGGGGCGATCGGTGACGATCGCGTCGACGCCGTCATTGGCGAGCTCGGCCATGCGCACCGGATCGTTCACCGTCCAGGCGTTGACCTTGAAGCCACGAGCGTGTGCTTCGGAGATGAATTTCCCGGTGGCCATGCGGTGTTCAACGCTCACGTAGTCCGCGCCGACCTTGGCGGCGGCCGACAGCGACGGGTGCCAGTCGAGCCTGTCCATCACCCAGAGCGCTGCGGGATAGACCGCCGAGTTGCGCAGCCATGCTGGGAGTCGCGGTTCGAGCAGGCCCGTGACGATGGCGGGATCGATCGATTCGAGTTCGCGGACCGAGGAGCGGTTGAAGCTGATCAGCTCGACCCGTCCCAGCGGGACGCGGGAAGCGAGTTCGGTGACGACCTGGCGTTCGTAGCCGGCTTCCTTGAGCTCCGCGGCGAGGCGGGCGCCGGTCCCGCGCGCGAGGTCGGCGACCTCCGACAGGCGCGGGATGTGCTGGCCGTCGGGCAGGCGCGGCAGCTCGGCGTAGGTGAGGTCCTCGAGCTTGCGACCGTCGGCGAGTTCGGGATCGTGAAAGACGACGAGCACGCCGTCGGCGGTGCGTCGGATGTCGAGCTCGAGCACGTCGGCGCCGACGTCCACGGCAGCCCGGAAGGCGCCGAGTGAGTTCTCGTGGGGGCCGTCAGGCGCGTGGTAGCCGCGATGTGCGACGACGAGCGGTGTTGCGCCGATACCTCCGGTCCAGGACATGCCAATTCATCGCGGCGTGGGCGACGAGCGTTCCGGAAGCGGCCATCGGTTGGCCGCGCGCTCAGACGCGCGATTCCGGCCGACGTCGCGTCGCTCCGAACGCAATCGGCACATGCGACGGGTTTCGTTCGGAGCGATCTACTGCTGAGTCGCGGGAGCCGTGCCAGCGCCGGTACCGGCACTCACGCCGCTGCGCAGTTCGGCGGCGGCCTCGACCTGCGTGCACGAGCCGCCGGTGACGAGCTCGCCGCGTGCGTCGCAGCCGGCATCGAAGATCCGCTCGGGCAGGAACGCGAGCAGCAGCGTGATCGCGGCGAGCGCCACGCCGAGCGCGGCACTCAGTGGCATGCGGGTACCGGCCGGACGGCTCGGACCGTTCGTCGGGGCAGGAAGGTCGACCGTCTCGGCAGCCACGCGCGCGGCGTCGGGCTGGCGCATGTACAGCTCCACGAGCGCGCGCAGGTAGTAGCCGAGGCTGATGACGGAGCCGACTGCGCCGACCACCGCGAGCCAGCCGTAGCCGCTCTGCACGACGCCGTCGAACAGCCCGAACTTGGAGAAGAAGCCGGCGGTCGGTGGGATGCCGGCGAGCGACAGCATGCAGATCGCCAGCCCGAGCGCGGGAAGTGCGTGCAGCATCGTCTTGTCCGCGCCGATCCAGCCGCGGCCGGCCAGGTCGGCGAACGTCGCGTCGCGGCCGAGTTCGCGCTCGAGCACGACGACGTACGCGAATGCGCCGAGCGTCATCGCCGAGTACACGACGAGCGCGTACACGAGCGCGGGCACGCCGGTGGTGTCCCAGGCGACGATGCCGCAGAGCAGGTAGCCGGCCTGTGCGATCGACGAGTAGGCGAGCATGCGCTTGAGGTGCGGCTGCACGAGCGCTGCGAGGTTGCCCACCACGATGCTCGCGACGCTCAGGGCGGCGACGATCGGCACCCACTTGTCGGCCTCGGCCGCGAATGCGGTGGTCATTACGCGCGCGAGGATCAGGAACGCAACGGCCTTGGTGGCGGTCGACATGAATGCCGTGACGGGGGTGCCGGCGCCCTCGTACACGTCGGGCGTCCACCAGTGCATCGGGGCGGCGCTCACCTTAAACGCGAGCCCGCCGAGCACCATCGCGGCGCCGGCGTACAGCAGCACGCCGCGGTTGCCCGAGAACGCGCCGATGTCGGCGAACGCGAGCGAGCCGGTGGCGCCGTACACGAGCGCGATGCCGTACAGCAGCACGGCGCTCGACAGGCCACCGACGATCAGGTACTTCAGTCCGCTCTCGAGCGATGCGACGCGTTCGGCGTCGAGTGCGCACAGCACGTACAGGGCAATCGAGAAGAGCTCGAGGCCGATGAACAGCGTCACGAAACTGCTCGACGCGACCATCAGCGTCATGCCGGTGACGGCGGCGAGCAGCAGCGCGTGGAACTCGCCGTGACGGCCGTCGTCCGCGCGCCCGCGAACGGCGAGCGCCACCGCAACCAATCCGCAGAGCGCAGCGATGATCCGCCCGATGTTGGTGAGCTCGTCGGAGTGGATCTGGCCACCGAACTCGCCGTAGTGCGACGTGGAGAACGTCACCATCGACCAGATGATCGATGCAGTCAGCGCGACGGCGGCGACGACCGTCGACGCGATGCGGCTCCACATCGCGCGGCCCATGCCCACGAGCAGCGCGACCATGCAGGCACCGCTGGTGATGAGCTCGGGCGCGAGCGCTGCCCAGTTCAGGTCAGGGGTCTCGATCACTGCTGCTCCTCCGAGCCGTCTTCGGCGGGCGGATCTTCCTCGGGTGACTCGTCGTCGCCTTCGTGCGTGGCGTCGCCGACGGCTGCTGCGGCGAGCAGCGGATCGGCGGGCGTGGTGATCGCGACCGGCGGCTGGTTCATGGCTCGATGCAGCAGGTTCGGCCAGGCGCTCAGCACGAGCAGCGCGACGACCGCCGGGCCGACGATGAGCAGCTCGCGCAGGCCGAGGTCCGGACCGAAGCGCTGGTGGGAGTCGGCCGAGTCGAGCGCGGTCGATGCGCGGTCGCTGAAGACCAGGCCGGCGACGAGCCGCAAGGCATACATCGCGGCGAGCACGACCGCGAATGCGCCGATCGTCGCCACCGCGGTGCCGCTCACGTCGCCACGGAACACGCCCACGAGGATGAGCAGCTCGCCGGCGAACGTCGTCGCGCCGGGCACCGCGAGCGTGATCAGCGCGATGATGAGGCCGATCGACGCGAGGCGTGCGCGGCCGGTAGCGAGGAACCCGAGCCTGGAGAACTCGCGCTCGCCGGTGCGGATCTCGATGATGCCCACGAGCAGGAACGCGGCAGCGCTCACGAGGCCGTGGTTGATCGACTGCAGGTACGCGCCGGCGATGCCCTGCTCGGCGCCCGCGCCGGTGAATGCGGACAACCCGAGCACGATCAGGCCCATCTGGGCGAGCGAGGAGTAGGCGATCACGCCGCGCGGGTCCGGCTGGCGGAACGCCGCGTAGCAGCCGTAGACGAGGCTGACGAGTGCGAGCCACGTGAGCGCGGTGCCCCAGCCACCCTCGAGCTGTTCGGGAAACAGGGGCAGCACGACGATGAGGAAGCCGAAGAACGCGGCCTTGCTGATGAGGCCCGAGAGCATCGCGGTGACTTCCACCGGCGCTTCGCGGTAGGCGAGCGGCAGCCAGCCGTGGAACGGCAGCAGCGGTGCCTTGATCGCGAACGCGAGCAGGAATGCGACGAGCACCCAGCTGGACAGGTCGAGCGCGCCGTCGGCGGCGAGCGAGGAGAGCACTGGCAGCGAGAACGGCGAGGCGCCGGCGAGCGCTGCGCCCTCGGCTGCGAATGCCTTGTTGGCGGCGATGCCGACGGCGATCACGCCGACGAGCATCGGCAGGCTGCCGATCAGCGTGTAGATGAACATCGTCATCGTCGCGCGGATGCGCTGCACGCCACCCCATACGCCCACGAGCAGCAGCATCGGCACGAGCATCAGCTCGAAGAACACGTAGAAGAGCACCAGGTCGCGCGCGACGAACAGGCCGGTCAGGGCAGCAGCGGTGATCCACATCAGGCCCTGCATCGCGGCGGGTCGCTCGCGGTCGGCCCACCATGCGAACGCGGACGAGCCGGCGGTGACGAGCGTGGTGAGTGCGATCAGGCCGAGCGCGCCGTAGCCGAGTGACACGTGGTACTGGATGCCCCACTGCGGGAACCAGTCGCTGCACTGTGCCAGCACGACGCGTGCGCCTTCGGATGCCGCGGAGTCGCCACACGACGGGATCGCGCCACCGCCTGCGCGGTCGGCGTAGCGGTCGAGCTGCACGACGCCGACGATGAGCAGCGCCACCTGGACGAGGAACGTGATGAGCGACGTGATCGCCGCGGCGCGACGGGTGAGCATCGACAGCGCGACGAGTCCGCCGGCGGCGGGTGCGATGACCAGGAGCGTGGGAAGCGAGAAGGCGGAGTCACCCATGTGTCAGGCCTCGATCCAGAGGAAGGCGACGATGATCGCGAGCATGCCGATCGCGGTCGCGAATGCGTACGTGCGCACGAGGCCGGTCTGCAGGCGACCGAGTCCGCGGCCACTGTCGCGCGTGGCGATCTCGATCTCTTCGAGCATCGGCATCGTGAACACCTCGTCGGTGGCGACGGCCGCGCGGGCGATCGCCTGGGAGGGCCTGGTGAAGACGCGGTCGTAGCCGGCATCGAAGCCGAACGCGTTCTGGAACACGCGCTCGGATCGACCGAACCGGGTGCGCAGCCCAGACCAGGCGCCGGAGCCCCAGACCATCCACGCGATGCCGATGCCGATCGCCGCTCCGCCAAGACCGACGGTGAGTGCGAGCAGCCACTGCTCTGCGGGGTGGAACTCGGCCGCCTCGAGTGCTTCGCGCGTCGATGCGGCGTGTGCGCCGTGCAGGAAGTCGTGCGGCACGTTCTTGAGGCCGGGGATGGCGATCCACCCGCCCACGACGGTGAGCAGGCCGAGGATCGCGACCGGCCAGAACATCGTCTTCGGAGCTTCGCCATGCTCGTTCGTGGCGTGGCCGTGGTGCATGAGCTCGCCGCGGCCGTAGGCCTTCACCAGGTCGCTTTCGGGGCCGTGGAAGACCAGGAACAGCAGTCGGAAGCCGTAGATGCCGGTGAGGATCGCGCCGAGCACCGCCATCGAGTAGGTGGCGTAGGCCCAGGCGCCGTAGACCTCGCCGCCGGCGAGCGCGAAGTTGAGGATCTCGTCCTTGGAGAAGAAGCCCGCGAACGGGATCACGCCCGCGAGCGCGAGCGTCGCCACCAGGAACAGCGCGTACGTCTTCGGCATGTGCTTTTTGAGGCCGCCCATCTTGCGGATGTCCTGCTCGTCGGCGAGCGCGTGGATGACGATGCCGGCGCCCAGGAACAGCAGCGCCTTGAAGAACGCGTGGGTGGCGAGGTGGAACATCGCGGCGCCGTATGCGCCCATGCCTGCGGCGACGAACATGTAGCCGATCTGGCTCATCGTCGAGTAGGCGATCACGCGCTTGATGTCGGTCTGAGCGAGCGCGGTGAAGCCGGCGACGAGCAGTGTCAGTCCGCCCACCACGAAGATGAGGACCTGTGCGTGCTCGGACAGGTCGAACACGGGGTTCAGGCGCGCCACGGCGTACACGCCGGCGGTGACCATCGTGGCCGCGTGGATGAGTGCGGAGACAGGGGTGGGGCCTTCCATCGCGTCGGGCAGCCAGGTGTGCAGCGGCAGCTGGGCGCTCTTGGCGAACGCGCCGCCGAGCAGCAGCAGGCAGATCATGAACGCCTTGCCACCGTCGGCGGTGACGGCGCCGGGCAGCTGCTCGAACACGGGACCGAAGCTGAGCACGCCGGTCTCGCGGAAGATGAGGAAGATCGCGATCATGATCGTCACGTCGCCAATGGCGTTGACGATGAACGCCTTCTTGGCGGCGAGCACCGCGCTGGGGCGGTCGTGCCAGAACCCGATCAGCAGGTAGCTGGCCATGCCGACGAGGCCCCAGCCGACGAGCAGCAGCACGAAGTTGCCGGCCAGCACGAGCGTGAGCATCGAGAACACGAACAGGTTCATGTACGCCATGAAGCGGTTGAACTGTGGGTCGCCTGCCATGTAGCCGACGGAGTACACGTGGATCAGGAAGCCCACGCCGGTGACGACGAGCAGCATCCAGATCGACAGCGGGTCCACGAGCAGCTCGAACGGCACGCGGAACGTGCCGGCGCTCAGCCACGTCCAGGCGGTGGTGACGACGCCGTGATCGGGGTTGTCGAGCGCGTTCCAGCGCAGCAGCGTGCCGAGCGACGCCGCGAACGCGACGAGGATCGCCAGACACGACACGATACCGGCGGCGCGAGCGGGCAGGCGACCGCCGCCGAGCGCGATGGCGAGCACGCCCACGAGCGGGGCGAGATAGGCGATCCAGGCGAAGGTGGTCACTTCGTGCAACTCCCTGCACTCGGCCAACCTCGAGCGAGCTCGAGCTCGGCGCTCATTTCGTGAGTTGTGAGTTCCATCAGCCGTGCAGCTCCGCGAGCTCGTCGGTGTCCAGTTCGCGTCGCATGTGGCTGAGCGCCACCACGATGCCGAGGCCGACGACGACCTCGCTGGCTGCGATCGCCATCACGACGATCGCGAGGACCTGGCCGTCATGCAGTCCGTGCGTGCGCGAAAACGCCACGAGCGCGAGGTTGCCCGCGTTGAGCATGATCTCGATGCTCAGCAGCACCACGAGCGCGTTGCGACGCAGCAGCACGCCGGCAGCACCGATCGAGAACAGGACGGCGCTGAGCGCCACGTACCATTCGGGTTCGACTGTCACGACACACCTCCGGCGTGTCGTGCAGACGCTCCTCGCTCGGCCATGTGCCCTGCGGGCCCGCGGCCCTCGCTTCGTCGGTCTGTCACGATTCGCCCACTCCTCGATCGGCGCGCAGCTCGCGCTCGCGTGCCTCGTGCAGCTTCTTCTGCTGGTCGGCGCTGCGCGTCTGCATGAGCTTTCGCAGTCGGTCGTGGCGCGCGCGGCCGGTGAGACCGAGCACGATGCCGCCGATCGCGGCGACGAGCAGCACGAGGCTCGTCACCTCGAACGCGAGCACGTACTGGCCCAGGAACGTCTCGCCGATCGCCTGGGGCGTTCCGAATCCGTAGCCGGCAGCGGTGTCTGACAGCTCCGCGAGCTTCGGGAAGTCGGCGGTCACCACCACCGCCACGAGCGTCACCATCAGCGCGAGCACGCCGAGCAGCGCGAACGGTCGCAGCGCGCGGGCGCGCACCGCATCCGCCGCGAGCTCGCGCCGGTCACCGAGGTAGGCGATCACGAACAGGAACAGCACCACGACCGCGCCGGCGTAGACGAGGATCTGCGCGATCGCGACGAATGCCTGGCCGAGCATCAGGTACAGCGCGCCGAGCGAGACGAAGTTGAAGAGCAGGCTGAGCGCGCTGACGAACGGGTCGCTGGCGGTGACCACGCGCAGCGCGCCGAAGATCGCGAGCGTCGCGAACAGGCCGAACAGCAGCACTTCGACGGGCGCACCGGGCACATCCGGGTTCCAGGCAGCAAGGAGCGGGGTCATGCGCGGCGGCTCCGGTCGGTCCTGCGTCGCTGTGACGCCTCTCGGGCAACCGTCTCTTCGAGCCACACGGGCGTGGGCGAGTCGAGGCCGTCGCCTTCGCGCGTGGGCGCGCGTCGATCCATGCCGTACTTGTCGTTCGTCGTGGGATCGGCGAGGAGCATGTCCTTGGTGTAGACCATCTGGTCGCGGTTGAGGTCCGCGAGCTCCCAGTCGTTGCCGAGCGTGATCGCGTCGAACGGGCACGCCATCTCGCAGTAGCCGCAGAAGATGCAGCGGCTCATGTTGATCTCGTAGACCTGTGCGTAGCGCTCGCCCGCGGAGACGCGATGCTCCGGCGTGTTCTCGGCGGCGACCACGCGGATGCAGTCAGCGGGGCAGGCGGCGGCGCACAGCGAACAGCCCACGCACTTTTCCAGGCCGTTGGCGTGCAGGTGCAGCTTGTGGCGGCCGCGGAAGCGTGGCATCACCGGATGCTTGTACTCGGGGTACTGCTCGGTGATGTTCTTGCCCAGGAACGCGCGCAGCGTGGTCGCGAGACCGATGCCCGTGTTCTTGGTACCGCGGAAGACTCCGGAAATGCCCGACATCAGGACTGACCCCAACCTTGGCTGACGATGAGCGCGGTGACGAGCATCTGGAGCGTTGCGAGCGGCAGCAGCGCCTTCCACCCGAACCGCATCAGGCGGTCGTAGCGAAGGCGCGGCACCGTCGCGCGGATCCAGATGAACAGGAACAGGAAGAACGCCATCTTCACGATGAACGCGAGCAGGTCCCAGCCGGCGTTGGCATCCGGAAACCACGGGATCGAGGTTCCGCCCAGGAAGAACGTGACGCCGATCGCGCTGATCGCGAGCAGGTGCAGGTACTCGGCGTTCGCGAATGCGGCGTAGCGCAGGCCGCCGAACTCGGTGTGGAAACCGCCGACGAGCTCCTGCTCGGCTTCAGCGTGATCAAACGGCGCTCGGTTGGCTTCCGCGAGCGCGCTGATAAGGAAGATCACGAACCCGAGTGGTGCCCACACGATGAACCACGGCGACCAGCCGCCGATCTCCCAGCCGATGTGGCCGACGGCGATCTCGGCCATCGACAGCGACTGCGTCATCATCACGATCGGCAGCACCGCGAGCGTCATCGCGACTTCGTAGCTGATCAGCTGGGCGCAGGCGCGCAGCGCGCCGAGCAGGGCGTACTTGGAGTTGGACGCCCAGCCACCGACGATCACGCCGTAGCCACCGAGGCCGCTGAGCGCGACCGCGAAGATCACGCCGACGTTCAGGTCGGGTGCCATGCCGGGCGGGGTCTCCCAGCCGAAGATGTTCCAGTTCTCGTCGCTGAACGGGATCACCGAGAACACCGCGAGCGCGAAGAACAGCGTGATGATCGGAGCCATCAGGTGCAGCACGGCGCTCACCGAATCCGGGCGGAAGTTCTCCTTGCGGATGAGCTTGAGCAGGTCGGCGATCGGCTGCAGGATGCCGAACCAGCCCACTCGGTTGGGTCCGAGACGGTACTGGAAGAACGACAGCAGGCGCCGCTCGATCCACGTCATCATGGCGAACACGAGCATGATCAGGTTGGCGATCAGGAACGCCTTGACGAACAGCCCGAGGATCTCTGCGATCGGCATGGTGCTCAGCCCTCCCCGTCCGCGGGGCGCTCGGTGGGCGGCGCGTCGAGCTGGTCGCCCGCACCGGCGGCCGGCGTGCTGAGCGCGACCTGCGCATCCTCGCTCGTGGACGAGCTCGGCGACACCGACGTGATCGACACGGCATGCCATCCGGTGCGTCCGGGTGCGAAGCCGGGCGTGCCGGCGTAGGCACGGGCGTGGCCACGCATGATGCGGCGGGAGGTGAGCACGCCCGCGTCGACGTCGCCGAACGGGGTGCCGATCACGACGCGGTCGCCGCGGCTGACGCCGAGTTCGCGTGCGTCGTCGCGGTGCAGGTGGACCATGGCGTCGTCGCGCAGGAAGGCCATCGCTTCGGCGTGCGCGACTTCGGGTGCGTCGAACAGGTAGGGCGCGACGTACAGCGCGAGCTCGCCGTCGGCGACCTGGGGTGCCTCGTCGGCGATGCGGGCAGCTGCAGGGCCGCCGCTGACTCCGAGGATGCCGTCATGGGGGATCGCGCCATGCGTGGTCACCGGCAGTCGACCGTCGCTCGCTTCGGCCAGCTGGCGGAACGCGCTCGCGGCGTTGCCCTGCACGGACGCGCCGAGGCGTCGCGCGAGACCGGCGATCCAGCGCAGCTGCGGCACGACCTCGCCGGGGGTGTCCGCGCCGACTGACATGCGCTGCAGCCGGCCTTCGAGGTTGACGAGCGTGCCGTCCTGCTCGCCGCCCCAGGCGGCGGGAATGACGAGGTCGGCGGAGTGGTGCAGCGGCGTGGGCAGTGCATCGATGGCGACGACCCACGCGGCGCGCTTGACGGCGGGACCCCACTCGGAGCGGTCGACGCTGCGCTCGGGATCGACGCCGACGTACACGACGCCACCGGTGTGGCCGAGGATCTCGTCCCACGTGGCGCACTCGACGCCGAGCGCGGCAAGGCCCCGCGCGTTGGCTGCGTCGGGAATCGCGAGGAAGCCGCTGCCCTCGCGGGGAAAGGCGAAGGTCCTGGTGAGCAGGTCGACGGATTCGTCCGACAGCTCGCCGTCGCGATGGATGACGATGCCGGGATCGGTGAAGTTCTCGCCAC
The DNA here is from genome assembly GCA_038212015.1 of Gaiellales bacterium. Lineage (GTDB taxonomy): Bacteria > Actinomycetota > Thermoleophilia > Gaiellales > SKUG01 > JAGQUL01. The sequence goes on along the minus strand of JBBQUY010000046.1, from coordinate 3,153 downwards.
CCATGGCTTTCGTGATGCGCTCGCAGAACGACGTGACGAATGCGTCGAGTTCGCCGGCGGCGACGACCTCGTGGTGGGTGCCGGCGCCTTCCAGGCGCGTGCCACCCATGCCGGCGACCGTGATCGACGCGCCGGCCTGGCGAGCCTTGCGCAGCCACAGGTCGAGTGCGGGAGCCGTGTCGAGCAGGTCGGCGTGGCCGAGCACAAGCACGTGCCGAACGTCGCGAAGGTCGGCGATCGCCGCGCTGTTGGCGGGCAGCGCGGCGCTGGCGCCGGGCGCTGCCACGACGCGTCCGCCGGTCTGTGCGGCGACCTGCTGGATCGCGTGCACGACCTCGAGGGTCTCGCTGCCGGACAGCACCCACAGCTCGGGCGTGCCCGTCTCGGCGGTGAGCTTGCCGTGCAGCCACTCCATCGCGAGCTCGTGGCTCTGCTCGACGACCGGACGGTTGCCGACGGGGCGGTCACGGTTGGGTCGCAGCTGCGGGCGCTCGATGCGCGCCGGGCCGTTCATCGCGGCGTATGCGAAGCGGGTGCGGTCGTCGATCCAGCCGTTGTCGACGGCATCGTTGCGGCGGCTCAGCACGCGCACGACGCGGCCTTCGCGGACCGTGTTGTAGACGTTGGAGCCGACCGGGTCCCACGGCGCGATGCTCGGGTGGTCGGGCGCTTCCCACGGGCGCGCCTGGAAGCGGTACTGGGTCGAGGTGAGTGCGCCGACGGGGCACAGCTCGATGACGTTGCCGGCGTGGTGGCCATCCCACGCGCGACCTTCGAACGTCGCGATGACGCTGTTGGCGCCGCGCTCGCGGGCGATGAGCTGCAGGTCCTCGGTGACTTCCGCACTGAAGCGCGAGCAGCGGTAGCACAGGATGCAGCGCTCGCGATCGAGCGCGATGAGCGGGCTGATCGGGATCGGCTTGTCGTTGACGCGCTTGGCTTCGGCGAAGCGCGACGCGCCGGGGCCCCAGCGAAATGCGTGGTCCTGGAGCGGGCACTCGCCGCCCTTGTCGCAGACGGGGCAGTCGAGCGGGTGGTTGAGGAGCAGGAACTCGAGTACTGCTTCCTGCGCTTCGCGGGCCTTGTCGCCCACGGTGGAGACGACCATGCCCTCGCGCACGCTCGTCGCGCACGCGGCCTGCAGCTTCGGCACGCCTTCGATCTCGACCAGGCACATGCGGCATGCGCCGACGGCGGGCCCGATGCGGGGCTCGTAGCAGAACACGGGGATCTCGACGCCGAGCTCGGCGGCTGCCTCGACCAGGCCGGAGCCTGCGGGCACCTGCACGTCGCGCCCGTCGATCGTAACGATGACGGAAGCCATCAGGCGTCAGCCTCCGCGTCGGAGCCTGCGACTGCAAGCGGCGTGAAGCTGTCGCGCGAGAGCGTGCCGGCCCAGGTCACGCCGGGCTTGGAGACGCCGGCTGCCTTGACCATGCGGTCGGCGATGTCGGCGACGGGCGAATCCGTCGGCGGCTCGAAGCCGGGTTCGAGGTAGCGGTCGAAGTCTTCGCGGAACTGCTCGATGTAGCTCATCACCGGCATCGCCATCGCGTCGCCGAGCGGGCACAGGCAGTTGCCGAGGACCTTCGAGCAGACGTCGTAGATCTGGTCGACGTCGCCGGGGCGCCCCTGCCCGCCGACCAGACGGGTCAGCATGTCGACGGTCCACTTGGTGCCTTCGCGGCAGGGAGTGCACTTGCCGCAGCTCTCGTGGCGGTAGAACTCCGCGACGCGCTGCGCGAGCTGCGCCATGCAGGTGCGCTCGTCGATGACGATCACCGAGCCGGAGCCGAACATCGTGCCGGCGGCGGCCATCGAGTCGTAGTCCATGAGCGTGTCGACCTGATCGGCGCGCAGCACCGGCGTCGAGGAGCCCCCGGGAATGATCGCCTTGAGCTTGCGGCCCTCGGGGATGCCGCCGCCAAGCTGCTCGAGCAGCACGCGCAGCGGCTGGCCGATCTCCATCTCGTAGTTGCCGGGGCGAACGACGTTGCCCGACAGGCTCATCATGCGAGTGCCGGCTCCGGTGCGCTCGACGCCCTTCTTGCCGTACTCGCCACCGCCGAGCGCGAGGATCCGCGGCAGGGTGGCGAGCGTCTCGACGTTGTTGACGAGCGTGGGTGATTCGTACAGGCCGCTGACCGCCGGGAACGGCGGCTTCACGGTGGGCTGGCCGCGGTAGCCGTTGAGCGAGCTCAGCAGCGCGGTCTCTTCGCCGCAGATGTAGGCGCCGGCGCCGCGGTGGACGATCACGTCGCAGTTCCAGCCGCTGCCGTTGATGTTCTCGCCGACGAGGCCCTTGGCGCGGGCTTCCTCGACGGCGGCCATGAGCACGAGCGCGGGTTCGTAGAACTCGCCGCGGATGTAGATGAATGCGTGGTTGGCGCCGATCGCGTGGGCGGCGATGAGGCAGCCTTCGACGAGCATGTGCGGGAGCCGCTCGATGATCTCGCGGTCCTTGAAGGTGCTCGGCTCGGACTCGTCGGCGTTGCAGACGACGTACTTGGCCTTGGGGCTGTCCTTGGGGATGAAGCTCAGCTTCAGGCCGGTCGGGAAGCCTGCGCCGCCGCGGCCGCGGATGTTGGAATCCTTGATCTCCTGGATGAGCGCGTCGGGCTGCATGCCCATCGCGCGCTTGAGCTGCTCATAGCCGCCTTCGGCGACGTAGTCGTCGAAGGCGCGCAGGTGCTCGCGTTCGCCGAGCTGGCTCCACAGGACGGTCTCGCCGATCGAGCCGGGTCGCGTCTTGGGTGCGGGTGGTTGCTGCGGGGTCGCCATCAGACCTGGCCCTCCCCTTCGGTCCAGCCCGCGGGCGTGGCCTTGAGTTCCTGCAGCAGCGGCTTGACCTGACTGCGCTCGAAGAACTCGCGGTAGCGGTTGTTGACCGCGACGGTCGGCGCAGTGCCGCAGCCGCCGAGGCATTCCACGGTGCGCAGCGTGTACTGGCCGTCAGGGGTGCTGTCGCCTGCGTGCACACCGAGCTGGCTCTCGAACTCCTCGAGCACGGCACCGGCGCCGTTGAGGGCGCAGGCGACGTTGGTGCAGACCTCGATCAGGTGCTTGCCGATCGGCTGCAGGTGGAACATGTCGTAGAACGACGCGACCGACTGCGCGAAGGCGGGGGTCGTGTCGAGTCCCTCGGCCACGGCC
>JBBQUY010000045.1:0-27860 GCA_038212015.1 Gaiellales bacterium | reverse complement strand
GGGCTCCGGCCCGCGGCCGCGTGGTGCGCATCATGCCGATCATCGCGCGCTGAAACCCGGCTGATTCCACGCTCCGCTCACTAATTCCACGCGGATGCCGAGGATCGACGGGATGGACTCCTCTTCGATTTCCTCGCTGCTCGCCAATTCTCGTGAGCTCGTCACGTCTCGCTGGCGCCAGCTCGCGGCGGCGATCGGCGTGACCGCGCTGCTCGGTGCGGTGCTCTGGTTCATCCTCATCCAGCTCGCTGGCAGCGTGGGCGGCGGCGATTCGTCGACCGGGGGCCTGCCGTCCAAGGGCGGCATCTTCCTGTCGATCACGATCGCCTGGGCGATCCTCATCTCCACGTTCGTGGTGCCGATGGCGGCATCGACTGCGGCCATCGCCGACGAAGGCGACGACTCCACGTTCGGCTGGGCCAGTGCGGCGGTGCGCTCGCTGCCGTGGATGTGGCTGCGCCTGGCGATCCCGACCGCCCCGCTGCTGCTGCTCGGCCTGTGGGCCGTCAACGACGTGTTCGCCATGTTCTCGGATCTCGCCGCGCAGATCGAAGCGGGTGCTGCCAGCGAGGTGCCGGCAGAGCCATCGGAGCCGCTTTCGTTCCAGATGGTCGAGCTGCTGTTCGGCTCCGCGCCTATGCGCTGGGCGGCGTTCGCGACCGTGCTCGGCCTGTGGTTTCTGTGGTCGGCCACGCGCGCAACCGGCCGCGACGAGCGGATGCTGCCGCACGCACCCTGGCGCCTGTTCGGCCGCAGTCCACTCGTCGTTGCGGGCCTTGCGGGAATCTCGGCGGTAGTGCTCGGGCCGCTGCTCGGCACGGCCCTCAAGTCGCTCGGAAGCGGGCTCGGATCGATCGCCGGAGACGTCGACACCGACAGCGCCGAAGGCGCGAGCACGATGGCGGTGCTCATCGTCGGGATGGTCATCTCCGCGTTCATCGGAGCGGTCGCGATTCCGTGGATCGCGCTGTTTCGAGAGGGCGACGGCCTCGTCACGCGCAGCAGCGGCGCGGCGACCGTCGATCCCGTCGGCGCCAGCGAACCCGTCGCTGCCGCCGCGCCTGTCACACACGCCGCTGGCCCGCCCGCAGCAACGGTTCAGCTCGTCGATCAGAACCACGTCGCCGCCGCGAACGCCTCCGCTGGCGCGTGGTGGTACCTGCAGGGCGGCGCGAACGTCATCGTGCAGGTCGCCGCCGCTCCCGGCGTGTCCGTGACGCCGGTGGTCTCGGACGCCGCCGGCGCATGGCTCGGATTGCAGGACACCGGCCAGCCGGGCGCCGCCTCGCTCGTCGTGCCCGTCGCGGGATGGTTCCTGCTCGGCGCCTGGAACGGGGCGCCCCAGCCGACGCAGATCGCGATGCGCTTCACCCTGCCGCTCGATGCCCAGCCGGCGCCGCAGCAGCAGGCCCAGTAGTTGGTTCGTTGAAACGACGTGTCGCGCAATGCGCGGCACGCTGGTACACTTTTGCAGTACACCGCTGTGAGCGTTCCTCTCGAGGGGCGCCTACCCAGGGCCGTTAGCTCAGCTGGTAGAGCAGGTGACTCTTAATCACAAGGTCGATGGTTCGACCCCATCACGGCCCACCTTCGGGAAACCCTCGCTCCGGCGGGGGTTTTCTGTCTTCGGAGGACGCCGTGCGCGGTGGTGTGTCACACGCGCGTCGCCGTGATCAGCAACGTCTCGTACGTCATGGTGAACGAGCCTTCGGCCGCGTCGATCGCGGAGCCGATGTCGTCGATCAGCTCGTCGGCCTGCTCGGCGTCGAGCAGGCCATGGCCGCCGAAGGTCGGAACGACCTCGAGCCACTGCTCGCGCGTGTAGGTCTGCTGCCACGGATATCGCCGCACCCGCGGCGTGTCGAAGGCGCCAGCGTCGGTGAGGCCGCGAGCCGTGCGGTTGAGGATGCGCATGTGCCAGTCGCCTCCGTGTCTCGCGAAGGGAGAGCTCTGCGCGATCCGTCCGTATGCGGCATTGAACGCCTCGGCCAGCTGCGGCGGGGGATGGTGGACGTTCCAGAACGCGGCGAACACGCCACCAGAAGGCAGTGTCTCTGCAGCTCGCAGCGCCCCGACGGGGGGATCGATCCAGTGCCATGTGGTGCCGGAGACCAGCACGTCGAATGTGCGTCCTGCCCGCGCCCACTCCTCGAACCGCGCGACGTCCACCTCGAATCCCTGCCGCCGCGCGAAGTCGGCCATGCGCGAATCCGGCTCGATTCCCGTCACGTGGCACTGCGCCTCCCGAAACAGCCGCGCGGCGATGCCAGTGCCACATCCGACGTCGAGCACGTCACGCCCGGGCACCTCAGCGAGGATCGCATCCACCATCGCTGCCGGGTACGAGGGGCGCACCCGGTCGTAGCGTTCGGGGTCGGCACCGAATGACTCGGCCATCGTTCGTGCATCGTGCGGCTTGCGTTCTTGACCTCGCACTTCAGCTCCCTCGCGCGTCCCCGAGATCCTACCGGGGATGAAGCCGACTCCAGGGCGCGTCAGTTTGACATTTGGCACTCTTGGTAATAGAGTGCCAGAAGAGCGATTCCTGCTCGTGGTTGATGAACGTGTTTGTTGACTGTGAAAGGAGGCCGACATGGCTATCGTGACATGGGATCCGACCCGTGACCTCTCGCTGCTCCAAGGCGACGTGAACCGCCTGTTCGAGCGCTTCTTCGGCAGTTCGATGCCGGAGACCGAAACCCAGCGCTGGGTGCCCGCGATGGACGTCGCCGAAGAAGGCGACGACTACGTCCTTCGCGCTGACCTGCCGGGGCTCGACCGAGACGACGTCTCGATCGAGGTGCAGGATCGCACCCTTCGCATCTCCGGTGAGCGCACGTGGCAGCGCAAGCCCGAGCACGACGGGGGCTTCTACCGCCTGGAACGCTCCTACGGTCGCTTCGAGCGCAACCTTACGCTCCCGGATGGGGTCGATGCCGGCGCGATCGATGCATCGTTCGACAAGGGCGTGCTCGAACTGCACATCCCGAAGCCCGTCGAGGAAAAACCCCGCCGGATCGAGATCGGCACGAAGGCACGCGAGGTCGAAGCGTCCGAGGCGTCCGGCGCCGGCAAGCGCTCCATTAAGGATCGCATGCTGGCGAACAACTAACCGGGCCCACGGCGTGCACCGCGTGCAGCGACGGCTCGCGCGATCGCCGCCTCGGCTGCGTGACCACACTCCCCGGAAAGCCTCGCCTCCTGGCGGGGCTTTCCAACGTCTTCCCGCTATCCTCCTGACCAGCATTCGATCAGGAGTCCGCGCATGTCACGAGTCCGCGTCCACAACTTCACGATCTCGCTCGACGGGTTCGGCACGGGCGAGGGCCAGTCCTACGACGCACCCTTCGGGCACGGGCCGCACATCATGGAGTGGCTCATCAACACCAGTTCCTTCAACGAGATGCACGGTAGGAGCGGCGACGGCGACAACGCGATCGACAACGAGTTCGCCGCTGCATGGGGATCCGGCGTCGGCATCGAGATCATGGGGCGCCACAAGTTCGCACCGCAGTCCGGGCCGTGGCTCGACGACGGCTGGCGCGGCTGGTGGGGCGAGGACGCACCGTTCAAGACGCCGTGCATCGTGCTGACCCACCACCCTCGCGATCCGCTCCAGCTGGAGGACGGCACCGTCTTTCATTTCCTCGACGCGAACCCGGAAGATGCGCTCGCCCGCGCTCGCGAGCTCGCACCCGGCACCGACGTGCGCATCGGCGGCGGCGCCACCACCATTCGCGAGTTCCTCGAAGCCGACCTGATCGACTATCTGCACGTCGCGGTCGCGCCCGTGCTCCTCGGACGTGGCACGCGCCTGTGGGGCGACGGCCTCGAAGCGCTCGAAGATCGCTTCGACGACGTTCGCGTCACGAGCTCGCCCTCCGGCACCACGCACGTCGAGTTCGAAGGCCGCGCCACGCGCTGACGCACCCTGCGTTTCTTCCTCCCGGTGCAGCCTCCGGCGTGGCCGGCGCCTTCAGTGCGCCGCGCCGAACACCGTAATCATGATGACCGCGTACACGAGCAGTGCTGCCACGGTGAGCACGGACCACCCACGCTGCTGGTGTTCGCCACGAGGGCGGCCGACCAGCAGGAGCACACCCAGCACCAGAGCCGGGGCACCCCAGATCAACCCGGTGAACACCGCCATGAATTGCTCGTCCTGAGCGAAGCAGTCGCCAATCTGGCACGTTGAAAGGTGCGGACCGCGAGCGACGCGCAGGTATTCGGCGAGGGAAGCGGCAATCGGTACCAGCACGAAGCCAGCCAGGGCGAGGCGCGAGACGCCCGGCAGCGGCACACGACCAGACGTCGGCAACCCGCAATCATGCTCGTCCAGCTCATGGCCACACCTGCAGCGCGTGCCCTCCGCCCACCGGAACTGTTCGCAATCACACGCTCTGCATGCTTCCATCACGTACGCCGTACCCCACATCGTCGATGGCGACGCGATCCAGCTGGTACGGGCTTGCCCCTGCAATCGGTCGCGCATGCTGCAACGGACTCCAGAGAACCCGCTGGAAATGCCGATTCTCGTCCCATGACTCGATTGCTCGTCACCGGTGCCAACGGATTCGTCGGCCGCAACCTCATGGCAGACCTGCTCGATGCCGGCTGGGACGCCGTGGGCGTCGACCATGCCGACGGTGACCTCACCGAGTTCGGTGTCGCGGAGCGGCTCGTGCGCGAGCACCGCCCGGACGTGGTGGTGCACCTTGCCGCGCAGGTCGGACGACTGTTCGGCGAAGACGACGTCGCACGCTCCATCACGAGCAATGCGCTCGCCACCGGACTGCTCGCCAAGGCCGCTGCCGATGCCGGCGCACGCATGGCGTACGTGTCGACGAGCGAGGTCTACGGTGACCAGGGCGATGCCGACTGTGCCGAGGACGGACCGCTTACGCTGCCGCACAACATCTACGGCCTGTCCAAGTACTGGGGCGAGCAGGCCGCGCAGCTGTACTGCCCGGACGGGCTGCAGATCCTGCGCCTGTCGATGCCGTATGGCCCGGGCGTCGTGCCCGGCCGCGGTCGCGCCGCACTGCTCAACATCCTCTGGCAGGCAAACACCGGGCAGACGATCCCCGTGCACCGCGGCGCCGAGCGTTCCTGGTGCTGGGTCGGCGACACCACGCGCGGCATCCGCATCGCGCTCGAGCACGGCGAGCGCGCGACGAACGCCGTCGACTCGGCCGCGGGCGTCGGTGTCTACAACATCGGCCGCGACGATGCCGCCGTGCAGATCCACGATGTGGCTCGCATTGCCTGCCGCATGACCGGCGCGCCCGAGACGCTCATCGACGTCGTCGAGGCGCCCGGCGCGCAGACCGTCGTCAAGCGCCTGAGCACCGCGAAGCTGCGCGCGCTCGGCTGGAGCCCCCAGGTGGAGCTCGAACGCGGCATGGAGCTCGTGTTCGAATGGGTTCGCCAGTTCGATCGCGACGGTCGCCCCACCGAGGCGGCGCCTGCGCCGGCATCCACGACCGCGGCATGAGCGAGCGCGGCGCGACTGACACGCCGCGCGACCTGCGCGTGCTGATGCCGTACCGGCTCGACTACTTCGCGCGCTCGATGGACACCACGCTGGCGACGATGTGGCTCGCGCTGCGCGAGCACTGCGACATGGTGTTCTGGGGTCCCGGCTTTCCAGGCTACGATCCGGCGCGAACCATCGACGAGGTCGTAGTCGAGCAGGCTCCCGACGTGGTGCTGCTGCCCGACCTGCACCACGCCGAGCCGGGGCTGTGGGACGAGCTGCTTCGCGGCATCGAACACGTTGCATGCCCCACCGCGCTGTTCATGAGCGATCCGCTCAGCGCGCTCGACGAGCGCCGCCGCTACCTGCAGCGCATGCGCCCTACCGCACTGCTCGGCCTCGGCCCGGAATCCGGCTACGCCGCCTATGAAGACCTTCGCGCCGACCTCGACTGCGAACTGCTCGTGCGCCCGCTCGGCCACGACCCCGACCTCTTCTACGCACCCGATCCCGGCGCCTCGCGCGACATCGACCTGCTCATCTGCGGCGCCGCAAACGGCACCGCGTATCCGGTGCGATCGCGCATCAAGCAGGCAGCCGCGCAGCTCGCCGGCGAGTGGAACGTCGTCGACGTCGGCCACCCCGGCTACTGGGAATGCATGTCGACGTCCCCAGCGCGCCGTGGACAGCCGGCGTTCGCCGACCTGCTGCGCCGCTCGCGCGTCGTCGTCACCGGCACCACGTACGAGATCCTGTCGGCCAAGTACTACGAGGTCGCCGCCTGCGGTGCGGTCGGCGTGGGCGACCTTCCCGCGCAGGTGGGCGCCGACGAACTGCGCGGCGCGATGCTCGAGATCGGTCCCGACGATGACGTGGCGACGATCGCCGCCGCGCTGCGCGCGCTGCTCGACGAGCCCGAACGCATCAGGCAGATGTCCACGCGCGCCGAACATGCCGCACGCTCGACCGACGTGAGTGCCCGCGCCAGGTACACCGTCGAACTGCTGGACGGTCTGCACGCGCGCCACGCCGCCGCGCGCACGAGTGCACCGCGCACGCCCCAGCTGCTTGCCGCCCCCCTCCGCGTCTGCGTTCCGGTCGATCCGGCAGCGCCCACCGCACGACGCGACTGGCACGTGCTCGACGGCCCCGCGGGCGAGCTGGTCGACGAGCTGCGCGCGCTGCTGCGCGATGCCGACGAGGACCTGTGCGTGCTCGCATTCGACCCCGACGCAGCAACGAGCGCCGACGCACTGCTGCTGGCCGAGCTGGCGCGCAGCTCGCATGGCATCGCGATTCGACCGGCTTCCATCGGCACGACCGCCCTGGAGGCCGGGTACTGCTGCGTCGCCGTAGCGCGTCGCGACCTGCTCGATGCGCTCGCGACCGTCGACGGCCCCGCCGGCATCGAGGCCGCGATCTGGACCGTGCTCGCGACGCTGCCGACCACGACGCTCGACCGCCCCGGCTTCGACACCCCTGCGGTGCGCGCACGCCGCGACTGCGGCGCCCTCGACGCCGGCATCGCGGACGCACGCACGCCCCGCGAACCACTGCTGCATCACCGACGCGTTCCGGGCGCGCGCTTCGCGCGGCTGGACCCGACCGACGAGCGCTCGCTCGCGAACGTCGCGCAGTTGCTTGCAGCCGGATACGCCGCCGCACCGCTCGAGCTCGGCGTCCCGATGCGCTGCGCGATGAGCCTGGAGCAGGCGGGCGCGCGGCTCGTGCAGCACCTCGAATCGATCGGCCTGGACTTCGACGACTGCTCCGACGTCATCGTGCTGGAACGCCTGTTCTCCGACGCCGAGCTCTCGTGGCTGGAAGCCGAGGCGGAGGAGCAACCGACCGCGTCCGAGCGCGCTGCGTAGCTTTCGCGACTGACACGCATGCTTTTCGAGTCGGGGGGAAGACACCACCAACTCGATCGGTTGCCCACCGGTCGACGGGACAAGACAACCCCGCCCCCGGAGGTCACCATGCAGGTCTCGTCGAACTCCCACGCTACCCGCCCGTCCGCGCCAGATCACGAGCGCGAGCTCGCCGACGCGCTCCACCTGATCGCCCACGGCGACGGTGACGAGAAGGTCCGCTACATCGCCGAACGCGATCCGGACTGGTTCGTCGACCACGTGCTCTCGGTCGATTACGTCGATCGCGACGAGACGACCCCGACCACCGGACCCATCGATCGTCGCCTGCTCGACCAGGCGATCGCGCGCATCGCGCTGCGCGACCGCACGTTCGGCGCGCTGCGCGCCAGCGCCTAGCCCACTCCGCGGACGAGAGTCGTCGCAGCGCGACGCCGTTCCGAACATCGGCACGGCTCATGGTCGCCCCCGGCCCGACCGATGCTTCGTCGGTGGAACCCATCGCCCGCACGATTCGCGAGCTGTACCCGGATGCGCCGGTCGACCGGCCCCTTGCTGCGCCCAGGAAGCCACGGCGGCTGACTGGCCCGGTCGTGGTGGTGATGTTTCTCGTGACCGCGTCCCTGGTGGCGTTCGCGGTCGCTGGCGTGGTGATGAGCGACGGCCCGCACTGGCGCCTTGTCGAGCGCTGGCTCGCTCCGGTGCTCGTCGTCCACGTCGTGGCGCTGGCGGCCATCGCGCTCCCTGTCGTTCTGTCGATCGAGGCCAAGCGGCATGTGGTGACGCATGCCGGTGACGGCTGGGAGCGGTGGGCAGCTCGTCGCAACTTCGTGCCCTTCGGGAGCGATCCGACCGCGGTGATCACGCCCAAGGACACAGGCTGGTTCCTCGAGCAGGTGCCAATCACAGGCCTCTTCGGCCGGGGCGTGCAGTTTGGCACCGGCGAGCTGCTGCAAGGTCGAATAGCCGGCGGCGCGCCGGTGATCGTGGGCACGACAGCACTGAGCACCAACCTGTTCACCTTCGCGCTCATGCAGCTTCCTCGAGCGATCGAAGACATGCTCCCCGGCAGCTCACGCGTCCCGCGACGCGGGCCATGGACGCTGCACACGCCGGGCTGGAACGAGCTTCAGCTCGAGAGCGGACGGCTGCAGCGCCAGTCACGCATCCACGTCGACGGAGACCCACAGGAACCCCGCTGGCGCGAGCTGTTCGATCCGGTGGCCGTGCTGGGGCTGGCGAAGACCTATCGCTGCTGGTGGCAGCACGAAGGGCGCTGGGTGCTCGTCCTGCGCCCCCTGCTCCACGACTTCGAGGGCCCCTTCCATGCCGACGAAGCATGCATGACTGCCGCCTTCCTCCACGAGCGGTTTCTTCTGGCCGGCCGCGGCGACGTCCACCGAGCCGAGCTGCTGCCCGAACGGCGCCGATTCTGGCTCGGCAATTTCTGACTCGGTGAGGCGTGCCTACGCGCGGGACATGACGCGGCGCGCCACCACGAATCCACCGATCGACGCCAGGAACGAGCCGTAGCCCGATGCATCTTCTTCGCCTCGCGCCATCTTCGGTGTGCGCGTCACGGTCTCGTAGCCGAGCATCGCTGCGTTCACGCCGAGCGCGCCGAGCCCGAGCACTTCGTGGGTCGACGGTGAGCGATGCAGGCCGCGCAGCGCCTTGAGCGATGCCGCCGGCAGCAGGCCGGTCGCGGCGTAGGCCACCGTTCCCCAGCTGCTCCTGGCGTTGCCGCGCTCCTCCGCGCCCGCACCGTCGTCCTTGAGCGTGTTGCGCGCCTGGATGAGCGCGTCGACGCCCGCGGCTCCCATCGACCCGAGCACGATGCGTTCGCCGACGAATTCGGCCATCGGCGCACCCGGGCCACGATGGTTGATCACGAGCGTCGCGGCACCGATGATCGCGAGCAGCGAGGCAGCGTCGCCGGCGCGCCCTTCGACGACCCGTCCCACAGGTGAGTTGAGCAGCCCCTCCGTCGGATCGAGCGGCGGCGGCGCAGGTAGTGGTGGCGGCGTGATGATGCCGCCGCGATATGGCGTCAGTGCGTCCAGCTGGTCCCCCGAGAGCGGCGCGCGCAATGACGCGGCGCAGCTGCCCCACCCGAATATCCCGTTCGCGCCGTCCCCGGTTGCAGCTGGACCGCCCCGGGTAGCACTCGCGCATGGATTCGACCCTCCAGATCATCCTCGTGGCACTCGTCGCGGCAGCCTCCGCGGCATGGATCCTCGTCGTGGCGACGACCGCCGGCTGGGGCATGCACGTTCGTTCGGGCGACGATCCCGCGGCCGTCGTGAACTACGCTCGTCGCGTCGGCAAGCTGAGCCTGCTCGTGGCGCTGCCGGCCGCGCTGATCGCCGCGGGTGCCGGCACCTGGTACATCGCCGATCGCGACCTGAAGCTCGTCGACAACTGGTGGCTCGGCACCGCGATCGGCGCGTGGATCGTCGCCTTCTTCGGGTCGACGATGCTGCGCGCGCCGCAGCTGCAGCGAGCCGTGCTCGTGTCCACCCAGCAGGGAGCCGACGACGAGGACGTGCAGTGGCGCATCCGCCAGGTCGACCTCACCTCGCGCGGCGAGCTCGTGCTGCTCCTGGTCGCGGCGGTCGTGCTCGTGATCAGGCCATCGTAGAAGACTGCTCGGCGATCGCCGCGCGCAGGCGACCGCGAACCTCGTCCAGCTCGATCCACGTGGGCACGATCGTCGAGCCCACGACCATGCGCGGCACGCCGTCGAGCTCCACCTCGAGCGCCCGAGCATGGTCGGCGAGCGTCTCGGCGAGATGCCCGTCTTCGCTGGCCACGAGCTCCCAGATGCGCACCGGCAGCACGAGCCCCTGCCGCTCCACCGCGCCGCGCAGGACGGCGTGGTCGGCAATGTCGAGACCGTGCACGAAGTTGGCGTTGAGTACCGCGCGCGCGACGCTCCACAGCGACGGCAGGTCGTCGCCGCCATCGTCGCGAACTGCAGCCAGCAGCCGATGCGCAGTGAACGGATCGTGGAGGAAGTCGTAGCGAGCGAAGTCCACGCGCACGCCGACACCGCGCACGTAGTCGCGCACCTCCTGGCGAGCTCGCTCCTTCGCCTCGGCATCCGGCGCCCACGCGTCGTAGTACTCGTCCAGGGGCAGTCCCCCGTCGCGCGGCATCGGGTGCAGGCGCATGAAGCGCCACTGCACCTGAAGCGGCGGCACGCCGGGATCGGCGACGAGCTCGTCGAGCAGCCGGCGATTGGATTCGAGCGCGCCGTGGCACCACGGGCAGCTGACGTCGAGGAACATCTCGATGCGAACGCGATCCTGCATGGCCCAATGGTGGCATCGCCCGGCGAGTCCTGCCAGCATCCAGCCCATGCAACGTTCCCTTCGCCGCCTCGTCGCCCTCGCCCTCGTCGTCACCGTGGCCGCCGCGAGCGCGCTGACCACGGCCAGCCAGGCCGGCACCGAGCCCGCCACGCCGTCGTTTCGACTCGTCGAGCTGCCCGGCCTGTCCTTCACCGCACCCGTGTGGGTCGGGGGCGCCCCCGGCAGCGGCGACACGTTCTACGTCGTCGAACAGGGCGGGCGGATCTGGTCGGTCAACGGGGGCACGCGTCGCTCGTTCCTGGACCTTCGCCGGATCGTGCTCGGCGGCGGCGAACAGGGCCTGCTGTCGATGGCGTTCAGCGCCGACTACGCACGCAGCGGCCGCTTCTTCGTGTACTTCGTCAACCGCTCAGGTACCGGCGAGGTGCGCCAGTACCGCGCACGAGCCGGTCGCGTGATCGGCGGCAGCGGACGCGTGATCATCCGCATCCCGCTCAGCCCGCCGATCGCCACCAACCACAACGGCGGCAACCTGTGGACCACCCGCGGCGGACTGCTGTTCCTGTCGATCGGCGACGGCGGTGGAGGCGGCGTGGAGCTGCGCAACTCCCAGCGCATGGATCGCCTCATGGGCAAGCTCATCCGAATCGTCCCTCGAGTCGCGGGCGGGTACGTGATCCCGCGCTCCAACCCGTTCTACAACCGACGCGGCGCACGCCGGGAGATCTACGCGCTCGGCCTGCGCAATCCGTGGCGCTTCAGCATCGACGGCGCGACGGGTGACATCTGGATCGGCGACGTCGGCCAGAACGAGCGCGAGGAGATCGACCGGATGCGGGCGGGCGGTCCGGCGGGTGCCAACTTCGGATGGCCGCGCATGGAGGGCAACCTCACGTTCTCCTCGAGCGTTCGCCTCTCCACCGGAACGAGCTACGCGCGCCCGTTCCTGGACTACGGCCGCTCGGGCGGCGCGTGCTCGGTGACCGGCGGCGTCGTGTATCGCGGCCCGGTGCAGTCGCTGCGCGGCCGCTACCTGTACGCCGACTTCTGCACCGACACGATCACGGCCGTGCACCCCGGCACGGCGCGGCGCACCACGCACGCCGGCACGGGCGGCATCGTGCACTTCGGTGCGGTCGCCGGCGGGTCGGTGCTCGTGGCGTCGGTGACCGAGGGAACGATCTCCAGGATCGCCGACACGTGACCGACAGTACGCGACATGACCGCGGCTGGGCGACGCTCACGCGCGTGAACGGGACCGACGACCCGAAGGTCGTTCGTCGCGTGGCGGAACTGTCGCCGGACCTGGCGCGGATGATCGTCGAGTTCGGCTACGGCGACTGCTACGCCGACCGTCCCAAGGACGTGCTCGACGAGCAGCAACGCCAGCTCGTGACGATCGGTGCGCTGGCGGCGAGCGCCGGCTGCGAACGCCAGGTCGGCGTGCACGCGAACGTCGCGCTCGAGGTCGGGCTGACGCCGGACCAGGTCGTCGAGGCGCTCGTGCACGCACTGCCCTACATAGGCTTTCCCCGCACGCTCAACGCCCTGGAGACGGTACGCGCGGTGTTCGAGCGGCGCGGCGTGTGGACCGGCGACGGCGGCGCGCCGGGTGCCTGACGGATCCTGGCGCGTCCAACGGAAACGATGCCCGATCGCGACGCTCCTGACGCAAGTCGTGTCACGCAACCCCTTCGTCAGGAGCATTGCGATGTGCTGGGATTCGAACCATCTTCCGGCCAAATACGGGAGAAGCGGCCACATTTTCGGAAGAACCGTCGGTTCACGATGTGTGACGCGTCGATTTCCGGTGAGATGTCCTTGGTCAACATGACCTACGACCCAGCAAGGAAGCCCCCAGTGAACGCAACGATTGCACCCATGTACCCCGTCGCCAACCGCCGCACGCGCCGCACGGCCGCGCCCCAGGCACCCGCGACTGCTGCTCCCGTCGAGGCCCGCACGCTGCCGATGCGCGTGTCAGCCGGCGTGCGCGTGAGCGCTCCCAACTGGATGTGGATCCTCGGCGGCGCCGTCGTCGGCGGACTGCTGCTCGGACCGATCGGCGCCCTTGCCGGCGGCCTTGCCGGCGCATTCCTCGTCCGCTAGCAGCTCCGTCAGCTCAGATCGGTGCTCGGCGCACTAGGCAGTCGCACCGAGCTGCTCGTAGATCTCGCGCGCACCAGCCGTGTCACCCGACGCGGCGAGTGACTTCGCGAGCTCGAGCTGCGCGGCGACGTTCGCGTTCGCCTTCGCCGAGCCTGCGTCGATGACCGTCGTGCGATGCAGCTGTTCGAGTGCAGCGAGCGATGCGGCGTCCGTCGTGAGCTTGCCGTCGACGAGCACCTGCGCCGGCAGCACCGCGAGTGCACCGCGCAGCTTGTCGTCGGCGAAGCGGCTGTCGCCCAGCGAGCGAACCGCGAGCACCGCATCCTGCAGCTGCTGCAGCTGCGGTGCCGAGAGCTGGTCGGCGCGGCGATCGTAGAGCAGGCCGGCGGTCAGTCCGGTCACGCGATCGAGGCTGATGCGCGCCTCGCCGCGCGTGATCGTGCCGGCCATGTCGGTGACGTAGCTGACCATGTCCGCGAGCGTCGTCGTCGGCTGGTTCTGCCACGGAAAGTCGTTCGCCCACTTGTACTTGATCGGGTTCGCGGCAGCCTTCGCGCTGATCGAGACGATGTCGTGGGCATTGTCGCCGAGCGGCTGGAACGGCGGGCGATAGCCGACGCCGACCGGGTCGCCGAAGTATTCGCCGGTGGGCTGGGAGCGATAGCCGGCGTTGGCGTTGAGCACGCCGATCGCCGCGTCGATCTTCGCGGCCGCGGGCTGCAGCAGCTCCACGCGCTGCGCGACGGCCGCGTCATGCGCGTCCTTGCTGCCACCGAACATGCCCTTGCCGGGCACCTCGATCTTCGCGGCCTGCTCGGCAGCCGCGACCGCCTGGTCGAGCTCACCGAGCGCTGCGGTCACCGCGATGATGTCGCGTGCGGGCGCCGGAGCGGGCGGCGTAGCAGCGGGCGAAGGCGTGTTGACGAGCAGCATGAAGCAACCTCGGGTCGACGTGGTGTGTCGATCCTGACGCGCCCGCGTTCATACGTGGAGCTCCTGCGACGAGGCGTGCCCGCGTCGGCCACGCGGCTGGCCGCGTCGGCGCGGACCGCGACGCGGACGAGCAACCGTCGGGTTCCCGGCTCGAAATCGTCGACAACCGATGCACGTCGGAATGTTCGATTCCCGCCAGCGACGGGCAGGAAACAGCGCATGTTCCGACGTTTCGCGTTGCCGCTCACCCTGCTCATCGTGTTGCTGACCTGCGCCAGCGCGCAGGCCGCATCCACCAGCGTGGTCGTCTCGCAGGTCCAATTGCGTGGCGCCACGGGGGGCACGTGGGAAGACGCCTTCGTCGAGCTGCACAACCTGTCCGACAAGCCGGTTTCGCTTGCGAGTTGGTACCTGTTCTACTCGCCTGAGGACGGACTCAGCCAGGCGACGGTCGCCTACTTCGATGCCAGCGACGTGATCCAGCCGGGCGGCTACTGGCTGCTTGCGACACCGAGTTTCGACGGCGGGGCTTCCGACGGCGTGATGGGACCGCCACTCGACACCAATGGCGGCACCGTCTGGCTGTCGAAAGGCGCCAACGTGCCGCACGATGCGGTGTCGTGGGCATGTACCTGTGCGCTGAGTGAGCCGAGCGGTGCTGCTGCGCCCGCCGATCCCGGCCAACACAATTCGCTGATCCGCGCGGCCGGCGCAGACAGCGACGTGAACACGGCCGATTTCTCCGTATCGACGCCCTCGGCGCCGCGCAATTCCACGACGACGCCCGCGATCGTCCACTACGACGCGGACGGCGACGGGATCATCGATGCGCCGACCGGACCCGACACCTGCCAGGGATCGACGACACCGGGACCGACCGACACCAACGGCGACGGCGAAGGCAACTCCTGCGACACCGACGACGACGGCGACACGATCCCCGACGTGAGCGACAACTGCAGCCTCGTCGCGAACTTCCTCCAGCGCGACGCCGACGGCGACGGTACGGGCGACGACTGTGACGCCGACATCGATGCCGACGGCATCGCGAACGCGAGTGACAACTGCTCCTACGTGTCGAACGCGGGACAGGGAAACGCCGACGGCGACTTGAGCGGCGACGCATGCGACTGGGACGACGACAACGACGGTCGCGACGACTCGCACGACAACTGCCCGACGATCTCGAACGCGGACCAGACCGACGCTGACGTCGACGGCCTCGGCGATGCGTGCGATCCGTCGATCGCGCCGATTGACATGGACGGCGACGGCGTCGCCGACTCGATCGACAACTGCCCGTCGGTCGTCAATCCGCGCCAGGAGAACTTCGATCGCGATGCCCAGGGCAACGGCTGCGACGCCGATGACGACAACGACGGCATCGTCGACCGCCTCGATTCGCATCGCACGGATCCGACGCGCGCCGGAACGAATCGATCGACGCACGTCGGCGACCAGTTCCGCGGCACGGCGCGAGCGAACGTCTTCTGCGGCCTCGGCGGCGCCGACGCGCTGTGGGGGCTGGGCGGCAACGACAAGCTCTACGGCGACGGGTGCCCGGCCAGGCGCATGCTCGGCATCGCCGGCAAGGATCGGCTCTACGGAGGCGCGGGCAACGACCTGCTCGATGGCGGTGCAGGCAACGACATCCTGCGCGGCGAGGCGGGCCGCGACGTGCTGGTCGGCGGGGCAGGCAACGACGTGCTCGATGCGCGCGATCGAGCGGCGGGTGACACGCTGAGGTGCGGCGCAGGCCGCGACACGGCGTACGTCAATCGCGGCGACAAGGTCGCGCGCGACTGCGAGGTCGTGCGTCGGTCCTGATGATGCCTACTGCGCGAGCTCCGCGAGCATCTGGCGCCGGATGATCTCCATGCGCAGTGCCAGCCCACGGTTGGAGTAGCGCGGGAATGCCTCGTTGCCGGGCAGGTCGGTGGACGCCACGAGCGGGCCGAGCACGCCGACGAGCTTGCGGTTGAGCGCTGACTGGCCGAACCGGTCGCGGTATTGGCGCATGAGGTTGGCGTCTTCGACGCCGTCGCGCATGCGCTCGAGCCGCAGCGATGCCACCGGCTGGCCGAGCGGATCGGTCAGGCCGAGCGTCGGTCGCAGCGCAGGGTAGTAGAGGCTGCCCCATCCGTTCGAGACCACGCCGTGCGGACCGGTGTTTTCCTTGTCGAGGTTCTTCGTGCCCACCCAGGAAAGCGGGTCGTCCCACGGGTTGCGGATCTTGGTGGTGTTGATCGGGTCGACCCAGCGGTTGGAGACGGCGATGAACCAGCCGTTGCGACCGTCGCGACCCATCGGCCAGAACATGAAGCGAGCGTCCGTGGACGGACCGTCGATCGACAGCTGCGGCACGCGCCTGGAACCGAGCGGCAGGTCGTACACCCACGCCTCGCCACCCTTGCTCTGGATCGACTTGAGGCGCGCATCGACCTCGCGCGTGCGGTTGATGCCGGCCAGGCGCTGGTTCTTCGTCACGCCGAAGCCGTAGGAGCGGAAGTACGGCGCGATCCAGCCGTCGAGGTCGTCGCCGCCCTGTCCGTCACGCAGGTGCGAGTTGTCTTCGGGCTGTCCCTGCTTGGACGCGCAGTACTTCTTGCCGCGCACGGTGCGGCAGACACGTCGATTCGATGCTTCCATCGGCCACGTGGAAGCAAGCACCTTCACGCCGGGCGCGTAGTCGTGAACCATCTTGTTGATCTGCGGCACGCCCGTGCGGTTCTGGTGCCCGCTCGGCTCGTCGAACGGATTCATGAAGTAGGAGCGGTGGTCCTGGATGCCGGCCTTTCGCCAGTGGTCGGCGATGTTGTAGACGAACCACGAGCTCTTGACCGGGTCACCGACCTTGTCGTCGAACTTCGACGCCCTGCCGGCCTCGTCCTTGATCGTGAAGCCGTCGGTCGTGCAGCGCGCGACTGCGTGGTTGGGCATGAGCGCCACCGGAAGCGCGCCTGGCTTGCCGTCGGCCCACCACGGGATGTCGTTGAACACCTTGAGGTAGCCGTCCGAGGCGCTGCAGTCGTAGGCACCCGTCCCGGTCGGATAGGCCTTCTGCCACACGTTCGGCGCGGCGCGGTGACGTGACAGCATCCACAGCGTGCGATACGTCTGCTCGTACTGCTCCTGGGCCGTGTTGGCCGGAGCGAGCTCGCGATACCAGTTCGGGTTGAAGTTGAAGAGCATCTTGAAGTTGCGTGGATCGTGCGGCGCGATCGCGGCGTCCGCCGCTCCGCTCTTGGCCTTGGTGTGGACGACCGTCAGCGAGAAGTTCGCGCGCACGAGCACCGCGCCGGCAGCGTCTCGCACCAGGATCGTGCCCGCGTGGGCGCCGGCGGGCGTGTTCGTGGGCACGCTCACGAGCACCACGAACGCGTTCCAGCGCCCTCCCCGCGCGTGCAGCTTGCCGGCGTTGCCGGCCTTGGCGACCTGCGCGGGCAGCGGATCGGCGTAGGCACCCGGGCGCGCACCGGTGGACGTCGACGGGCGTCGCACGTTGACCCACTCCATGCGCAGCAGCTGCGTCCACTGGGCCGCGAACGCGGACGAGGCCGGATCGACGACGGCATCGACATACACGTCGCGGTCAGGGCGGAACGCGAGGATGAACCCTTCCTCCTCGCCACCCTGGGCGACCATGTGCTGCGGCTGCACCGGACCCGCGATGGGCCCGCGCACCGCGCTCGGGCGCACCTGTTCCGTCAGGAACAGCGTTCGCGCCTGCGTGGCCGCGACGGCACTGGTCGGAAACGCCGCGGCAACAGCCACGACGACGAACAACGTATTGGCGATCGCGCGCAGCACCGCTGCCCGCTCCCCCCGGATGCGGATCCCCTCCATGCCTGACCTTCGACTGCGGCGCGCCCCGCGTCACGGCGAACCTGCCGATGGCCACGCGTTGGCCGGTTCTGTGCCAGCCAACCCGACATTTGGTGCTCATACGGTCACAAACGTTCGGTTGGCGGCTGGCACGACGCGCCCGCACCCACCAACCCGACAATTGGTGCTCATGCGGTCACAAACGTTGGGTTGGCTGCCGTGCGCCAGCACGGCCGTGCTCTGTGCGAGAATCCCGCGGCGATGCAGCTGCTCTTCAACTCCCACCCGTTCCTGCTGCTGTTCCTCCCCGCGATGCTGCTTGGCTGGTGGGTGGGACATTCGGCCACCACCAACTGGGTTCGTCGCCTGGGCTTCACGACGCTGATCGCGGCGCTGCTTGCGTACGTGGCCGCGGCCGTGGGGCGCACCGACGCGTTGCTGCTGCTGCCGCTGGCGATCCCGGCGATCCTGCTGGGCTGGTGGGTGGCGGTCGACAAGCCGCAGTACCGGCTCGGCTACCTGGCGTTCATGAGCTGGATGTTCTACGTGCTCTCGTACCACGAGGGCGTGAAGACCGGCCTCGTGCTGCTGCCGATCCTGCTGCTGTCGACGACCGTCGACTTCTGGGCCGGGCATGCGATCAAGCGCGAGATCGACGCCGGCCATGACAAGACCCAGCTCGCGAAGAAGTACCTGATCGCGGCGCTCAGCTTCAACCTGGGGCTGCTCGCTATCTTCAAGTACCTGGGCTTCTTCGCCACGAGCC
Source organism: Gaiellales bacterium (assembly GCA_038212015.1). Lineage (GTDB taxonomy): Bacteria > Actinomycetota > Thermoleophilia > Gaiellales > SKUG01 > JAGQUL01. The sequence goes on along the minus strand of JBBQUY010000045.1, from coordinate 9,566 downwards.
TGAACGCCGTGTTCGGGCTCGTCACGAGCGGCGGGCCGGCGGTGTCGGTGCCCGACATCATCCTGCCGATCGGCATCTCGTTCTACACGTTCAACTCGATGTCGTACACGATCGACATCTACCGCGAGAAGGTCAAGCCGGCCCGCGGTATCCTCGAGTACTCCGCGTTCGTTGCGCTGTTCCCCCACCTGATCGCCGGCCCGATCGTGCGCTACTCCGACATCGACGAGCAGCTGCGCAACCTGCACCGCAAGCTCACCGGCGAGATGGCAGCACTCGGCCTGTGGTTTCTCGTCATCGGCCTGTTCAAGAAGGTCGTGATCGCCAACGAGCTCGCCACCCACGTCGACCGCCTCTACGGCCAGGCCGATTCCCTCGCCGTCGTGAGCGGCTGGGCCGCAGCACTCGGCTACACGCTGCAGCTCTACTTCGACTTCTCCGCCTACTCCGACATGGCCGTCGGCCTCGCGCTGCTGATGGGACTGCGCTTCCCGCAGAACTTCAACAGCCCCTACAAGGCCCTCAACCCATCCGACTTCTGGCGCCGCTGGCACATGAGCCTGAGCCGCTGGCTCACCGACTACCTCTACATCACGCTCGGCGGCAACCGCAAGGGCAAGCTCATGACCCTGCGCAACCTGTTCCTGACCATGTTCCTCGGCGGCCTCTGGCACGGCGCCGCCTGGGTGTTCGTGCTCTGGGGCGTCGGCTGGGGCGCCGCGCTCGTCGTGCACCGCGTCGCCTCCGACGCCGGCTTCGTGCCCCCCTGGAAGTGGCTCGCCCGCCTCATGTGCTTCACCTTGGTCGTCCTGCTCTGGGTCCCGTTCCGCGCCGGCAACATCGACCTGGTCAAGAGCGGCGAATCCTGGACGGTCATGGGCAACATGCTCAGCGCGATGTTCGGTGCCAACGGCCTCGGCCTCGGCCACCTCGCTCGCACCGACGCCACCGGCTTCCAGGTCCCGCTCATCTTCGTCGGCCTCGTCGCCGCGCTGCTCGTGTTCGTGAACGTCGCGCCAAACACCTGGGAATTCAAGTTCCGCCCCACCCGCAAGCTCGCACTCGCGACCGCCGCCCTCGCCACCTCCAGCATCCTCAAGCTCAGCGAGCCCAGCCCGTTCCTGTACTTCCAGTTCTGACGAGGCGAGGATCGTCGCCGTGAGCGGAAGCACCATCATCGACGTGCACGCCGACCCCGAGCAGGTCGCGGTGCCGGGCGCGGACGAACATCGGGGCGAGTTCTCGCACGCGTCGTTCGTGCGGTGGCTGCTCGCGGTGACGCTCGTCGGCGTCGGCGTGGTGGCAGCGGTGAACTGGTATGTCGACCCGACGGGCGTGACCGGTCGCTCCACGAAATGGCTCGTGGCGGAGAACTCCGAGGTGCGCTCGGCCAAGCTCGACCTGTACGAGGCGGCCGTCGAGCGCGGCCGCGAGCCGGAGGTCGTGCTGCTCGGGTCGAGCCGCACGATGAAGTTCGACCCCGCGCACATCGAGCGCCTGACGGGCCAGCGGGCGTTCAACGCCGCGGTGAGCGGTGGCGTGCCGCGCGATGCGTGGCTGTTCGTTCGGCTCATGCAGGAGCGACAGGGCGCGACGTTCCCGCATCTGGTCTGGGGTCTCGACGCGGATGCGTTCCGCGTCAAGCAGCTGCGCGACGGGCTGTCCACGGATCCGCGCATGTCGCGCTTCGTGTCGCGCAGCGAGCGCTTCATAACGCGCGTTGCGAGCGCGGGCACGCTCACCGAGCTGCAGACGCTGACGTCCGCGATCCGCTCCGTCGCACGGGGCGGCGACGACGGTCAGGAGCCGCGCGAGGCGCGATTTTCCGAGCACGGCATGCAGCTGTGGTCGCTGCCGCTGGGAACGACCGAGGCGTTTCGCGAGACTCTCATCCGGCGCCAGGTCGAGCAGTACGCCGGCTACATCTTCGAGCGCGATTCCTACGAGGGAATCGAGCCTGAGCCGCTCGCCGAGTTCGTCGACGCGATCCGCATCGCGAACGCGCGCGGCGACGTGCCGACGATCTTCCTGACCCCGTACCACCCGCTCGCCGAGGACCTGCTCGAGCGCTACGGGATGGATGATCGCGTGCGCGAGGTGCGCGCGAAGCTGCAGCAGCTGCAACGCGACGGAGGCGTGGATTTCGAGTTCGTCGACCTGTCGGAGCTGTCGTCGTTCGGCGGCGACGACGCTCAGTTCTACGACGGCATTCACATGACGCCGGCCAATACCGAGCGCGTGCTCGAGCGCCTGCATCGCGATCGGTTGCTGGGGCGGCCGGGAAATCCCTGACTGGGCGCCGGAATTGGGCGATTCTGAAGCCGGTGCAGCGGGTGGGCTACAGTCCGATCCCTGTACTGCCGATAGGCGCCGCGTGAGCGAATTCCAGCCCAATGCACAGCACGTCGAACTCCTGCACCTGATGCTGCAACGCATCGTCGACTATGACGGGAGTGATCTGCACGCGCGCGAGAACGAGCCTCCGTTCATGCGCGTGCACGGCAACCTGCAGCACATCCCCGATATCGGGCCCCTCGATCGACCGACGCTCGCGGGCGTGATCGGCGCGCTCACCGAGCGTCGACCCAACCTTCGTGGCGAGTTCGACCACGCCGGCGAGGCCGACCTGTCCTACGAACTGCCGGGGACCGCGCGATATCGCGTGAACATCTTCAAGGAGCGCGGGCGACTCGCGATCACGCTGCGCGTGATCCCGGCGGAAGTACCGCACATCGACAACATCGGCGTGCCGCCGGTGATCAAGCACCTCGCGCTGTCGCACCACGGACTCGTGCTCGTCACCGGCGCGACCGGTTCGGGCAAGACCACGACGCTCGCGGCGATGATCGACCATCGAAATCGCGAGACGGCCGGGCACATCCTCACGATCGAGGATCCGATCGAGATCGTGCATCCCAATCACAAGTCGATCGTCTCGCAGCGCGAGGTCGGCGCCGACACCCTCGACTTCGGCCAGGGACTGCGGCGCGCGCTGCGCCAGGACCCGGACGTCATCCTCATCGGCGAGATTCGCGACGAGGAGACGATGCGAACGGCGCTCGCCGCCGCAGAGACCGGCCACCTGGTCCTGGCAACGCTCCACACGATCAACGCGCAGGAAACGATCGCGCGCGTGCTCGACCTGTTCCCCTCGAACGCGGAGCAGCAGGCACGCTCGATGCTCGCCGGCGCACTCAAGGGGATCGTCTCGCAGCGCCTTGCCAAGACGATCGACGGCAAGCGCACCGCAGTCGTGGAGGTCATGGTCGCCACGTCACGCATCGCCGACTGCATCACCAATCCCGAAGAGACCGCCAAGATCAACGAGGCGATCGGTGACGGCGAGTACTACGGGATGCAGACGTTCGATCAGGCGCTCATCAAGCTGATCATGGCCGGACGCATCAGCGAGGAAGAAGCTTCGCACCTGACGACGAGCCCCCAGAACTTCAAGCTGACGCTGGAATCGGTCAAGGCGCAGGCGCAGGTCGACATCCGTCGCAACGCTGCTGCCGCTGCTGCCGCACCGCCCCAGGCCGCTCCGCAGGCACAGGCCGCACCGGCCCAGCCAGCTGCCCCGGCCGCACCAGCTGCACCAGCCGCTCCGCCCAGCGCAGCGCCCGCTGCGGCAGCGCCTTCACCGCCTGCCGCTGCACCCCCCGGCGCCGCACCGCCAGGGGCTGCGCTGCCAGGAGCTGCGCCGCCTGCCGCCGCGCCGCCAGCCGCGCCTCCCGGTGCTCCGCCGTCTGCGCCACCTGCAGCTGCCACTCCGGGCTCGGTCCCGCCACCAGCCGCCGTTCCGCCACCCGGCACCGCTGCAGCGCCACCACCGCCGCAGGTCGCCGCACCTGCGCCGCCACCACCTCTTCCGCCTGCCCAGGCCGCCTGACGCGGCCATCCCCCCGCCCCACCCCCAGAATGCGACGAGGGCCCCGGCTGCTGCCGGGGCCCTCGCGTCTTCTACCTGTCGTCACTCAGGTCGCAGCGATTACTCGTGCGACGGGAGGACGCCCATGCGGTCAGCGATCGCGTAGCACGCGCTCAGGCCGACCAGGGCGTAGAAGGCGGTGGAGACACCGCCGTTGAGGACCTGCCCGAGTGCGTCGTAGTCGAAGACGGCGCTGACACCGGCGTTGAGGCCGGCGATCATGAGCAGGAACATGGCGATCGTGTCGATGTTGAGGAACTTCATTGCAGTGTCTCCTTGTTCGCGAATCTCCGGCGATGAAGGTGCCGATCGATCCGTGGCTGTTGTATGAATCACGCGGCAACTGTGCCGCGCACTTCCTACTATGCCCGGTTCCACGCCAGATGCAAGCCTTTCGGCGTGCTGTTTATTGACTGACATGTCAACCAGATGCACCGATGTCAATCCGCATGAACACGTGGATTGAGCGTGTCAGAGCGATTTCCGACACCGCCTCGACCCGGGCTCCTGGACATGATGGACGCGCCTGCGTCGTCAGTCGCCGCGAGCGCTCGGTGTCAGTCGCGCCCGGGTGACGCCCGCGAGACGCAGGCACGAGGCCTCCGGCCGCCGCCGGTCGGAGTGGGCCACGGCGCGGCCCAGAGGCGGCCGCACCCGACGATCGACATGCGTTCGAACCTGCAGCCACGGGCAGACCCATCCCATCGCCATGCACCGCCACGGAAGGACATGACCATGACGCAGACGACGATCACACCGATCCAGCTGCCGACCACGCGCATCCTCGGGCCCGTCACCACGGAGCGCCGACGCATGCTGTCGTGCATCGACGTGGTCGTCGGCTATGTGGCTGCCAGGCACCGCGTCGCCCTGGCCGGGTGGCGCATCGAGGCAGCGCTCGTGGAAAGCCGACCCGGCTTCCGCGGCGGCGAGACCGTCGCGCTTCGCGCCACACCGCTCGACGCTCGCAGCCCTGCCGACCTGCCACCGGTCCCGGTGGGAGTGCTGCGCGAGATCGGCTCACGGGTCACCGACTCGATCTTCGGCGTCGCGAACGTCGTTCCGGACGTCGCCGCCACCGCACCGGACGTCGAGGGCCTGTTCGCGGTCATCGACGAGGACGACTGGTTCACAAACGTCGCGACGGCGTGAGCGTTCGCGTGCGTCGATACCACCACACGTAGCCGATCGCCACGAGCGACGGCAGCACGAGGGTCGCCACGACGTCAGCGATGTCGGGCGACCCTTGTGGCGTCACGCTGGCGGTGTGCAGGAACGCCCACGTGTCGATGAGCGCGTGCCACGCGATGAGCGATCCAAGTCCACCGAAGCGCAGCCGCACCACCGTGAACGGAATCCCGACGGCGAGCGTCACGGCGATCGCGTTGACCAGGTGCGCGGTGGTGTTGCCCGCATGCGGCAGCCCGAACAGCACCGCCGACGCGACGATCGTCAGCCACGGTCGGCGGGCCGTGTCCAGGGCGTCGACGAGCAGCCCGCGGAACCAGAGCTCCTCGTTGATCGCGATGAGCAGCGCCAGCGTGATGAACGCGACCGCCAGCGTCGGCGTGACGCGGTCGGCGACGATGCCCGCGTCGCTGACGAGCGCGACGCCGACGGACGGACCGATCACGAGCAGGCCCACCGGCATCAGAGCGCGCCAGCCTGCACCGAAGGCGCCACGCGGTGCGCGGATGCCGATTCCGCGCCACGTTGCGTGGCCGGCCATCACCAGCGCGACGATCGCGAGGATTCCAATGACCTGGATCGCGCTGATTGCAAGGGCTTCGGCGAGCGAGACGTCGCCCGATACCTGCAGGTCGACGTCGAGCGCGTACAACAGGGCCCCTGCGGCGAACTGCACGCTGATGAAGCCGAGCACCACGAACACGCCGAGCATGACCGCGCCGAGCGGCGAGCGCAGCTCATGGTCGACATCATCGGCCGGCTGGGGGGTCGGGTCGGGGGCTCTCTCGTCGATGTTTCCGAACCTACCCGACGGTGGGACCGGACGACGCGCCGGACATGCGCGCGGGGTGCCTCGGTGATCAGGGTGCCACGATCGCGGTGTAGGTGATCGTCGCCGAATACGCTCCGGCCGCCTGTGCCGCGGGGATCGTCAGGCGCAGGTCGTGCGCGAAGGTCGTCGTCGCAGGTGCCGTCGGTCCATCGATGCTCGCGGCCGTGGTCGAGAGTGGCGTCCATGCCTCGGCGACGCCGAAGTGCTTGATTGCGAGCTGACTGGCATTGATCGTGTTGGTGGCGCCGTCACTCCAGTCGCTGCTGCTTACCTGCAGGATTGAGTGCGTGTCGCTGGTGACGGTCGCCTCGATGGCTGCACCTGCGAGCGTCTGACCACTCGCAGCTGGTCCGATCTCGCGAATCGAGCCAGTCGTCATCGCGCCGAACGCGATCGCGTATGGAGCGGTCGTGTCACGAGCCGCGTCGGCGTAGCCCAGCGCGGAGAAGCCGATCGAGATGCTGGGCGCGGTCACCGTGAAGATGCCGGTGCCTGTTGCGGTGCTCGCGTCAGGGTTGGTGACGCTGACGTTGCGTGCGCCGAGCGCTGCGGCGCCTGCGACGTCGACCTGCACGTCGATGACTGTGGCCGAGACCCAGGTGGTGGAGTCGAGGGTGATGCCGGTTCCGGAGAAAGCGACTGTCGCACCGCTCACGAAGCCTGTGCCGTTGACGCGCACGACCACGTCGCGGCGACCCTGCGCCAGTGACGCCGGGTTCGTGGAGGTGACGTTCATCGGTGGGATCGGCCCGGTGGGCTCGATGCGTTCGCTCGAGGTGTCGACCTGGAACGTCACCGTGGTATTTGCGGAGCCGCCGCCGCTGGCGGCGACGGTGATGTTTTCCCAGTACTCGACATACAGGTGCTCACCGGCCGCGAACGTGACCTGGGGCATCGCGACGTCGACGGAGTGGTTCTGGTCGACGGTGGATGCGCCGACATTGGTGGCGCCCTGCACCCATCCGCTCAGTGCAGTGCTCGTCTGGATCGCTCCGGCGCCGTCGGTGGTGACCTTCCATGCGCGCACGTTCATGAAGCCGGTATGCGTGCGCGACGCGTTCGTCGTCATCCAGAACCGCCACGACCCAGCGACGTGCCCGGTCCCTGCGGCCTGCTCATAGATCCAGCCGCGCCCGCTCGGCGATGCGGGAAGCGCACCCAGGAACGACGGGGTGTTGGGTGCCAGGCCTGGCTCGAACTGCACGTAGCCGGCGTTTTGGCTGACCTTCGGCTTCGTGACGGTGTTCGCCACCGTGCCCGCGATGGTCTCGATCGTCCAGGCATTCGTGAGGTTGGTCGCGGCGTTCGCACGCAGGTACAGCGGCGCGGTGTACACGACGGCGACCTGGTTGTTACCGAGCAGCTGTTCATTGCCGACGGCATCCACGGCGCGCACGGTGTAATGCCAGGTGCCTGTGCCGGGCGCTCCCGTGTCGGTGAACGCACCTGTCGTGGTGGCACCGTCGGTGTTGACCTGGCTGCCCAGTACGCCGGCCGCGTTCGAGCGGTAGACGCGGTAGTAGGCGGTTCCGGATTCAGCGTCGACGACCGTCGTCCAGCTCAGCGCGGGCGTGCTGCTTGTCGGCGTCGGCGCAGTGAGCGTGGTGATTGCCGGCGGCGGCGCAATATCGATACGAACGATGCGAGTGGCGCTCCAGGGACCGTCGGAGGTTCCGTCGTTGCCGCGCACTCGCCAGTATCGCGTCGCTCCGTTGGGGATCGCAGTGGGAGTCCAGCTGCCATTCGATCCGGCCGCGATGCTCATGGCGCTCGTTCCGAGTTGGTCGACGCTCGCACATGAGGAATCGAGGCACAGCTGGAAGCTGAGCTGCCCGGTCGCACCGGCGTCGGGATCCACGAACGTCGCCGTCAGCATCGGCGTGGCGACGTTCACCCACGCGCCCGCAGCGGGGCTCACGAGCGTCGGGGTGGTCGGTGGATAGGTGAGCAGGAACGCGCGAGCGGCACTCCAGGGTCCGGTCGTGCCGGCACTGTCGGTGGCGCGCGCGCGCCACCAGTATGAGCCGCCGGCGAGCGCTGTCGGCGTCCAGGATCCGTTTGTCGCTGCCGCGATCCCCGCGGCGCTGATACCACTCTGCACCACGGTGCTGCAATCGGAGACCGAGCACAGCTCGAAGCTCAGCTGCCCGGGCGAGGCAGGCGCAGGATCGTTGTAGGTCGCCGTCAGCGCGGGCGTTGCCGTCACCGTCGCCGCTGCCGCCGGCGTCACCAGCGTCGGTGCCGTCGGTGCGCTCGCGTCGACGCGGAATGCGTCACTCGACGCTGCGGCGCTCGTGTTGCCAGCGACGTCGACCATCCGCATCGCGACGAAGTACTGGGTGCCGTTCACCAGGCTCAACCCCGCGGCAGTGACCGCCGTGCCGGTCCCGGCGTTCGTCCACGTTCGCGCCACCGTGCCACCACACGCCGCGAGCGTGGAGATGCAGTACTCATAGCGCAGCACGCCGCTCAGGCCCGTCTCGCCTGTCGACGCGGTCCAGTTCGTATCGAGCGAGCTGGTCGACGCCCACCAGTCCACGTCGACGGCGGGTCCGTCGTTGACGATTCCGGGTGCCGCTGCCGAGACGTCCTTGCGGACCTCGAACGCATCCACGAGCACACTGACGCCCGCGGAATCGTTGAACGCACGCACGCTCACGTAGTTGACGCCTTCAGCCAGCGCCGTCCATGTCGACGCCGGCAGCGCCCAATTCGTCGTATGCGCCGTGCCAGCGAGCGAACCGACGACGAGCGTCCAGTCCTGGCGCATGGCCCCCGTCTGGCCCGCTCCCGACCACACACGCACCTCGAACCGATCCAGGCCCAGCGCATCGGAGAAATCAACGTCATAGGAACCGTTGTTGATACTTCGCCAGGTCGCATCGCCCGCCTGGTTGTCGGTGATCGTCGGACCGGTGCTCGTCGTGAACGTCCAGATCACGCTCCACGCGCCGACCGCACCATGCTGATCCGTCGAACGCGCTCGCCACCAGTACTGCGTGCCTTGGGCAAGGCTGGTCGGCACCGCCCACGAGCCGTTGGAGCCACTCGCGATACCCACGGCCGAAGAACCCGAGCGCACGACCGTCGAGCAACCCAGATCCGCGCACACTTCAAACGCGAGCGTACCGGTATGCGAATCCAGATCCACATGCTGCGCGGTGAGCGTCGGAAGCGGCGAGACGCCCGTCGCGGAATCGAGTGGCGTCACGAGCGTCGCGGGATTCGGCGCGCGGTGGTAGTAGACGCTCACGACATTCGACGCCGCGCTCTCGTTGCCGGCCTGGTCAACGGCCTGCACCTTGTACCAGTGCGTCTGATTCACGGTGGCAGCGGTGTCGGTGTACACGCCCGTGGTCGGCGAACCGTTCGTGGAGGCCTGCGTCCACGGACCCGTGCTCGACGTGCCGCGATACACACGGTAGTACGCAACGCCGCTCGTCGCATCAGACACCGTCGTCCACGACACCGACGGCGCCGTGATCGTCGGAGAGCTCGCAGCAAGCGTCGTGACCGCAGGCGCCGCAACCGTATCCTTGCGCACCTCGAACGTGTCGACATTGGTGGTCGTGAGCGCATTCGTGTTCGTCACACGCACCGAGACATAATTGACACCCT
>JBBQUY010000044.1:0-28924 GCA_038212015.1 Gaiellales bacterium | reverse complement strand
CGCGGCGCAGGGTGTCGACAAGCGTCGTCGTGACCATCACGGCACCATCGGCATGCGCGTCGCGTGGCTTGATTCCACGCTGGAATGCCGATCGACGCGTGGTTCGCTGCCTCAGCGAAGCAGCTCGAACAGCTGGAACACGAGCAGCGTGATGCTCGCCCCGACCACCGCCCCGGCGACGACCTCGCCGGTGGTGTGCACGCCTGCCTCGACGCGGGTGTGGCACACGAGCAGTGCGAGCACGAACGTCAGCGCAGCCACGAGCGTGCCGTACGTGGTGCCGGCCGTCACGAACGCGATCGCCATCCATGCCGCGAACGCGATCGCGGCATGTCCGCTCGGCCAGCCGCCGCGCAGCGGGGTGCCCGATCGCCCGGAGACGACCTTGAGCGCGATCACGCCGAGCAGAGTCAGCACGAGCGCGATGAAGGTGATGTGCACGGGGGTCTCGCGAACGGCCAGCAGCACTTCGCGCGACGGGTCGCCGAGCTGGGGCGCGAACACGAGGTAGCCGACCGCGATCGCGTTGAACGTGGCGATGAGCACCGCGCCCGCGGCAACGTCCTTGGCGACCTTCGCCAGCGGGTTGAAGCTCGTGGTAGCGACGTCGATCGCAGCCTCCACGGCCGTGTTGAGCATCTCTGCCGCGATCACGAACGTCGCCGCGAAGATCACCAGGATGAGTTCGACGCGCGTGACGCCGAGCACCAGGCACGCGATCATCGCGACCGCGGCCGCGAAGAAGTGGATGCGCATGTTGCGCTGCGTCGCCAGCGTGTGGATGACGCCCTCGAACGCGAAGTTGAAGCTCTGGACGAGCGGGCGCGACTCGTGCAGCCCCACGTAGCGGCGCGACAGTCGAACGCGATCTCGGACCCAGCGGAACACGAGGTCAGCCTATCCGGCGGGGCGGTCCCCCGAGCGACCTCAGGCCTTCGGCGGACCGATCAGCGTGTTGAGCCACCCGAACGCGGCGTCCTGGGACGGGCCGTTGTTGGAGTGCGCCGTGGGCTTCTTGATCGAGAACTTGTAGAACTGCCAGAAAATCTCCGGGTTGCGCAGCATCGTCGGAAGGTGCTTGATGAGCGCGAGCGGCTTGATGCCGTGGTAGAGGTCGTTCACGGCGGCCAGGACCTTCACTCGCGGGCCCTTGATCGGCCTCGAGAAATTGTCCCCGGGAAGGTTGAACTCGCGGATGCGCCCGATGTCCATCCGATAGTGCGCCCGCGCCATGTTGGTGTGCGCGACGAGCGCCGCGCCAGCGATGCCCTGACGCAGGCCGGGGTTCGCCGCGAGCGTGTCGCCGATCGACCACGCGCCGAGCGAGAGACCCGCCAGGAACACGCGCATGTGCGGCTTGCGCTTTCGCAGCTGCCTGAGCACTTCCGTCAGCACCGCCTCGCCGGACTCGGCGCCCGCCCCGGGGGTGTTGACGTTGCGGTACGAGACTTCCGACAGGGACGTATCCGTGCGATTGAGACGGCGGGCCATCTCAGGTCCCATCTTCGTCGCCCAGTCGGTCTCGTCGCCGATTCCGCGCAGGTAGAGGACCGCGTTCGGCTTGCTCCAGTCGATCGCGTCGAGCGACCGCCGCACGTACTCGGCGACGGTGGGTGACGACGCGACTGTCGGAGAAGCCTCCATGACCGATAACTTACGCCGTCGTAGCTCACCCGTGCGGCATCAGCACCCGGCGGCGTCCCCGAAGGGCTACCTCGGTGGCCGCTCCGCGCCGGCGCCCCGCACGCGATCCAGCACGAGCTGCTCGAGCGCGAACATCTCTTCCGCGTCCTGGTCGCTGCGCTCGTGGTCGAAGCCGCACAGGTGCAGGGTACCGTGCACGATGCAGCGCTCGAGCGCGGACGTCAGGTCCGGATCTGCCTGCATGGTGTGCCCGTCGGCGACCTGCTGCGTGACGTATTCGGGGCATACGAGCAGGTCGCCGAGCACGCGTGGCTCACCGGCTCCGAGCTGGGTGTGCAGGTCGTCGATCGGAAACGACAGCACGTCCGTCGGCCCTTCGACCTCTCGGTGCTCGGCGTTGGCTTCGGCGATGCGCTGCTCGTCGACGAACGCGACCGATACCTCGATCATGTCGCCGGGTTCGGCGCCTGCCTCGAACATGCTTGCGGCCACGAGCACCTGCACGCGCCGCTCGTCGAGCCCGTCGACCGGTACATCGAAGGCGACGTCGCACACCATCTTGAAGTCGGGTCGATCCATCTCGCTACCTGCGGTTGTGGGCGGCTTCTTCGTCGCCCTCGCGCTCCTTGGCGGTGTGGTACGCCGCCACGATGCGCTGCACGAGCCGATGGCGCTGCACGTCTGCCTGGTCGAAGTTCACGAACGAGATGTCGTCGATGCCACGCAGCACCTCGGTGGTGTGCACAAGGCCGGACTTCTGACCGCGTGGCAGGTCGATCTGCGTCGGGTCGCCCGTGATGACCATCTTCGAGCCGAATCCGAGTCGAGTGAGGAACATCTGCATCTGCTCGGGCGAGGTATTCTGCGCCTCGTCGAGCACGACGAACGCGTCGTTGAGGGTTCGACCGCGCATGTACGCGAGCGGCGCGACCTCGATGATGCCCTGCTCCATGCAGGTCGTGAGGCGGTCGGGATCCATCATGTCGTAGAGCGCGTCGTAGAGCGGGCGCAGGTACGGATCGACCTTGTCGAGCATTCCGCCTGGCAGGAAACCGAGCTTCTCGCCGGCCTCGACCGCGGGGCGGCACAGCACGATGCGCGCGACGCGGCGCTCGATGAGGGCGTCGACGGCGAGCGCCATCGCCAGATAGGTCTTGCCGGTGCCGGCAGGGCCGACCCCGAACGTGATCGCGTTCTCACGGATCGCGTCGACGTAGCGCTTCTGGCCGGTCGAACGCGGCCCGATCGGCTTGCCGCGATGCGTCAGCACGACGTCGGTGAAGACTTCCTTCGCGCGCGGGCGACCGGTCGAGTCGTAGTCGGGCTCGTTGCGCTGCTGCTTGGAGACGCCACCGAGGTTGGGCTTGCCGGATCCGGTGCCCGACGATCCCTTGCCGGTCGCGGCGGCGACGGTCGCGCCGGAGGCTGCGGCATCGCTCGTCTGGTCGCTCTCGACGACGCCGACCATGTCCGGGGTCAGCGACGTGCCTTCCTCGAAGATCTCGACGAGCTGCTCGACCATCGCGCGACCGCGATCGACCGCGTAGGGGTCGCCGCTCAGGGTGATCTCGTTGCCGCGCATGTTGATGCTGCAGCCCGCACGCTCGCGCAGGGCATCGAGCACCGCGTCATGGTGGCCGGCGAGCTCAACCGCCACTTCATCTTCGAGCTGGATCGTCTCGGTCTTCGTCATGCGAGCCAGCCTACCGGCGCGGGTCCGCGCGTCGCGCACGCACCCGCTCGCACCGCGTGCAACGAAACCCGTCACATATGCCGATTACGTTGCATCGGGCCCGCGTCAGGGCACGTCCGCGCGATCGAAGCGCGCGAACGTGGCGACCGTGCGCACGGCCGCGACGTGGCGCCGCACCTCGCGGGCATCGAGCGACCCGGCCGGCAGCTCGATGACGAGCGCGAGCGACATCGGCTGTTCGGCGTGCTGCCACGACGACGCGGTGCCGTAGAGCGGCCCGCCGATCGTGTACTCGCGCATCGCGAGGCGCGAGACCCGGGCGTACGCGCTCGCGAGCGCGACGCGCCACGGCAGCGGCGGTCGGATCGTCATCGTGGCGTGCTGGTGGTACCACACGGTCACGTCGGGACGGATCGCGCGAATCATCGCGAGCGCGGCGCGCGTTTCGCGCTCGGATGCACGGGCTCGACCCGGATAGAACACGTCGAATGCCCGACCGCCCCCTCGCCATCGGAGTGGGAAGTTGCGGTTGAGGTCGACGCCGCGCGCGTTCTGGCGCGTGCCCCGCACCACGCCGTCGGGGTTGAGCGCCGTCAACAGGTGCCAGCATACGCCGGGCGGGGGCGCACCCTGCCCGAGCTGGCGCACGACCGCACGTCCGGCATCCTCGTTGCCATGGATCGCGCCGATCACGAGGACGTCGACAGTGGCGTCGGGTGCGCAGCGGTGCGCGACCCGCAGCGCGCGCCCCTGGTGGGAGACGCCGAACGCGGTCACGCCCGAACGGGCAGGTGACGTCGGATCGCTCGTTGCCGCGACGGCCACCGGCGGTATCGCCGCCACGACCGTGAGCGCGGCGAGCGCGAGGACGGTCCGCACGCGCCACATGATCGTCAGCCGCGCAGCGCGCGATTGACTGCCGCGCTGACGAGCTTGCCGTCGGCGCGCCCGGCGACCTTCGGCATCACGGCCTTCATCACCGCGCCCATCGCGGAGGGGCTGTCGGCACCGGTTTCCGCGACGGCCTCGGCGACGATGGCATCGAGCTCGACGTCCGACAGCTGCTCGGGCAGGTACTGGTCGAGCAGGGCTGCCTGCTCGCGTTCGGCACCCGCACGATCGGCATGCCCGGCGGCCTCGAATGCCTCCGCTGCCTCGACGCGCTTCTTCTTTTCGCGCTGCAGGACCGTGACGGTCTCGGCATCGTCGAGGTCGCGCAGCTTCGCCTTCGCCTCGTTCTGGACGGCGTTCACGAACAGGCGAAGCGACTGCACGCGATCGCTGTCGCGCGCCTTCATCGCGTCCTTGGTGTCGGCCTGGAGTCGTTCGAGCAGCGTGGTCATGCCGAGATGCTACCGCTCGCGTGCATGTGTCCACAACTCGCGCTACGATGTGTACATATGGAAGTCGGCATTCGAGAACTGCGCAACAACCTCGCCGCGATCATGGACGCGGTCGACAAAGGCACCGTGGTGACGATCACGCACCACGGCAAGGCCCGGGCCACGATCCAGCCCATCGAAGCGAAGGTCGAGACCGGCATCGAGCGCGGCATTCGCGAGGGGTGGCTCCACCCGGGGCCGAACTTCGGCAAGCGGCGCAAGGACCGCCGCCCGACGTTCGCGATGACGCCGGAAGAAAGCCGAGCAGTGTGGGCTGCGCTCATGGAAGATCGAGAGGATGATCGATGACCCTGTACGTCGACTCGAGTGCATTCGTCAAGCGCTACTCGCCGGATGAAGTCGGTCACGAGGACTGCGTCGAGCGAATGTCTTCCCACGATTCGTGGCTGACCTCCCGCTTGACGTCGGTGGAAGCGCCGAGAGCGCTTCAGCGCATGGCTCCTGAACGAGCAACGTCCTCGATCTCGGCACTGGACGTCGACCTCGGCGAGTCGATCGAGATCGACGTGGATCAGGGAGTGCTGGCGCTCGCTCGAGCGATCGCCCTCGAGACCGGAATCAAGACGCTCGATGCGATTCACGTCGCAAGCGCGAAACGAATTCCCGATGATCGCGTCGAGTTCCTGACCTACGACGATCGACAGGCTGCTGCCGCCGAATCACTCGGGCTTCGACTCGCGCGCTGACGCGTCTTCAGAACCCCGGCAGGCGTGGACCGCTCAACACATGCCAGTGCAGGTGGTCGACGACCTGGCCGGCGCCCTCCCCAACGTTCGTGACGAGCCGATACTTTCCGGACACGTCGAGCTCGTCGGCGACCTTCCGCACGAACGCGAGCATGCGATCGCTCGAGCCGCCCGCCTCGACCCACGCATCGAGGTTGTCGTGATGGGTGCGCGGCACGACGAGCACATGCGTCTTCGCGCGTGGCTGCACGTCCCGGAACGCGAGAAACTCCTCGTCGCTCGCCACCACGTCGGACGGAATGTGCTCGGAGGCGATCTGGCAGAACACGCAGGCGTCGGTCGTCATGGGCGGCTGCTACCCGTGGACCACGCCGACGTACCGCGCTGCAAGCACGCCGGTCGCGTCGTCGAGCTGCTCCAGTGCCACGTCGACGACCGCGCCGCCTTCGATGTCGCCGGGCAGGTCCTGCAGCTGCACCGGAGAGTAGTCGCGCGTGTAGCCGGTCCGCACGTTCGCCTGTTCGGGCGTACCGGCGTCGATCGCAACGTGGTCGTCGGTGAGCAGCACGCCCGCACCGGCGCCGTACCCGACACTCGATCGCGTCTCCACGACCACCTCGTCGCGGCGTCCCACGAGCCGCGCGCGATGTGCCAGCGCGATCGCGTGGGCCTGCTCGCGCAGACGCCTGCTGCGATCCGCCTTCACTGCCTTGGCGATCGGATCGCGGTGCTGGGTCGCGTCGGTGCCGGGGCGTTCGCTGAACGGGAAGGCGTGGACCTTGGTGAACCCGAGCTCGGCGGCGAACGCGAGTGTGCGCTCGAACGCGGCGTCGTCCTCGACCGGGTAGCCGACGATGATGTCCGTCGTCAGGTTCAGGTCGGGCATCGCGTCGCGTGCGGTGGCGATCGCGCGGGCATACCGGCGCGTGTCGTAATGGCGACCCATGTCAGCCAGCACGTCGTCGTCGCCCGACTGGAGCGGCACGTGCAGGTGGTGACACATCTTCGGGTGCGATGCCATCGCGGCGACCAGACGGCGGTTGACGTGGTTGGACTCGATCGACGAGATCCGAACGCGCGCCACGCCCTCCACGTCGGCGACCGCGGGCAGCAGCCGATCCAGTCCGATCCGAGCGTCGGCGTCGCGGTACAGGCCGATGTTGACTCCGGTCAGCACGATCTCGCACCGCCCCTTGTCGACACGTCGCGCGACCTCTTCGAGGATCACGTCGACGCTGCGTGACCTGGGCGCGCCGCGAACGATCGGCACGATGCAGTACGAGCAGCTGAAGTCGCAGCCGTCCTGGACCTTCACGAACGCGCGGGTGCGCCGCACGGCGCGACCTGTTCGGGGGTCGTGACCGGGTGCGATCCCGGCAGCGGGGCCGCGACATCCCAGACCGGCGAGCGCGTCGGCAGCCTCGACGATCGCGTTCGCGGCGAGCGTCGCCGCGCCGGGCAGGACCGTCACGCGATCGTCGATCTGCTCGTACCGCTCGGCGCCGTTGGATGCGCCGCAGCCGGTCACGAAGACGTGACCGTCGGCGCCGGTCGCGGTGAGCATGCGGCGCACGCGCTGTCGGGATTTCTTCTCGGCTCCGCCCGTGATGCAGCACGTGTTGACGACCCGCACGTCGGCGCTCGTCGCGTCCGTGGGCGCGTTGGCTGGGATCTGCCGGTGGCCGGCGGCGGCAAGCGCATCGCTGATCGCCTGTGCATCGGTGTGGCTGATCTTGCAGCCGAGAAAGTCGACGTCGTAGCCTGTGCCCACGCCGGGATCCTACGCAGCAGCAGGCGTGATCGGCAGCTTGCCCGCACGCCAGCGGTCGAGCGTCTTTTCGGCCAGGTACGTGCCGAGGCGCGCCCCGGCGACGGCGTCGGTCACGAAGTGCACCCCGGCGTAGATGCGCGATACCGCGACCTCGCGGGCAAGCGCGTACGCCGCGTCCGTCACCGAGGGGTCGATCGTGGAGAGCACCCGTGCCGCGGCATAGGCGCGCGCGCTGTGGATCGACGGGTACGAGGAGTCCCTGTGCTTCGGAGTGCGGCCGATCACGCGGATCGACTCGTCGACCTGGAACGGACGCGGGCGCATCCACTGCTTCTTGCCGACACCGCCCTGCACGCTGGCGGCCGACAGCGCGGCGCCGAGCACGGCCTGGGTCGTTGCCGGGTCGCCGGAGACCTGGTTGGCGAGTTCCTTCCAGACCGCGGTGGTGCCGTGCAGGTCCAGATCTCGCGCCCAGGCGTCACCAGCTGGGGTTCGCTGCGCGACGAGCGAGCGCGTGATCCGCATGTCTCGGATCGCGCGGGCGCTCTCGGGCGCGGGTGGCTCGCCGATCCCCTTGAGCGAAGCGCCGGCGTGATCCGGACCCGGCAGGTCGATCGTCGGGATGTCGAGCTCGGGCATCGGCACGGGCGCGACCGTCGGCCGCGTCAGCTCACGTTGCTGGACGGCCGGCAGCATCATGCCGGCTGCAGCTCCGGCGCGATCGAGTCGACGCCGGGCGCGATTCGCAGCGCCGCTTCGGCAACGCCGGTGCCGAGCAGTGCTCCGGCGACGACGTCGGTCGGGAAGTGCACGCCGGCGTACACGCGCGATGCCGCGACCTGTGCGGCGAGCGCGTATGCCTCGGTGGCGAGCTTCGGTTCGAGCGTGGCGATCACGCGCGCGGCGGCGAACGCCGAGCTCGTGTGGCCGGACGGGTACGAGCTGTCGCGGGGCAGGTGGACTGGCGGCTTGATCGACGGGTCGACCTGGTACGGACGCTGGCGGTCGAACTTCTGCTTGGCGACCTGCGTGACGGCTGCATTGGACGCCATCGTCGCGGCGAGCAGTGCGGTGCCGAGCCATCCCGTGACCATGCCGGCGTCGGCGCGGTGGCGCTTGGCGAGGTCGAACCACAGCTTGGTCGCGCCCTCGTCTGCCATCTTGTTCGCCCATGCGTCCCGTTCGGGCGTTCGCAGCAGCTGCGCGCCCTTGACCGCGGCCATGTCGGCCTTCGCACCGAGCGAACCGGCAGCCGGCGGGCCGACGAGATCACCGAGCGACCAGCCAGGCGTGGTGGGACCAGGCAGGCCCGGGAGCTTCGGCACGAGCTCGCCCATGACGGCTTCCAGGGGCGCATCGGGTGCGATCGGTGCGACAGGAGCGTTCGGCGAGGCAGGCACTGGCGTGACGGCGGCAAGGTGCATGCCTGTGACCGTATCGACGCACGCACGAGGGGCACAGCCCCAATCCGGCGGCCGTCACGAGCGGGTCACGACGTTGGCCGCCTCCGCCAGCTACGTCGACGGTGCGTGCATCGAGGCGATCGCCACCGCGACGCCGGCGGCAAGCTCGGCACGCAGGATCGTCGGGCCGAGCCGGCCACGCTGCCATCCTCCGGCCTCGAGCTGCTCGACGAGCCCGTCCGGGAAACCGTCAGATGCGCCCAGGAGCAGGCGGATCGGTGCACCTGGCTCAGCGCGGCGCACGACCTCGTCGAGCAGCTGCGGCGCGTCGGGGTCGACGACGATGCCGCTCCCCCAGTCCGCGAGCGCACTCGGTTCGACTGCGGTGGTCACCAGCGGGACCGAGCCACGCTTTGCCTGCTTGGCGGCGGTCGTCGAGATGCGCATGAGGCGATCCCATCGCTTGTCGACCTTGGCGCGATCGCGGTCGCTTCGAATGACCGGCACGATGCGCGTGGCGCCCGCCTGAACGGCCGCATCCACGAGCTCGTCCGTGCGACCGCCGATGGTCACGAACGCGAACACGACGATCGTCGGCTCCTGAACTTCGCCGATCCGGTCGCCGAGGACCAGTCGACCCGTCGGTCCGTCGAACGTGCCGTGCCAGATCACGCCATCGCGGTCGACCACCTCGACCGGGCCGTCCGCGTGCGCACCGTGCAGCACGCGCGCGTGCCGCGAGTCGAACTCGTCGAGCTCGACGGTCACGCCGTCGCCGCCGACCTCGTCGACGAAGAATCGGAACACGTGACGTGAGTCGCCGGACATGTGACTACCAGATGGCGCGGTGGCGCATGTCGTCGGCGTGCTCGTTCGCGTTGTCGAGCACGATCGCCGACCAGCCATCGCGATCGCGCCGCTCGCGCAGGACATAGCCGGCGGCTTCGTAGGCCGCCACGCAGTCGTCGACCTGGGAGCGCAGCAGGCCGCTCAGCACGAGCCGCGGTGCGGTCATGCGCGGTGCGATGCGAACGAGCGGCTCGAGCAGCACGTTGGCGAGCACGACGTCCGCCTTCGGAATGTCGTCCTGGAGCACGTCGCGAACGAAGGCCTTCACGAGACCGTCAACGTCGTTGCGCCTGAGGTTGTCGAACGTCGACTCGATCGCGACCGGGTCGTTGTCGATGGCCGTCACCGGGCCGAAGCCGAGCTTCGCGGCGGCGATCGCCAGCACGCCCGAGCCGCAGCCGAGGTCCAGCACGCTCGCGCGGGGCTGGTCCTGCAGCAGCGCGAGCACCAGGCGCGTGGTCGGATGCGCGCCGGTGCCGAAGCCCTGGGCGGGTTCGATGACGATGCGCTTGACGCCCTCGGGCGCCTGGCCTTCCTGCCAAGGCGGGCCGATCCACAGTCCGCCGATGAGCACCGGTTGGTGGAACTCCTTCCAGCGTTCGTCCCAGTCGCTCGGAACGGGAGTGACGACCGGTTCGCCGAGGATCGTGATGCCTGCTCCGGCGAGCCAGGAGGTAAAGGTTCCTTCGTCGCCGGCCGGCACGAAGACGGCGAACCGCTCGGGCCCGTCCTCGCCCTCGGTCTCCTGCTGGAAGCCGCCGGGGCTGAACTCGCCCACGGCAAGCTCGGCCATGTCGACGTGCTCGCGGTCGACGCGCACGGCGACCTCGACGAGCGGCGCTCCGGTCGCCATCAGGGCTTCACCATGCGGCGAAGGCGGTCGAAGATGCCTTCCTTGTCGCGATAGATGCGGTCGTCCTCGAGCGACTGGAATCGCGCGAGCGCATCGCGCTGTTCGGGCGACAGGTCGCGCGGCACGCGCACGTTGCAGTAGATGATCAGGTCGCCGCGGTCGAGTGTGCCGTCGCCGCTCGCGCTGCCGCGCAGTCGACCGGACCCGAGCCCGCGAATCACCATTCGCGTGCCGGGCTGGGTGCCCGCGGGGATCTCCAGCTCGCGCGGATCGCCGTCGACGGTCGGCACTTCCGCCACCGCGCCGAGTGCCGCGTCGGCGATCGTCAGGTCCAGGACCGTGATGAGGTCGTCGCCCTCGCGAATGAATCGATCGTCGGCCGTCACGTGCACGTCGACGTACAGGTTGCCGGCGGGACCGCCGTGCGATCCCACGCCGCCACGTCCCGTCAGCCGGATTCGCTGGCCGTCCGAGATGCCCGCGGGGATCGCCACGGACACGACGCGCTCCTCCGGCTGCTCGCCGGTGCCCGAACACGACAGGCAGGGATCGCTCACGACCTGGCCGCGCCCGGCGCACCCCGGACAGATGCGCTCCTGCACGACCTGCCCGAAGATCGAACGCGACACCTGGCGCACCGCGCCCGCACCACCGCACGTGGTGCAGGTCGAGACCGCATCTGGAGTCGCGGCACCCGATCCCTCGCACGTGTCGCACGTACCGGTCGCGGTGAAGGTCAGCTCGCGCTCCGCGCCGAGCACGGATTCGCGAAAGTCGAGCTCGACGGCGACCTGGACGTCGTCGCCACGCCCGCCGGAGCCTGCCGTTCCGCCGCGTCCGCCGAACATGTCGTCACCGAAGAAGGCGCTGAAGATGTCGGCGATCGAGCCGAAGTTGGCGAACTGCGGTTCCCAGCCGCCCTGCTTGAGGCCGGCTTCGCCGTAGCGGTCGTACGTCGCGCGGCGCTGGTCGTCGCTCAGCACCTCGTACGCTTCGGTGACGCGCCGAAAACGTTCCTCCGCGTCGGGCTCCTCGCTGACGTCGGGGTGCAGCTCGCGCGCCTTGCGTCGATACGCCTTCTTGATGTCGCCAGCGTCCGCGTCGCGTGCGACACCAAGCAGCTCGTAGAAGTCCTGCGCCATCCGCGTTTCCATGCCGTCCCGGTCCGTGGTCTCAGAGGTCCGGGGATGGTATCGCAGACCCGTACGTCAGCGTCGGCGTATCCGCGTCGTGGTCCAGCGACCGGCGTTGCCGCCCACGTCGATCGCGCGCACCCGCAGCACGGTGACGGAGCCGCGACGCACCCGCGTGACCGTCGCGTATCGGGCTCGCAGACGGACCGGGACGTTGACCCAGCGGCGCCCGACCCGGCGCTGGAGCTGGTATTTCCGGATGCCGGCGTTGTCGGTCGCTGCGCGCCAGGTGACGCGCATCGACGTGCGGACGTAGCGGGGCGCGAGGAAGCGGCTCATGCCAGGCGCCTGCAGGTCGCGTGGTGCTCGGTAAGTCGCGACCCCGACATTGGACACGTTGTTGCCGGCGGCGGAGATGGCGACCACCCCGACGCTGTACAGGGCGCCGGGCGTCAACCCGGACAGCGACATGCTCGTCGACGTGGCGCTGAACGTGCGCCTGGTGCCGGACGAATTGGTGAGCCAGACCTGCCATGACCCGGCGCCGGGCGACGCGGTCCAGGCCGCGGTCGCGAGCGTCGGGCTGCGCGGGGTCACCGTGACGGTCGGTGTCTCGAGCGTGCCCTCGCCACCGGCGAGCACGGCGCTGCGGGTGGTCACGTACATGCTCGTGCGCCAGCCGCTCACGACGCCTCCGTTTGCGATCGTCCGAACGCGGGTGCGGTAGTTGGTGCCGGCTGCCAGCCCGTCGATCTGTGTCTGCGTGCCGGCGAACTCGCCGACCCGGGTCCACGCGTCGGAGTTGCGCTGCAGCTCCAGGTCGTAGCCGCGTACGCCGAGCGTCGCACTGCCGGCGACCCACGCGGTGGAGACCGAATCCTCGTCGACGGCCGTTGCACCGACGCTCGACGGCGCGATCGGCGGCGTGGCGAGCGTCGCGGCCTGAACACTGGACTCCGGCGAAGAGTTGCCGGCCTGGTCGTACGCCGAAACGCGGAAGCGATACGTCGAGGCGGCCGTCAGCGCGGTCACCGTCAGCGAGGTCTGCGAGATGGGCATCCACGTCGAGTGGGCCTGCCACGCGTCGCCGAGGAACTGGTCGACGAGGACGCGATAGCGCACGGTGCTGCGATCGTCGACGCTCGCACCCCAGGAGACGGTGATCGCGGTGGTGGTGACGTCGCTCGCCGCTGGCGCGCCGGGCGCGGGCGGCGCAGTCAGGTCCGGAACGCCCCCGTCGTCCCAGCCGAGATCACGCGGCGCGAGCCACAGGTTGTTGGCGGAGCCGACGTTCCAGTGCGTCGCGAGCCACGATCCCGTCGCAGGGCTCGGGTTGAAGTAGGTGTCGCCGCCGCAGTCGTAGCGCTCCACCGAGCACACGGACGGCGAATAGATGCCGCTGCCGCCATCGGAGTAGCACATGACGTCGAGCCCGTCGTTGCAGTGACCCGCCTGTGACGAGCGGGGCGCTGCGTCGGCCACGGCACCCATGTTGTGCGAGATCTCGTGCAGGAACACGTCCCAGTGCGGCAGTCGCGACGCGGCCCAGTCGAACTCGACGGCGTAGCGCCCACCCAGGTTGTTGAGGTTGCCGACGCCGGCGCCGTCGTCGAGCCACATGCCGCCGATGCCAGCCGCACCGTTGGTTGCCTGATCGTCGTAGAAGACCATGAATCGTCGCGTGCTGGTGGTGCTCGAGGTGGGTGCCGGAAAGCCCTGCGCGACGAGGTCGTCGACGATGTCGCCGTAGTCGCCACCACCCGCGCCGCTTGCACGCACGGTGACCGAGTGCACGACGGGCACGCCACCGTCGGCGCAGAGCGCGCGGATGCGTCGCCCCTGGGTGGCATCGAGCGCCTGAGCCTCCGCGTCGATGAACGCGCTCGCCTGGTAGAGGGCGTCGCGCATCGGAGTTGCGAGCGTCGCGCTGCGGTCGGGCTTGTCGGATGGGCGCGCGTACACGAGCTCCACGCGTCGATCGCCGGGCGCGCTGGTGCACTCGATGTCGGCGACGCTCGCACCGTCGATCGCGGCCTGCGAGTCCGGCAGGTGTGGAGCGGCTGCGTCCCGCGACTCCGTCGCGAGCGGCGCGTCGGTGCCGTGCGTGGTGACCGTCACGCCGTTGGCGAGCGCCACGCGAAAGGCACCATCGTCGGTGCGGCAGGCGTCGCCGAGGCCATCGACGTGCTCGGTGGACGAACACTGGCCACGCGCGGTCTCGCGTGGCAGCGTGGCGAGTGCGTCGGCAAGGTCGCTCGCGTGACGCGCCGCGGCATCCTCGTCGATCGGCCGATCACCGCTCCCGAGCCCCGACGAGTGCGCCGCTGCGGTGGCCGGGATCACCAGCGCCGCGAGCACGACCAGGACGGTCGCGGCGCGGGGCAGGTGAACGACAGTACGCATCGTTGCATCATCGGCACGCGCTGCGATGGTCTTGAACCCGACGCACCAGGCTCGGAGCGAGTCGCTCGGCGCTCGCTACTTCGCTCCGTACAGCTCGCCGGCGAGGTCGCTCAGACCGTCGGCGGCGAGGTTCACCACGCGTGATGCGAGCACGTAGTCCATCGATCGTGGCCCGATCAGCCCGACCATCCCGAGCGGGCGTGCATCCACCC
The DNA here is from genome assembly GCA_038212015.1 of Gaiellales bacterium. Taxonomy (GTDB): domain Bacteria; phylum Actinomycetota; class Thermoleophilia; order Gaiellales; family SKUG01; genus JAGQUL01. The sequence goes on along the minus strand of JBBQUY010000044.1, from coordinate 14,874 downwards.
CGTATGCGGCGCCCACGACGCTGAGCCGCTGCAGCTCGGGCATTTGGTTCTCGCAGCCGATCCGGATCGACACGCCGCGCACGCGGCTGGGATGCACGCTGGGCACGCCGCGATCGACCATCGGGCGCAGCGCTTCGAGGAGGCGACGACGTTCATCCAGCATCGCGACGAGCTGGAGCACGCGCTGGACATCGTCGCCATGCTGCGCGAGCTGTTCCATCGACGCGCCGCCCACGTGGAGCTCCTGGCGCGAGTCGTCGAGCTCGTCGAATGCCGGGGCGAGCAGCGAGAGCATCCCGAGTTCGGCTCGGCTCAGCTCCGGATGTGCCAGCCGGGCGCGCAGCCGGTGCTCGCCGATCGACAGCCCCGCGACACGCTCGTTGAGGTACTCGCCGGCCCAGTCGACGAGCCCGGGATCCACCGGCACCGGCGTGGTCACGACGTGCCGAGCGACATCACCGGCGGCGGTGATGACCACCACGACCAGGCTGTTGGGCTGCAGCTGCAGCACCTCGACGTGGCGAATGACGGCGCCGCTCGCGCGTGGCGCGGTGATCACGGCCAGCAGTCCGGTGGCGTCGGCAAGCCGACGAGTGGTCTCGTGCAGCGCCTCGTCGATGCGGGCGCCGGCGTCGTCGACGACGAGCTTCGTCGCGCGGGGACCGGGGGTGTCGTCCATCAGCGTGTCGACGTAGATGCGATATCCGGTGTCGGTGGGCACCCGGCCGGCGCTCGTGTGCGGGTGCTCGAGCAGGCCCATGTCCTCGAGCCGGCCGAGCTCGTAGCGAACCGTGGACGACGATGCGTCGACGAATCCCTCGTCCACGAGCAGCTTGGAGCCCACGGGTCGACCCGTCGCGTAGTGGAGTTCCACCACCGCCTTGAGGATCCGCGCTTGTCGCTGCGTGAGCTGCATGATGCTGAATTGTGACATGCGCACCCAACTGACATCAGTTTTGTGATCGCACGCGGACGCATCGTGATTTTTCATGATGATTCGGCACCGGTACGCTGCACGTCGACAGCTTCACGAACGGAACGGATTCCATGCAGCTCGCCCCCACTCCCCCTGCCTCCAGCAACCCGTGGCGTTTCCCCGCGCTCGACGCCGCCGTCGCCCGCCGGGCGCTCGATGGGCTCGATGCCGGCGTCGTGATCGCCAATCGCCTCATCGATCGCAGCTTCGCGGTGCGCCAGCTGCTCGATCGCGACCTGAAGTCGGGCGCATTCGGCAGCGACACCGTGCGCGCGGTGCAGCTGCTGACCCGGGCCCGCGACCACGCGATCGGCACGCTCGACGACAGGCACCTGTCCGACGCCGTCTTCGATCCGATTCATGCCTGGGCGAAGGCCAGCCGCGACGAGCGTGTCCGTGTTGTCGGCACCGAGGCGTTCGCCATGTCGAGTGCCGTGCGCAACCTGCTCGACGACGAGGAGGGCAACGTTCGCGAGACGATCGCAGCGATGCGAACCAGCCCCACGCGCTGGGTGTGGCAGTCGATTCGTGACGGTGTCGACGGCTCCATCGCCGCGCTCTACGGCGCGCGCGACGTCAGCTCGTCCCGGCACGTGCTGCGAGCGGCCGGCGGCATTCGCTGATCGTCATCCCGCGGGGTCGAGCAGCAGCGAACCGACCGACCCCTGAAGCATCCGGCCGCGACGACCCAGTCGCAGCTCCACGTCGCCGCGCATGATGCCGTCGTCGTCGGCGACCGGACGCGCATCGCCCAGTCCCAGGTCGACGATCCGCTCGAGGCCACCAGCGTCGACGATCCCGTCGAGGATGTCCGCCGCGGCGATGCGCACGGGGCCGTCCAGGCGCATCGCGAGCATCACGCGTTCGCTGCGCGCGGCATGCGCGTCGATGTGCTCGATGCGCGCGGGTGGGAGTTCGCCGCGTTCGATCGCGTCGAGCCAGCGAGGAACGTTCGGCAGGTTGGCGCGGCGCACCAGCGCATGTGCGTCATCGGGATCGACTGACATGTCGACCGCACCGACTCCGACGGCGCGCCAGCCGGCCGCGGTCCAGTACGCGAGGTTGTGGCGACAGCGTTCGTGTTCGTCGCGCGCGAAGCTGGCGGTCTCGTACCACCACCAGCCCGCCTCCTGGATCCGGTCGACGACCAGGTCGTACAGGTCGTCGGCGCCCTCGCCGACCGCGACCGCCGGGTCGGTTCCGAATCGATGCGCGAGGCGGGTTCCCGGCTTGAGCTCCAGCTCGTATGCGGACAGGTGGTCCGGCTCGAGCGCGAGCGCCGCGTCCAGGTCGCGCTCCACATCCGCCAGGTCCTGGCCGGGCACGCCCCAGATGAGGTCGAGCGAGAGTCGTGCGATGCCGGCACCGCGAAGCGTCGCCACAGCGGCGCGCACCGTATCGGGGGTCGCGCGACGCTCCAGGGTCGCGAGCACATGCGGACTGAACGACTGCGCACCGAGCGACACCCGCGAGACGGAACCCTGGACGAGCCGACGCGCGAGTGCATCGTCGACCGTCTCCGGATTGCATTCCAGCGTGACTTCAGCCCCGGGAGCCACGAGCTCCCCGATCCAGTCGAGCATCGCCTCCATCGCCGGCGCCTCGAGCAGTGTCGGCGTGCCGCCCCCGACGAACACCGTGTCGTAGCCACCGTCGGGACCGGAGCCGTGCAGCTCGAGCTCGCGACGCAGCGCCGCGACATAGCGTTCGTGCAGCTCGGGACTGCGGCTGGTCGTCACGAAGTCGCAGTACCCGCAGCGGTGTGCGCAGAACGGCACGTGGACGTAGAGGCTGTGGGGCGCGGACATGCACGCCATCGTAGCGCCCTCACGCGCCGTCGAGCAGGCGGCGCATGCGCTCGAGCGGTATCGACACCCAGTCCGGGCGGCTGCCGAGCTCGTACGATGTCTCGTACACCGCGTTGGCGAGTTCCGCCTCACGCAGCTCCGGCACGAACTCCGATCGGGCGTGTCGGAAGCGACGGTCGGCGGTTGCGTCGAGCCAGCCGCGCAGGAACGAATCCTTGGCGGTCTCGGCCCACCGGTCCGCGATGGGGCGAATGGCTGCCGGGTCGATCGTCGGATCGGCCTTCACCGCGTCACGAATCGCCTGCGTCGACGCATACTCGTACGAGCTGCGCTGTCGCGCGACATCACCGAGCGCGACGGTGCGCTGCCAGCGCTCAGCGATCGGCAGCGCCGGCGCGCCCTCCAGGTCGATGATCTGGATGTCATCGCCGGTCCGCAGCATCTGTCCCAGATGGAAGTCGCCGTGCGTGTGGATCTCCTCGATCGGCACGAGGTCACGGGCCGCACGCTCGACCTCGTCGATGCGCTCCGGGAGCCGCTCCGTCAGCGCGGCCGCGTCGTCGCCGAAGCCAGCGCCGCGCAGCTGTTCGGCAGCTCGTCGCGCATCCTCGGTCAGGCGGCCGGTGCGCCGGGTGACGGCGCCCGCGTCCTGGAGCACGCCGCGAAACTCACTCCCGTTCGGGCCGCTCGACAGCGCGATGTGCAGCTCACCGAGCCGTCGCCCATGGTTGCGCGCAGCCGCGCCGTACTCGTCGATCGATCGCGCGATGCGCGCCGGGTCTGCACCGTCACGGGCGAGCAAGATGGTCCCCTGCGCTCGGGTGAGCGCATCCGCCCAGCCGTCGCCGTCGTTGGGCACGAAGTCCTGCAGCACCGTCACGGTGCGTGGCAGCCCTTCCGGTCCGAGATGCTCGGACGAGCCGAGCACGGCCGGCGTGTTGGCATAGCCCGCTTCGTTGGTGAGGTAGCTGCCCTTCCATACGTCGAGCGCACGGGTGGGTGCGCCTGGCGTGAGTTCGCCATCGTGGCGGCGCACGAGCTTGAGCGCGTACTGGCGTCCGTCCCGACCGCTGACGCGCACGCTCGTGTTCGACGTCTCGAGCGACAGCGGCTTGACCGAGATCGCGCCCAGTCCATCGACGGCATCGTCGAGCGCCGCGGCGCCCTGTCCGACGAGCGTCGCGCCGCTGCCCTGCACCGAGCGGCCACTGCGCATCGCGTGCACGAGCCCCTCGACCAGCTCACGGTCGGTGATCGCGTCGGCCAGCACGTACTCGTCACCAGCGGCGCGCACCGTCGCCAGCACCTCCTTGCCATCGACCGTCGCCCGTTCGACCCCCTCCGGGAACGCTTTCAGCGCGGCGACGTACCGCTCGGGTGACCGGCCGTCGGCGTACGCGACGTCGATCATGGTGAGGTTGCCGACCGTCCGGCCGGGGTCGCGCGGCGACGGAATCGGGATCACGTCACCGATGCGCGCGGACTGCACCTGCGCGCCCTTGCCGGCGAACCAGCGCTGCGACTGCAGGTAGTCGGGCAGCAGCTCGTCGAGCTGACCGCGCCCAGCGCGCAACACGTCGTCGGCCGACTGGCCGGCGATGTCGATGATCGGCGCCGCAAGGCCCCGGAGCGTTCCCCCAACTTCCATGACTCCCCCGCCCCGTATGTCGGGGCGGCGAACGGACGTGTTTCGTGCAATCCGTTACTTCTCGTCGGCGGAGTCGATGTCGAGCACGGACAGGAACGCCTCGGCAGGGATCTCCACGCTGCCGATCATCTTCATGCGCTTCTTGCCCTTCTTCTGCTTCTCGAGCAGCTTGCGCTTGCGGCTGATGTCGCCGCCGTAACACTTGGCGAGCACGTCCTTGCGCTTGGCCGTCACCGTCTCGCGCGCGATGATCTTGGAGCCGATCGCGGCCTGGATCGGAACGTCGAAGAACTGACGCGTGATCTTCTTGCGCAGCGCTTCGACGAGCGACTTGCCCTGGTAGTAGGCCTTGTCCTTGTGGCAGATGAGGCTGAGCGCGTCGATCTTCTCGTGGTTGAGGAGGATGTCGAGGCGCACGAGGTCGCCCGGCTGGTGCTCGTCGACGTCGTAGTCGAACGAGGCGTAGCCCTTCGTCCTGCTCTTGAGCTGGTCGAAGAAGTTGAGCACGATCTCCGCGAGCGGCAGGTAGTACTTGAGCTGGACGCGCTTCTCGGACAGGTACTGCATGTCGATGAACGTGCCGCGCTTGTCCTGCGTCAGCTCCATGACCTGCCCGACGTACTCCTTGGGCACGATGACGGTCGCCTTGACGATCGGCTCGAGGATCTCCTCGTACGCGCCGCTGTCGGGCATGTCGACAGGGTTGCGCACGATCGTGTACTCGGTCTCGTGCTTGGCGCGGATCATGTACTGCACGTTGGGCGGCGTGGCGAGCAGGTCGAGGTCGTACTCACGCTCGAGCCGTTCGCGCACGATCTCCATGTGCAGCAGCCCGAGGAAGCCCACGCGATAGCCGAAGCCGAGCGCATTGGAGGTCTCGGGCTCGTAGGCGAGCGCTGCGTCGTTGAGCTTGAGCTTGGAGAGCGCGTCGCGCAGCTCCGGGTACTGCGCGGCTTCGATCGGGAAGAGCCCGCAGAACACCATCGGCTTGATCTGCTCGTAGCCCTCGAGCGGCTCCGCCGCCTTGCGGTCACGCGCCGTGACGGTGTCGCCCACCGACAGGTCGGCGAGGTCCTTGAGGCCGGTGATGATGTAGCCGACCTCGCCCGGTCCGAGCTCGTTCGTCGGGACCATCTCGGGCGAGAAGCAGCCGATCTCGTCGATCTCGCAGTTGATGCCCGCCTGCATGACGAGCGCACGTTCGCGCTTGCGCAGCGTGCCGTCGATCATCCGGATGAACGTGATGACGCCGCGGTACTGGTCGAACTTCGAGTCGAAGATGAGCGCGCGCGGCGGCCGGTCGCGCAGCGGAACCTCGATCTCGGGATCGGGATCCGGCGGCGGCGGCATCTTCGTGACGATCGCCTCGAGCACCTCCTCCATCCCGAATCCGGTCTTGGCGCTGATGCGCAGGATCCCGTCGGGGTCGTCGCCGGTGAGGTCGGAGACTTCCTTCGCGACGCGGTCGGGGTCGGCGGCAGGCAGGTCGATCTTGTTGATGATCGGCACGATTTCGACGTTGTTGTCGAGCGCCAGGTACGCGTTGGCGAGCGTCTGCGCCTCGATTCCCTGGGCGGCGTCGACGACGAGCAGTGCGCCCTCGCACGCGGCGAGCGAGCGCGAGACCTCGTACGTGAAGTCGACGTGGCCGGGCGTGTCGATCAGGTTGAGCTGGTACTCGAGCCCGTCGCGAGCGGTGTAGATCACGCGCACCGGAGCGCTCTTGATGGTGATGCCGCGCTCGCGCTCGATGTCCATCGAGTCGAGCAGCTGTTCCTTCATCTCCCGCTCGGCGACCGTCGAGGTCATCTGCAGGATGCGGTCCGCCAGCGTCGACTTGCCATGGTCGATGTGGGCGATGATCGAGAAATTGCGAATGCGGGAGGGATCTGCAGCCATGAGCGAACGTCGATCCTACCGCGTGGCGGCCGGGTCACGCTCGGTCGCGGCTCGAGCAATGGCGGCGGCCACCACGGGGTTCTCGAGGTCGTTGTCGTATTCCGAGCCGCGATCGATCGTCATGAGGAAGTAGGCGGCGGCGAAGATCACGATGACCGAATCGACGAGCATCATCATCCCGCCCGCGATCTGCTGGTCGGTCGTCGCCGACATGCCGTAGGCGAGCGCCGCATCGCCGTACGTCGCATACAGCTGATCCGGCCAGACGATCAGGACGATGCCCAGCACGCCGCCGATCATCCGTGCGGCGACGACGTATGCGGCCTTCCAGACGCGTCCCTCGACACGCTTGTGGGTGGGATCGAGCAGTGGCCACCAGGCCAGCACGCCGGTGAGCGCGAACGACACGTGCTCGAGGTCGTGGAAGATGCGATTGGTGAGCGCGGCCTCGTACAGCGGCGGCAGGTGCCAGGCGTAGAGCGTCAGCAGCCACGTCGACAGCGCGACGTGCGGGCGGCGCAGCCAGGCCCAGAAGGTGCGCAGCGGGCGCATGCGCGCAACGGCCACGAGCACGGGCCTGGGCCAGAAGAAGTAGAGCACCGGCGCGCGGATGCCGTACAGCAGCAGCGGTGCGGGCAGGTCGGCGATGAGCAGGTGCTGGAGCATGTGCAGGCTCAGCAGGCCGTGTTCGCCGACCGGGTCGATGAACGTCTGGGTGGCGACGAGCATGAGGGTGAGCCCGAGGTAGTAGCTCCCGCGCTGCACGCCGGACACGTGGCGGCCACGGGTGGCGAGGATCGACACTGCTCGTGCGTACAGCAGTCCGGCGGCGACGATGCCGATCAGCGGCACTGCGGAGAACGACAGCAGCGCCGTGTCGACGCCGAGCAGGGAGAACGATGGACCCACGCTCAGGTCCCGCGCTCGTGCTCGATCTGTCGGCGCAGTGCGGCCTGCTTGCGGGCGACCCGCGCACCGGCGTAGGCCGCGGGTATCGCGAGCGCGAACTGGATCGGCACGACAGGCCACAGGCCGGGCGCGACGAGCGCGACGAGCACGAGCAGCGCAAGTCGGACGATTCCCCATGCGACGGCGACCTGCGCGGCGCGCACCTTGGTGAGCGTGGCGACGAGACCGCCACCCCAGAACTCGGTGACGAGCACGCCTGCCATGCCGACCACGATGCTCGTATCGGTCGCTGCTCCACCGGAGATGTCGAGCACCCAGACTCCGAGCGCTGCGAGGAACCCACCGAGCGGGAGCATGAACAGCGCGACGAGCCCCGCGGCGAGCAGCAGCCGCGGGTGCAGCCGGAACAGCTCGCGCAGGTCGAGCTGGGCGGTCTCGACGAGTTCCTCGTCAAGCAGCTCCTCGGGGTGCGTGTCGTGCGTGGCCATGGCTCAGGATCCTCCGCGCCGGCGCAGCTCTCGAAGCAGGCCGGGGCGTACGGCGCGCAGTCGCACGCCGAGTGCAAGGTATATCGGAGCGGCGACCGCCAGTGCGGCAGCAACCCCCAGCAGGTCGAACAGGAGCCCGGTTCCGAGCAGTGGCTCCCAGGCGAGGAAGTAGCCGGCAGCCGCGATGCCGACGGCGACGAGGGCGGCGACGATCGTGCCGCCGGCGACCGCGAGCGTGCGGATGGTGCCGAGCTGGTCGGTGCGTCGCGTGAGCAGCACGTACAGCAGCAGCACGCCCACGATGTTGGCGATGCTCGTCGCCAGGGCGATCCCGACCACGCCGAACTGCTGGTAGCTCGAGAGCGCGACGACGAGGTTCACTGCGAGGGTCGCGATGCTGACGATCGTCGGCAGCCAGGTCTGGCGCAGCGAGAAGAGCGATCGGATGAGCAGCAGCGTGAGGCCGTTGAACGTCAGTCCGATCGCGAATGCGGCGAGTGCGATCGCGACTGCGTCGGTCTGGGCGGCGTCGAACTCGCCGCGCTGGTACAGCAGGCGCGTGACCGGCACGCAGAACACGCCGAGGAAGATGCTGCTGGGCACGAGCAGCATGAGGATCTGGCGCAGGCCGAGGTCGACGGCGTCGGCGAATCCGCGGCGGTCGCCGCGCGCTGCCATGCGCGCGAGCGTGGGGAAGATCACGGTGCTGACGGCCACTGAGAAGATGCCCTGGGGCAGCATGTAGACGCGAAATGCCTTGTCGAGGATCGCGGGGCCGGCGCCGGCGTCGAGCCCGTCGAACCAGGTGCCGGTGTTGGCGTCGACGCTCGCGGCGAGCAGCGCGGAGATGAGCAGCTGCACGTTGATGAGGCCGAGCCCGAGCGTGACCGGGAGCATGAGCACGAACACTTCACGCACCTTGGGGTCGCGCCACGCGAAGCTGATGCGCAGTCGACCGCCGAGCCCGCGCAGCCAGGGCACGGGCAGCACGGCCTGCACGATCGTGCCGACGAGCGTGCCGGCGGCGTAGATCCAGATGCGCTGGTCGTCGCTCTCGGAGAACCAGGCTGCGATCGCGAGCGACAGCAGGATCACGCCGTTCCAGGCGACGGGGGCGAGCGCGGCTGCGCCGAAGCGGCCGTAGGCATTGAGGATTCCGACGACGACGCCGGACAGCGCGAGGATCAGGACGATCGGCATGAGCAGCCGGGCGAGGCTGACCGTGAGCTCGATGTCCTCGGAGCTGAAGGTGTTGTCCAGGAACGGGCTGACGATCCAGGGGGCCGCGACCATCGCCAGCACGGTGAGCGGCCCGAGCACCGCGATGATGACTCCGCAGACGGCGCCTGCGACGCGCCACGCTCGTTCGCGCTCGCCCTGCTCGTCGAGTTCCGTGAACACCGGCACGAACGCTGCGCTCAGCGCGGAGTCGGCGACGAGCGATCGCAGCAGGTTGGGGATCTGGTTGGCGACGACGAACGCGGAGTAGGTGGTCGACGCTCCGAAGATCGCGGCGGTGACGATCTCGCGCAGCAGCCCGGCGACGCGCGAGAGTGCGGTCGCGGCGCCGAACACGAGCGTTGCGGCGCGGATGCGGCGTCGCTCGCCGGCGGCGTCGTCGTCGCGCTGGGCGTCGTCGTCGCGCGGGGCGTCTTCTGGGTCGGGTGTCGCGTCCTGCTCCACGGGTGCGCGAGTATCGCAGGCGCGGTGGCTGGATCAGTCGGGGACGACGATGGGGATGCCGAGGCGGCGGGCGCCGTCACTCAACCGCTGATCGAGCGTGAAGATGCCTGCGCCTGCGTGGCGAGCGGCGGCCAGGTACTCGGCGTCGTAGGTCTTCGGCCATCCGACGAGCGAGGCGATGTCCCACGGTGCGCGCCGGTCATAGGCATCGATCAGCTCGATGGGCGCCCCCGAGAACCGCTCGAACATGGTCTCCTCGTACCCGTCGAACGCTCCACGCCTGCTCATCATGCGATGCAGCACGCTGCACGTTTCCGTCCAGAGGAGCCGCGGTGCCATGAGTGCGTATCGATCCGCGAGCCACCCGAAGGCATCGCGGTCTGCGATCTGGATCGCCGCGTCGGTGTCGATGACGAGCGCTCGCACGCGAATCAGTGCTCTTCCCGGTCCTGACGCACCATGCGGACGATGTCGTCGGCAGTCCATCCGGTGACCGGACTGGGGCCGGCGAGCCAGTCCGGTACGTTGACGGCCCGGATGCCGTTCACGAGTTCGTCGAGCGCGATCTCGTCGACCATGTGCTGCGTGCCGAACTTCTGGGCGCGGAGCTTGCCGGAGCGGATCCAGCGTCGGATCGTCTCGGGATTCTTCCCGGCGATCTTCGCGGCTTCGGGCACGGTGAGCATATCCTCATGGTACCACACGAACATGTAGCACGATGCGACATCGACGTGATGCATTGCCGGTGCCCGGGACGGCCGAATGCGGATCTCTGCTACGATCTGCCGGTTCGCCCCCGCGAGCGTGCCTCCGTGCGCGCCGGCGCACCCCTGTTTTTCCATCCCCCACGAGAGGCCCCAGCCGACCATGGCCAACATCAAGCAGCAGAAGAAGCGCATCGGGACCGCCCAGCGCCAGCGCATGGAGAACCTGCGCTACCGCTCCACGATCAAGACGCTCTTCAACAAGCTTCAGCTGACCGTCGACACCGGCGACAAGGAAGCTGCCGCCGCGACGCACAAGGACCTCGTGTCGCTGCTCGACCGCGCGATCACGCGTGGTGCGCTGCATCGCAACACGGCCGCGCGCAAGAAGGCTCGAGCCTCGCGCATGCTCCTGCAGGAGGCGAAGCAGGACGCCACGACGCTGCGCAAGGCGAAGAAGAAGGCCACCCCGGCGCGCAAGCCGAAGGCCGACGCCGCTGCGAAGAAGCCCGCCGCGAAGAAGGCTCCCGCCAAGAAGGCCGCTCCGGCTGCCGAGGAGGCACCTGCCGAGGTCGAGGCACCCGAGGTCGAGGAGGCGCCCGTCGCCGAGGAGACCGCAGCTCCCGAGGCCACGGCCGACGAGGCTGCTGCTCCCGAGGCCGAGGCTGCCGACGCGGCGCCCGCCGAGGACGCTGCCGACGAGGCCAAGGACGAGGAAGCCGACGCCTGATCAGGCTCGACATCCACCGAGTTCCCGTGGGGCGCGACCGCCAGGTTGCGCCCCACGTGTCTTCCACGACCCCTCGCGCCGCATGCAACGAAACCCGTCGCCGGTGCCGATTACGTTGCGTGCGGCGCCCGTGCGGGCACTACCACGACCCGTTCGAGCAGCCTTCGCTGTCGAAGCCGTCCGCGGCCCGATCGGCGACGGCCAGCGGCTCGTCGTCGCAGAGCTTGAGCAGTCGGCCGTCGGCCAGGTGCAGCTCGGCGAACCACACCGGACCTCCCGTCGATGATGATTCGCTCGCGGCCTGCACCATGTATCCGTAGCCATCCGTACCGATCGGTGCCACCTGGTACGCACCCGCCCGGGGTGGTGTCGTGCCGATCGTCAACTGTGCGAGCGCGGACTCCATCTCGACGAGTTCGGCGGGGTCAAGACAGTCGGGACCCATCGATGGATTGCCCTGGTAGGTCCCGTCGATGCGTGCGGCGGCGCAGCTTTCGATGGCGTTCACGAGCTGCTTGACGTTCGCGGTCGCTGTCGTGGCCTGCGCCGTGGACTTCTGAGTAACGAACGTCGGGAACGCAACCGCGAGCAACAATGCGATGATCGTGAGAGCGGCCATGGCGTCGTGCTACCCGCGCTGACCGCGAATCAGACGAGCGATGCCCTAGACCAGCTCGAGCAGGCCGCGTTCGAGGATGATGCGATCGCCCGCACCGGTGTCCTCGCCGACGCGCCCGAAGAGCGCGGAGCCGCCCTTGAGCTCCGCGTCGAGCTGCGCGATGCGACTGAGCGCCGCGTCGACCTTGGCGGTCTTGACGCGCTGCGCCTGCTGCACGACCTTCTTGGCGGCCCACTGGTTGACGCCGCTCGACACGAGCTCGGCGAGCGCACGGTCGGCGCCCATCGACTGCAGCAGGTGATGCGCGTCGTTGACCTGGCGCAGGTGTCGACCGAGCGCGCCTGCGAGGCGCACCGGATGTTCGCGCTGCGCGAGCAGCTGCTCGACGAGGTCCAGGAACGCCGCCTTGTCGCCGCGTGCCCATGCCTCGCCGATGCCCCAGACCTTCTCGTCGGTCACGCGGGTGGCGAGCTCGTCGACCATCGCGATCGTGACGGGATCGCTACCGGCGTACGTCGCGATGCGTTCGATGTCGGTGCGCAGCCGGGCGAGGTCACCGCCGTCGAGCTCCTTGACCGCGCGCGCGTCGTTGGGGTCGACGCCGCAGCACAGCTCGATGAGGCGCTTCACCGCGGCTCGGTCGCCGCTCGCGCCGGTTGCGGCGAACACGCCCTCCGCCCATGCACGCAGCGTCGCGGGGGTGTCCGGACCCGGGCACTCGATCAGACGCGGCTTCTGGAACGCCTTGCGAAGTCGGCTGTTGCTCGCGAGCTTGTCGGCGACGAGCAGCAGCACCACGTCGGGCGAGGGATCCTCGAGGTACGAGAGGACGCGGGAAACGTCGTCGGCCGGCCAGTCCTGGCAGCCGGTGACGACCACGAGCCGCTGCTCGGCAAGCAGCCCGAGCGTCTGGAATCCCTCGACGAGCGCCTTGGCGCTGTCCTTCACCGCCGGGTAGTTCTCGACGGCATGGTCGGGAAAGTGGGCCTTGAGGCGCTGCAGGACCGTCGACACCTTCGCGATGTCGGTGCCGAGGACGAGATAGACGGGTTCGAGGGCGGCCACGACCTGATCCTATCGCGCGCGACGAACGTCACTCGATGCGCACCACGCGGCGTCCGTCGCTGTCGAGCACGATCGAGCCGTCGCGATCGGTGCGCAGCGTCCGCACTCCACCTGCGGCGAGGTCGTCGAGCACCTGTCGGCGGGGGTGGCCGTACATGTTGCCCTCCCCCGCACTGATCGCGGCGACCTGCGGGCGTGTACGTGCGAGCAGCTCGGCGAGCATGGGGTCCTCGCTGCCGTGATGGGACACGCGCAGCACGTCCAGTCGGGGCAGGCCGAGCCCGACGAGTACGGGTGCCTCGGCGTCGGCGGGCAGCAGCGCCCGAACGTCGCGGTGCGACACGAGCAGCACCATCGCGCCGTCGTTGTGCAGGTCGTCCGTGCGCGAAGTCACCGCGCCGCTGCACGGCGGATGCAGCACGTCGATGCGCGCGGTCCCGACCTGAAGCGTCGCGCCTGTGCACAGCTCCACCAGACGTGGCGCGGCGTCACGGATGCGTCGCCACGGTCCTGGTGCGGCACGCGGCATCGCCACCCACGTCGGATCGAGCGCGGCGAGGGCATGGTCGAATCCGCCGCGATGGTCGAGGCTGTCATGCGTGAGCACGATGCCGTCGACACGCTCGACGCCCGCCGCTCGCACCCGCTGCACGATATCGCCGGCGGGCGGTCCGACGTCCACGAGCACCGCCTGCCCATCGCTCGCGAGCAGCGTCGCATCGCCCTGGCCGACGTCCAGGATCGCGATCCGCAGCGTGCCCGCCTGCGGCGGCCGGGACGATCCATTCGACGATCCGGTGGCGATCGCCACGCCGATCAGCACCGCGACGAGCCCGCCTCCTCCCGCCGCCACCTTGCGGCGGGACGGCCGTCGCGCATCGAGCCACGGAGCCAGCAGGGCGACCAGCGCGACAACGAGTGGAATGCCCACGGCGATCACCACGGATCCGGTCTGGGCTGCGGGAAGGGCAGCTGCGCGCTCGGCGATCCGCACGAGTGCGGCTGCGAGCAGTCCGGCTGGCCACATCGCGATGTCGGCAAGGGCCGGTGCGCCGAACGACGACGCTGCGAGCGCGACGAATGCGCCTGCCAGCCCGATCACGAGGAGGAGACCGGCGAGTGGCACCGCGACGACGTTGGCAACGATCCCCGAGAGCGGCGCGCCACCCGTGCGCAGCACCAGGATCGGCGCCGTGGCGAGGCTGCACAGCAGCGTCGCCGACAGGCCCGCGGCGAGCCACGCGGGGACGCCGCGCTCGCGCAGCGACCGCGTGGCGGGCGACGCCCATGCGATGAGGGCGGCGACGCAGGCGAACGACAGCTGCATGCCGAGGCCTCGATGCGCCCCCGGCCACGTCCAGCAGATCGCGGCCGCCGCGACGATAAGCAGGTGGCGTGCGTCCGCGATCCGGCCGGCGAGCCAGGCGATGAGCACGAGCTCGCCCATGAATCCCGCGCGAACGATCGACGCGCCGCCGCCCACCACCAGCACGTAGAGCGGAATGGCCGCGAGCGCGAGCACGGCACCCGTGGTCCGACCTGCACCGAACAAGCGCGCCAGCAGCACGCAGCAGCCGGCGACGAGCGCGATGTTCTGTCCGGAGGCTGCGAGTAGTAGAGGTATAATGGCCATAACGAAACATGGAGGTCGATATGCGCCGGTTCGTGGGGTACATCCGCGTTTCAGATACACGAGGTAGGTCGGGCGAGAACTTCATCAGCCCGGATGTGCAGAAGGATCGAATTGCCGGGTGGGCGAAGTCGCGTGGTGTCGATATCGTCGACTACTTCACGGACCTTGACGTATCGGGCGGGGTGCTGAGCCGCCCGGGGCTGGACGACGCCATGCGTCTAATCGAGACGCGGGAGGCCAACGGGATCGTTGTCGCCAAGCTGGATCGTTTCTCCCGTGCCGGGGTAGCGGACGCGCTGAAGCTCATCGAGCGCATCGAGGGCCTGGGCGGGCAGGTCGCGTCGGTTGAGGAAGGCGTTGACCCCACTACTCCCTTCGGCGAGTTTGCACGGACGATTTTCCTTGCCCTTGCGCGGATGCAGCGCCAGCAGATTGCCGAGAACTGGAAGGTGGCGCAGGCTCGCGCGGTCGCTCGCGGGATTCACATCGCCAGCACGTCCCCCACCGGCTACGAGAAGGGAGACGGCGGTCGTCTCGTCACATCGAAGAGGTCGCCCGTGATCGCTGACGTGTTCCGCCGAAAGGCGGCTGGCGCAAGCTGGCGAGAGCTATCGGACCTCATGAACTCCAAGGGGGTCGTCAGCCCGTACGGCGCGACGGGTTGGACCGCCCGCGCGGTGCAAGGAATCATCGCCAATCGCGTGTACCTTGG
>JBBQUY010000043.1:0-29106 GCA_038212015.1 Gaiellales bacterium | reverse complement strand
CTGGCCGGCACGCCCATCATTCGCAGCATCGCCGTCGACGAGGACGCCACCACCGAGGACCTTCGAGCCCGAACGATCGCCTGGGAAGCACGAGGCGCACGCATCGTCTACGACGCCGCGATCGCCGGCGAGCTCGGCGGCACCGGGCACCGGATCGCGGCCGACGCCGTGCGACCGCTGCTCGACGCGGGTCGGCACGGTCTGGCCGGCGGACTCGACCCCGACAACATCGCCGCCGTGATCCGCGATCTCGAACCCGCGATGGTCGACGTCTCCAGCGGCATCGAATCACACGCCGGCCACAAGGACCCCGAACTCATGCGTGCGTTCGTCGCAGCGGCCCGAGCCGCGTACGTCGATGATCTCGCCGCAGCGTTCTTCGCGGACGAGAAGACCGCCGAACCAGCGCCACCACCCGCGACCGAGACCGAAGCCACACCATGACCACCCACGCGCACGCACCGCACCCAGCGGATACCCGGCCCGCGGACGCCCTCGACGGCTTCCGACTCGACGCCCACCCGATGCAGGAACACTTCGGACCCTATGGCGGCAGCTGGATCCCCGAGGTGCTCGTGCCCGCCGCGACTCGCATCGCCGACGCCTGGGCAGACGCACGCCAGGATCCCGAATTCCTCGCCGAGTACGCACATCTGTGCCGGACGTTCATCGGACGCGCCACGCCGCTGCAGGATGCGCCGCGGCTCACGTCGCACGCAGGTGGCGCGCGGATCGTGCTCAAGCGCGAGGACCTCGCGCACACCGGCGCGCACAAGATCAACAACGCCATCGGCCAGGCACTGCTCGCGAAGCGGCTCGGGGTGACGAGCGTCATCGCGGAGACCGGCGCCGGCCAGCACGGTGTCGCCACTGCAACCGCGTGCGCACTGCTCGGCATCGAGTGCGTCGTGCACATGGGCTCGCACGACATCGAGCGCCAGCACCCCAACGTCGTGCGCATGGAGCTGCTCGGCGCGACCGTGCACGCCGTCGACGAAGGCACCCGAACGCTCACCGACGCGGTGTCAAGCGCCGTGCGCGCGTGGATCGCCGACCCCGAAGGCACGTACTACCTGATCGGCAGCGCCGTCGGCATGCATCCGTTCCCGACGATGGTGCGCGACCTGCAGTGCGTGATCGGCCATGAGGCGCGCGTGCAGGTACTCGACCTGACAGGGCAGCTACCGAACGCGGTCGTCGCCTGCGTCGGCGGTGGATCCAACTCGATCGGCACGTTCGTTCCGTTCGTCGCGGACACGGGGGTCGAACTGCACGGCGCGGAAGCAGCGGGAGACGGGATCGACACGCTGCGCCACGCATCGTCGATCGCCGGCGGTCGCGACGGCGTGCTGCACGGCGCGCACACCATGCTGCTGCAGGACGACGACGGACAGGTGCTGCCGACGCACTCGATCAGTGCCGGCCTCGACTACCCCGGCGTGGGACCGGAGCACGCCCAGCTCGCCGCCACCGGACGCGCCACGTACCACCCGGTCACCGACGAGCAGGCGATGGAGGCCCTGGAGCTGCTGTGCCGCACCGAGGGCATCATCCCCGCGATCGAGAGCGCACACGCGATCCACCTCGCTCTCGAGCTCGCCGCCCCCCGTTCGAGCGACGAGGTCGTGCTCGTCACCGTCTCCGGGCGCGGCGACAAGGACCTCGCCTCGATCATCGCCTGGCGCGAGGGACGCGTGGAGGACGCGCGATGACGACCGCCCCGACATCCGTGCCGGCGGACACCGCGACGGGCGCCGCCCGCATTCGTGCAGCGTTCGCGACTGCGCGCGCCGCGCAGCGAACCGCGCTCGTGCCGTACGTGGTCGCCGGACGTCCTGGCACCGACGCGTGCGTGGAGCTCGTCGAGCAGCTCGTCGACGCCGGCGCGGACCTCGTCGAGCTCGGCGTTCCGTTCAGTGATCCGCTCGCCGACGGCACCGTGATCCGCAACGCCACGCGCCGCGCGCTCGACGACGGGATGAACGTCGCCGGCGTGCTCGAGATCGTCCGCGCGGTCCGAGCGCGCGGCGTCGAGGCGCCGATCATCCTGATGGGGTACGTCAACCCGCTGCTCGCATATGGTCTCGAGGCGTTCTGCCGCGACGCCGCCGCTGCGGGCGTGGACGGGCTCATCGTTCCGGATGCGCAGCAGCTGGCTGCGCTCCGCGACTCGGCAGCCACGAACGGGCTCGGGATCACGATGCTCGTCACGCCGCTCTCGAGCGACGCACGCATCCGCGAACTCGCCGCGCAGTCGACCGGATTCCTGTACGCCGTCGCGACGACCGGCACCACCGGTGCACGCACCGACGTTGCCGACGCCACCATCGAGCTGCTCGCTCGCGCCCGTTCGGCGACCGGCGACGTTCCCGTCGCGGTCGGATTCGGCATCTCGACGCCCGACCACGTCACCAGGCTCGCCCCGCACGCGGACGGCGTGATCGTCGGCAGCGCACTCGTCGCACTCGTCGAACAGGATCCTGGCGCCGCGGTAGCGCGCGTGCGAGAGCTCGCTGCGTCGACGATCAGCGCGCGAACATGATCGCGCCGACGCCGGCGACGAGACCCGCGTTGATCGCCACGTCGGCAACGTTGTAGTAGCCGAACAGGTCGGTCGTGTGAAGCATGTCGGTGACATGCCCCTGATGCACGCGATCGATGACGTTGCCGAGTCCACCGCCGATCACGAGACCAGCGCCGACTCCGGTGGCCATGGTCGTCATCGACGCCTGGCCGCCGCCCGCGAATCGGGTGGCCACCGCAAGCAGGGTGCCGCCGATCACCGCGGTTCCGACCACAGGCACCCACGTCGGCATGTCGGCAACGAGCCCGTACGCGGAGCCGTGGTTCTCGATGTGCCCGATCCCGACCGAACCATCGAAGGCAAGATCCCTGGTCTCGTTGGGCTCGAACGCGCTGCGCGCCATCGACTTGGTGACCTGGTCGACGGCAAGCGTCGCCCCGGCGGCAATGCCCGCGGCAACCAGCATGCGTCCCGTCCCAGGTCCCATGCCTGCTTGTCGGGAATCCACGTCGACCCGTCCCACGACGGGGCCCGCGACCGTGCGTCAGGCCGGCAACTGCACGATGCAGTGACTGTTGCCACACGTCACGACCGCCGCGCCGCCGACATGCTCGGGATCGACCACGAACCAGGACGGATCGGATCGTGCGTGCCGAAGGTCCGCTTCGGCGACCTGCAGCATCTCCGAACACCCGGGATCGACGCATTCACACATGATCGCGTGCGTGCCCAGATCGGAGCCCTCGAACTCGATCCGCCGTTGGCGAATCAATTCGTTCATGGCACGCAGCCGGGAAGCCCGGTCGGCAGATGATGCGTCGATGTGATCGTCAGTGGTCACGTATAGGTCGCTAGATCAACTAGGTATCCAATCGGAGAATCCTACCTGTTCGGACAGCGAACATGCGACCCCAGGTTACGAACGTGGCTGGTCGCGGGCTGCGGCCTCGTACTCGACGAGTGCCGCTGCCTCGGCAAGGAATCGCTGCACCGCATCGCGTGCGTCGGGCCCGGACGCCGCAGCCAGCTCCGCGATTCGGGCGTGCATCGTCTCCAGCTCGAGCTGCGCGCGGAACCCGCGTTTCGTCAGCGTCAGCAGGACGCGACGCTTGTCGGTCTGATGCGGCTCGCGGCGGACATGACCGCCGGCTTCGAGCCGATCGAGCATGTTCGTGACGCCGGCCGTCGTCATGCCGATCGCTCGGCTCAGGTCGCTGGGGGCAGTCACGCCGTGCCCGATGATGCGCAGCGCCGCTTCCTCGTTGGGGTTGAGGTCGAGCGCGCCACGACGCGTCTGGGCTAGACGTTCGTAGGCCGTCAGCAGTCGCTGAACCGCCTCGCCGATGTCCGTCGCCTCATGCACCGCTACTCGATCTTCCTTCCGACGCGCCGAACACGATGTCGTCCGGGCGTATCGGCACCCTCGTGATGTCGACACCCGTTGCATCCCGGACGGCCGCCGCGATCGCCGGAGTCGACGAGATCGACGGTGGTTCGCCCACGCCGCGCACGCCGTAGGGAGCCTCCGGGTCACCGAGTTCCATGATCGTCATCTGCACCGTCGGCATGTCGAGCACCGTCGGGATCAGGTAGTCGGTGAACGAAGGATTGCGGACCTTGCCGCCGACGACCTGAATCTCCTCCATGAGCGCGAGCCCCACGCCGTGTGAGGTGCCGCCTTCAATTTGACCTTCGAGCTGCTGCGGGTTCATCGCCTTGCCGACATCCTGGGCCGTCGCCATGTCGAGCACCCGCACGATCCCGAGTCCGGCATCGACGTCCACGACGGCACGGTGTGCAGCGAACGCGAACTGCACGTCGGCATTGCCCTGCCCGGTCTGCGGGTCCATCGGGAACGTCTCGCGATGGCGGAATTCGCGCTCGACCTCGATCGGGGTTGCCAGCAGCTCGGTCACGTCGTCGAGCAGGATCCCGTCCGCGAGGTTGCGGATCGTTCCGTCATCGGCCAGGCGCAGCCCGTCGCGCGCGACCCCGACGTGCTCGGCGGCGCGAACGAGCAGCTCGTCGCGCACGAGCTCGCAGCTCTGCTTGACCGCGCCGCCGGTCATGAAGGTCTGCCGCGACGCGGAGGTCGAACCGGCGGAGCCGACCTGCGTGTCGGCCGGCAGCACGATCGCCGGGCCAACGGGCAGTTCCGTGCGTGCGATCTGCATGCAGATCGTGACCAGTCCCTGTCCGACCTCGGCGGCAGCGTGGTGGACCGACACGATCGGTCCGTCCGCGCCGCGAGACAATGTCACCCGCGCGGTCGAGTAGTCGTCGAAGCCCTCGGCGAAGCCGACGTTCTTGAACCCGATGCCGTAGCCGACACCGCGCCTGACATCTTCCCCGTGCGTCGAATTCGCCGCCCCGCCCGGCAGCTGGCGAATGTCGACGGCCTCGCGCTCGGCGACGACGGGCAGCTCGCGATGCGGCGCGTCGCGCACCGCTTCCAGCAGCTCGCGCACGGGCGCGGGGTTGTGCACGACCTGCCCGGTCGGCATCACCGAACCCTGGCTCATCGCGTTGCGAATGCGCAGGTCGACAGGGTCCATCCCGAGCTTCGCGGCGAGCTTGTCCATCTGCGCCTCGTGCCCGAGCGCGACCTGCACCGCTCCGAACCCGCGCATCGCACCGCACGGCGGGTTGTTGGTGTATGCGACGATCGAGTCGATGGTTGCGTTCGGGCATTCGTACGGGCCGATCGAGAATCGCCCGGCGTTGCCCGCGACGGCGGTCGACGACGAGGTGTAGGCGCCGCCGTCGAGCAGGACCCGCACCTTCACGTAGACGAGGTCGCCCTCCTCGGTCGCACCGTGCTCGTACTCCATCCACGCCGGGTGGCGATGCACGTGCCCGAAGAAGGATTCCTCGCGCGAGTAGACGATCCGCACGGGCCGGTTGGTGTGCAGCGCGAGCATCGAGGCGTGCACCTGCATGGACAGGTCTTCGCGCGCGCCGAACGCGCCACCGACTCCGGCGAGCGTGATGCGCACCTGCTCCTCGGGCAGTCCGAGGCACTTCGCGACCTGGCCGCGGTCCACGTGCATCCACTGCGTCGCCACGAAGATGTCGACGCCACCGTCCTCGCCGGGCAGCACCATGCCGCTCTCCGGTCCGAGGAACGCCTGGTCCTGCATCCCCATCTCGTAGCGACCGGTGACGACCACCGGTGCCGAGACGTCCTGCTCGCCGTGGCGGATCTTCACGTGCCGCGTGATGTTGCCGGTACCCGGGTGCAGCTCCGGCGCGTCGCCGGAGATCGCGAACTCCGGATCCACCACCGGATCGAGGACCTCGTACTCGACGACGACAGCGTCCGCCGCGCGTCGCGCCGTCTCGGGATCCTCGGCGGCGACGATCGCCACCGACTCGCCGTGGTAGCGCACGACGTCCCATGCGAGCACCGGCTGGTCGTCGTGCTCCATGCCGTAGACCTTCGAGCCCGGCACGTCGTCGGCCACGAGCACCGCACGCACGCCGTCCATCGACTTCGCCGCCGCCGTGTCGATCGACGTGATCCGCGCGTACGGGTGTGGGCTGCGCACGGTCGCGCCATGCAGCATGCCTTCAGCCCAGAGGTCGGAGGAGTAGGCGAACTCGCCCTTCACCTTGGGGATGCCGTCGGGGCGTCGCGCATTCGTGCCGACGCCGCCCGGAACCGCCTCGCGCGGGTGCGCAGGCGCGAACGGCTGGTTGGGCGACGGGATCGTCGTCCATGGCGTGGTGGTGGCGTCGGTCATCGCCGAACACCTCCTCCGGTGGTGGCGACGGCCGAGCCGCTGCGTCGACGGTCGGCGGCGAGGCGCACGGCATCGAGGATCTTCTCGTAGCCGGTGCAGCGACACAGGTTGCCGCTCAGCGCCTCGCGAGTCGTCTCGTCGCTCGGCTCCGGTTCCTGCGTGAGCAGGTGGTCGACCGCCATGATGAAGCCAGGGGTGCAGAAGCCGCACTGCACGCCGCCGGCATCCAGGAACGCCTGCTGCACGTCGCCGACGCCGCCGTCGCCGTCACCCCTGAGCCCCTCGACGGTCTGCACGTCGCGTCCGTCGGCCTGTCCGGCCTGCACGAGACACGCACAGACGAGTTCGCCGTCCATGAGTACGCTGCACGAGCCGCACTCGCCCTGCTCGCATGCGTTCTTGGAGCCGGGCAGCCCCAGGTCGTCGCGGAGCATCGTCAGCAGGCTCGCGCCGGGCCACACGCCTTCGGCCTCGACGGTCTCGCCGTTCACGCGCAGCGTCACCTTCACGATGCCAGCTCCCTGTTCGCAGCGCGGTGTTCGTCCCACGCCCACTTGAGCGCGCGCGCAGCGAGCACCGACAACGCATGGCGGCGGTATCGAGCCGTGCCTCGCACGTCGTCGATCGGGCTTGCGGCTTCACCGACGAGCTCACCGAACCGCCTGGCGGTGCCGTCAGGCAGCGGCGCTGCCGAGTCCCAAAGGCCTTCACGGCCGAAGACGTCGGCCACGTGCGCGTTCGCCGCAGGCGCATCGAGGATCACCGGACCGGCCGAGCCGATCCCGGTCCCGACCGTGCGCGCCTGCAGGTCGAAGGCGAGACCGAACGAAGCAATGGAGATGACCATCGCATTTCGCTGACCGACCTTGCCGAACTGCTGCGGTCCCTTCGCCGTGGGAACTCGAACGCGAACGATGAGCTCGTCGGACTCGAGCGCCGAGTGGCGCGGGCGGATGATGAAGTTGCGGACGGGGATCTCGCGGGTGCCGCGCTCGGCGGAGGCGACCTCGGCGGTCGCGCCGATCGCCACGAGCAGTGGCAGCGTGTCGCCGGCGGGGGACGCCGTGCCGAGGTTGCCCCCGAGCGTGCCGCGGGCGCGAATCTGGGGTGAGCCGACGGTGCGTGCCGCCATGCACAGGCCGGGTGCGTCGGACTGCAGCTCGCGCATGATCCGCAGGTAGGGAACGCCGGCGCCGACCCAGACGTCGTCGCCGACGTGTTCGATGTTCATGAGCTCGGGCACGCGGTTGAGATCCAGGGTCGCGTTCGGACGCTCACGATCGAAATTGATGTCGACCATCAGGTCGGTGCCACCCTGGATGGGTGTCACGTCGGGTCGCTCGGCCTTGATGGCCAGCGCCTCCGACAAGCTGTTCGGCTGCAGGAACTCCACGTGGTCCTCCGTCTCGTGCACGGACGTCCCACGCCCGCGCACTCGCGCGAGCCTACTACGAGCGCCGCCGCGCTCGGGAATCACGACAGGAACAGGCGATGCGTGTTCACGGTCTCCGCGTCGAACGCCGAGACCAGTTCCCCGACCGCGGAATCCGCCGTCGCGCTCGCTTCGATGCCGAGTCGGCGCACGGCGTCGTCGGATGCGGAAGCACCGTTACGGACGAGGTCGTCGAGCGCGCGGACCGCCTCGTCGGTCACCGACGTCATGGCACCGAGCCCACGCTGTCACCGACCATGAGCACCCGACCGTCTGCTGCAGCGGGCGCAAGGCGCTGTCGCGCCATCACCGCGGCTGGCGCTCCGATCGCAGACGCGCGATCGACGCCCACCGAGTCGAGCATCTTCAGGCCTTCCTCGGCTGAGAGCGTGTGTCCACGGACGAAGCTCGGGATCGGCCGGTATCTCCCAGCGTCCGGAGCAGGCCGACATCAGCAGTGCTCTCGACGGACCTGGTGGCCGTTGCAAGCCGGCCGGCTGCAGTTCCGAACTGACGGATCAGCACGTCCGGCATGAGATTCACGGCCATGGTCACACCCTCTCCCCGACGCGGCCTGCACGGATCAGACCGTCGCGTTCCCCCTCGACGACATCCGGGCCACATCCTTCGCACGTGCGGCGTGCGGATCACGTCATGCACCGGGGTGTCGGGCGGCTCGCTGGACCGGTTGCGGTCATCCTCGACGTCTGTGGACAGTCCGTGCTTCGTTGCGGGAAACTACGTAGTCGCCCGCGCGGTCGCGTCGGAGTGGTTCGCGTAGGCTCCCGGCAATGGATGCATCCCTGCGCGACGTGACCCGCACCCTCGGCGAATGGCTCGACGCCGGGCGTCCCGCCGTGCTCGCGACGGTGGCCGCGACCGACGGCAGTGCCCCGCGAGGCCTGGGTGCGCGCCTCGCGATCGCCGGGCCCGAGGAGTGGGTCGGCGCCCTGAGCGGCGGCTGCACCGAAGCCGCCGTCATCGCCGAAGCCGAGCGCCTGCTGCGCGACGGCGACCCCGACCACGCGGTGCTCGTCTCGTACGTGAAAGAGACGATGGCGGACGTCGGGCCGGTCTGCGGATCGACGCTCGGCGTGCTCGTGGAGGTCGTCGACGACATCCTCGTCGGCACGCTGGAGCGGCTCGTCGACACCGCCGCGGCCGGCACCGCCCAGGACTTCAACGTCACCTACGTCTGGGCTGATGGCGCGACGCCCGCGGAGACGCTGCTCGCCCCCGGCGTGTCGGTGCCGCTCGTTCGCGAATTGGTGTCCCTCGAGATGCACGAGGACGATCCAGGCGCCCGAGAAGTGTCACTGACATCCGACGATTCCGGCGTCGTGCTTCGCCAGCTCGTGCCCGCATCGCCGCACCTGGTGCTCGGTGGTGCAGGTGACATCGC
Source organism: Gaiellales bacterium (assembly GCA_038212015.1). Lineage (GTDB taxonomy): Bacteria > Actinomycetota > Thermoleophilia > Gaiellales > SKUG01 > JAGQUL01. The sequence continues at coordinate 20,005 of JBBQUY010000043.1, read as the reverse complement.
GAAGGAGCTCGTGCTGCTCGCGGATCGCCTCGCATGGCGCACCACCGTCGTCGACGCGAGAACGACCATCCTCGAGCAGCTCACGCGCTCGTGCTCGCCGACGCGCGCGGTCGGCGGCTGGGCCGAAACCGCTTGGGACGAGCTGGGCGTCGACGCGCGCACCGCCTGCGTCGCGCTCGCCCACGAAGCCCAGCACGACGAGCCGTTCCTGGCCCGCGCGCTCCAGAGCGACGCGGTCTACGTCGGTGCCGTCGGCAGCCGCAAGGTCCAGCAGCAGCGCCGCGAGGCGCTCGCCGAACGCGACGTCGATGCTGGCGCGGTCGCCCGCCTGCGCGGCCCGGCCGGCCTCGACCTGGGCGGCAGCTCCGCCGCGGACGTGGCGCTCGCGATCGCCGCGGAGATCGTCGCCACCTTTCACGACCGCAGCGGCGCGCCGCTCAGCACCACCGACGGGCCGATCCGCGCATGAACCGTCGCATCGCGCTCATCGTGCTCGCCGCGGGCAGCTCCGAGCGATTCGGCGCGCTCGACAAGCTCGCAGCGCCCGTGGCGGGGCGCCCGCTGCTTTCGATCACGCTCGAGGCCTGTGCCGACGAACGCCTCGCGTCGAAGGATCGGATCGTCGTGATCGGTCCGGGTTCGGCGGTCGCGACCCGCATCGCCGAATCCCACGGCTGGCGCACCACGTTCGCCCATGACGCCCCGCGCGGCATGGGTGCGTCCCTGCGCACCGGGCTGGCGGCGACCGACGCGCGGGTTGCCGGTGCAGTCGTCGTGCTCGGTGACGATCCGCTCGCCGCCTGGATGCTTCCGGCAATCGTCGATGCCGCACGGGCTGCGCCGGATGCCACGATCGCGGTTCGCCGCACGCCGTTCCTGCCCCACCCGGTGTACCTGCCGCGTTCGGCGTGGCCAGCAGCCGACGCGCCGATCACCGACCATGGGCTTCGCGACGAGCTCGCAGGTGAGTCGGTGGCGTGGATCGACGATCCGGGTGCGCACCCGGTCGACGTGGACTCGCCCGGCGACGTCGCTCGCCTGCTCGATGCGATGTCAGCGCGCGGCTGATTCCGTGCCGCCGCGATGACCGATCGCGTTGTCGACCTGTGCGCCGAGCAGGACGATGAGCGCCGACCAGTAGATGTACAGCTGGAACGCGACCAGTCCGGCGAACGCGCCATACGTGTCGCTCTGGCTGCCGGCGGAGTCGACATACGCGCTGAACAGCAGTGCGAACGCGAGCCACATCAGGAACGCGATCACGATGCCGGGCGTCACGAGCCGGAAGCGACGACGGTCGCCGGGTCCCCACGCGTAGGTGATCGCCAGCCACGTGAACACGCACAGCGCGATGATCGGCCAGCGCAGCGCCTCCCAGAGCGCGTGCAGGGGGCCGGAGCTGCCTGGCAGCGAGTTGACGAAGTCCTCCACGAGCGGCCCTTCCGCGACGAGCATCGTCGCCACCACCGCGAGTGACGCAGCGAGCGCGGCCAGGCCCAGCGACACGAAGAAACGGCGGATGAGCCCGCGGGGTTCGTCGATGTCGAGCGCGCGGTTGAGGCCGCTCATGAGCGTGCGGAACGCCGCCGCCGCCGACCACATCGCGAGCGCGAACGCGATGATCGCCCCGACCACGTGGTTCGGACCGGGCTCCTCGAGGTTGTCCAGCTGCGAGCGCAGGCCGTCGATCGTGCGTCCGGGGATGGCGTCGGTGCGCCCGAGCGTGGCGAGCACCTCGCCCATGCGCTCGCCCGAACCGAGCAGCGTCGCGAGCGAGATGAGCCCGAGCAGCAGCGGAAAGACGGCGAGCATCGTGCGAAACGCGGTCCCGGCGGCGTAGTGGAACGAGTGGTCGTGGATGAGGCCGTGCGTGACCGAGCGCAGGAGGTCGGCCGCACCGATGCGTGAGGTGTTGTCGGGAGCCTGCGGCATTCGAAGGGCCCATACCCGCGAGGCTGCACAGGTCACCGCCGGACAGCGCGTAGGATCGATGGCATGCACGAAGACCAGACGCCCATCCACGTCGCATTCACGCGGCTGCCCGACCTTGCCAGCGAGCTCGTTGGCGGCACGGTGTGCGCATGCAACGATGACTTCTTCGCCGGCTCGGCGAACCTCGTCAAGCGCAGCACGCCGGTCTTCGACCCGGACGCATTCGAAGACACCGGCAAGGTGATGGACGGCTGGGAGAGCCAGCGGGGCCGACGTCGCAACCGCACTGCGGGCGAGACGTGTGACGCCGCGATCGTGACGCTCGGCATTCCCGGCGAGATCGTGGGCGTCGACGTGAACACCGCGTGGTTCATGCGCAACTCGCCACGCTCGGTGGAGCTGCACGCAGCCGAGCTCGCCGAGGGTGCCGATCCCGAAGCCGCCGACGTGGAGTGGGTCGCGCTCGCGCCGCGAACGACGGTGGCCGCCGACGCGCACAACCTCGTCGCGGTGGAGCCCGCCGCGCGTGGGCGCCGATTCACGCACGTGCGACTGACGATCCATCCCGACGGTGGTGTTGCACGACTGCGTGTCTACGGCCTGGGCATCCCTGTTGGCGGCGTTCTGGCCGCAGGCGGCGAGCTCGACCTGGCGGCGGTCGCCAACGGTGCGGTGACCGTCTGTGCGAGCGACGAGTTCTACGGCGGCATCTCCAACCTGCTGCTGCCCGGCGAGAGCCAGCGCATGGACGAGGGCTGGGAGACGAGCCGCACTCGCGACCGTTCCCCCGACGAATGGGTCGTCGTCCGGCTTGCGGCACCCGGCCGGGTTCGGCGAGTCATCGTCGACACGTCCTGGTTCAAGGGCAACGCGCCCGACACGGCTCGGCTCGAAGGGGTGCTGCTCGGCGAGCGCGCCGGCCAGGTGGATCCGGCAGTCGACGAGCTCGACTGGCAGGTGCTCGTGCCGGACCAGGACATCGGACCACACGCCTCCCACGAATTCGCGGTGGAGCCTGCGGGTGCGAGCGACGAGCTGCCCGTGGTCGACCACGTGCGGCTGGTGATCGTGCCTGACGGCGGAATCGCGCGGCTGCGCGTGTGGGGCGAGGTCGCGCGATGAGTCCGCGCGGAGCCGTCACGTACGCGCGCGACGAGCTGCTCGCGCTGTGTGGATCGACGCGCTGGGCGGCGATCGTCGCCGAATGTGCGCCGTTCGGAGATCGCGACGAGCTGCATGCAGCAGCCGACGAAGCATTCGATCAGCTCGATTCCGACGACTGGCTCCAGGCGTTCGCGCACCACCCACGCATCGGGGACGTGAAGTCGCTGCGCGAGCGGTTCGCCGCGTCGGGCGCACTGAGCGAAGTCGAGCAGGCGGGCCTGGACGGCGCTGGCGAGGATGTCGTGGCGGAGCTCGCCGCAGGCAATGAGCGCTACGAGGCGCAGTTCGGGTTCGTGTTCCTCATCCGCGCCGCGGGGCGCTCGGCCGCGGAGATGCTCGAGCACCAGCGGCGACGCCTGCGCAATGACCGCGTCGCCGAGCTGGCGGTCGCGGCGCGCGAGCAGCGCGAGATCACGCACCTGCGCATCGACCAGACCTGGAAGCACTGAGGGAGCCGCACGCATGGGCATCAGCACGCACGTACTCAACACCGCGATCGGTCGACCGGCCGAGGGCATGTCCGTGACGCTCGAACGCGTCGACGGCGAGATCTGGTCGGAGGTTACCGGTGGCGTGACCAACGCGGACGGTCGCGTGGGTGCGCTCGTGGCGGACGAGGACCTGGAGATCGGCACGTACCGGATCACGTTCGGCACGGGCGGCTACTTCTCGGGACGCGGCGAGGTGTCGTTCTATCCCGAAGTGCGGATCGACTTCGAGGTGCACGACTCGAGCGAGCACTACCACGTGCCACTGCTGGCGAGCCCGTGGTCGTTCTCCACCTACCGTGGCAGCTGAACACCGCCATGTCAGTGATCGAATCCGGCGCCGCTTCGACGGGGCGTACGGCGCGATCTACGACGGGCTGATCTCGCGGCCGGCTGGGCTGCGGGCGGTGTCGGCTGCGTTCGGGATGGATCGCGTGCTGGTGGAGATCCCGCGGCTCGTGCGCGAGGCATATGCGGATGCTCCCGACGAGCGGCTCCTGGACGTACCGTGCGGTGCGTTCGGGAGCTTCGTGCACGGACGCGCGGTTGCCCGCTCCGGCCGGGTCATCGGCGTGGATCTGTCGGAGGCGATGCTGCGTCGCGGCGGGCGCCGCCTCGGCGGTCCCATCGACGGCGCGTACACCGTGGAGCTGCGCCGCGGCGACGCACTCGATCTCCAGTTCCCCGATAAGTCGTTCGGGGCGGTGCTCAGCATCAACGGGTTGCACTGCCTGCCCGACCATGCCCGATTCGCGGAGGGAGTCGCGCGGGTGCTGCGGCCGGGCGGCATGTTCACGCTCACCACGCTCGTCGATCGCGGCACGCTGCACAGTCGCGGCGTGAATGCCGTCTTCGGGCGAGCACACGTGCTGCCGACGACCCCGCCGACCTCGGATGCGCTCGATGCGCTGCTCGATGCGGCCGGCTTCGACGTGGCCGAGGCGATCGACGGCCGCGTGTTCGTCGCGCGCCGCTGCGTGCGCCGCTGAAGGTGGCGAACGGTAGGCTCGCGCGCATGGACGCGACCCGCACACCGACGCTCGGCACCGACGAACTCGACGGCATCCTCACGCGGTTGCGTGACGGCAACGACCGCTTCGCTGCGGCGTTCCCGGGCGAGAGCGAGCAGCGACAGCCGGTGCACACGGTCTATGGCGGCGCGCAGCTGTTCAAGAGCGCCTCGACGCAGCGGATGGGTGAGCTCGCCCTCGCTGCCCTCGCGCGCTACGCGCACGATGGCGCGACGCTCGCCGACGCGCTCGAATGGACAGGCCGCGCTCGCGAGCTTGCGGACGTGGTGCACGAACGCGTGATCGAGAAGCTGCAGCGCGAGCCGGTCGAGGATTTCCGGATCGACTTCGAGGACGGCTACGGCAACCGGCCGGATGCGGAGGAGGACGCGGAAGCCGTGCGCACCGCCGGGGAGGTCGCGATCGGCATGCGCGAGGGAACGCTCCCGCCGTTCATCGGCATCCGCATCAAGCCGTTCACCGCGGAGCTGCACACACGCGGTCTGCGCACGCTCGACCTGTTCGTGAGCGAGCTCGTCGAGCAGACCGACGGCACGTTCCCCGACGGCTTCGTGATCACGCTGCCCAAGGTCACGATCCCCGAGCAGTCCGAGGCCGCCGATCACGCGATCTCGGCCCTGGAATCCCGGCTCGGACTGGCCGAGAACGCGATCCCGCTCGAGCTGAGGGTGGAGACGCCGCAGGCGATCATCGACGTCGACGGTCGCGTGGCGCTGCCCAGCCTGGTCGCGGCGGCGGGGGCGCGATGTCGGGGCGTGCACTTCGGCACGTATGACTACACCGCGCTCGCCGGCGTGACCGCGGCGCTGCAGGCGATGGACCACCCGGCGTGCTCGTTCGCCAGGCACGTCATGCAGGTGTCGATGGCGCAGCGTGGCTACCTGCTCTCCGATGGCGCGACGAACATCATGCCGGTCGGCCCGCATCGCGGCGCCGACCTGTCGACCGAGCAGGAGCGCGAGAACCGCGACGTGGTGTGGAGCGCATGGCGGCTGCAGCACTCGCACGTTCGCCAGTCGCTCGAGCGCGCCTACTACCAGGGCTGGGACCTGCACCCGGCGCAGCTGCCGATTCGCTACGCAACGGTGTTCGGGTTCTTCCTGGAGGGGCTCGACGCCTCGACCGCGCGGCTGAGCTCGTTCATCGACAAGGCCGGACAGGCGACCCTCCTCGGCGACGTGTTTGACGACGCCGCCACGGGCCAGGGCCTGCTCAACTCGTTCCTGCGCGCGCTCAACTCCGGTGCGATCACCGCGGAGGAGGCGACCGCCACCGGCATCACCCTCGACGAGTTCCGTGGCCGCTCGTTCCTGAAGATCGTGGAGTCGCGGCGCCAGGCATGACCTGATCGTCGCGGCGGGGCCGTCGCTCCGGCCGTCGGCGGCCGCGGGCCTCGGATTCGCTCAGAGAATCGTCCCGCGCGCGAGAGCATTGCGCCATGCAGCTTTCGTCGCTCCGATCACACGCGATCCCGTTCGGTCCCGCCGCGGCCGCGCCGGTGCAGGCCGCGCCCGCCTCGATGGCCATCCCGGCAGCGACCGGTGCGAAGCCGGCGACTCCGCCGATGCCCACGACCCGCATCACGGTGCCCTCAGGCATCGAGGATGCGCTGACGGGCGCCGTCGAACGCGGAACCCGTGAGGCGACCGACTGGATCGCGGCGAATCCGACCGGCACGATCGAACAGCTGCAGGCATTCGTCATGGAGCGCATCGGAACGCCACCGACCGGGGCGGCATTCGCTGCCGACCACGCAGCCGTGCGCGAGGCCGTCGCCGCCCGAACCCCGGCGCAGGACGAAACCGCGGTCTGGATCGACGAGCACGGCCTGTTCCCGCCGTGGAAGGCGACCATCGACTCCTACGTCGCGAAGGTCGGCACCGGGCAGGCCCGCGCCGGGCTCGCGCTGCTCAAGCGCGCGAACGACGTCACGGGCCTGTTGACGTTCCCGATCAAGGAACACTACATGCGTGATCGTCCATTCAAGGCGCATGCCGACACGCCTCTGGTTGCGGGCATCACGCATATCCGCAACGGCTCGTTCCCGTCCGGCCACTCGAGCCTCGCGTTCGCGCACAGCGTCGTGCTCGGTTCACTGCTTCCCGAGCAGGCCACCGACACGCGTGCGATCGCCGGCCAGCTCGCGTACGCCCGCACCTATGCCGCGGCGCACTACCCGAGCGACATCGTGGCGGGCGCGTTCGTCGGCGCGGTTGCCGCGACCTTCGCCGCAGCTCGCCCCGACGCGGAACTCCCCGAGCGTCCGCGCAGGTAACGAGCGACCGTCACCCTGCTCGTTGCAACCGTCGATGCCGAGCCCGAAAGAGCCAGCCGACGACCATTCCCGTGAGGGGCAGGGCCGAGGAGCCGGACACGCGATCCTCGACCCGGCTGCGATCCGGGCCGAGTTCCATGATGCGTCGTTCGTGACGCCACGTTCGCATCCACGTCATGTCCGTCGACGTCTCCACGAACGTGCGAGCGTCGACATCCAGTCGCTCGAGCCCCGGCGTCCAGCGAAGCACCGGGATCGGCCCGAGGCGCAGGGTGGCGACGACCGTGGTATCGGACGCGAGCAGATCGGCGAGCGAGCTGACCGCAGGCTTCGTTCGAAGCCGCAGCGGGCTCGGGAGTTCCGCGGCGATGCCGTCCAGCGTGGTCGCCGCGGTCCATGCCGCATCCGCGGGGCGGGCGACCGTCGTCTCGAATCGGTGCTCGAAGTGCATTCGACGACGCTACCGGTCGCGACGGACCTCCGCCCGCACGGCTAGTCTGTGACGCATGAACGTCGACCAGTCCGTCGCAGCATCGTTGTACGCGCGCATGGGTGCATCGCGCCGGCGTGTGGAGGATCCGCGCTCGGACGTCGAGGTCGATCGTGATCGGCTCGTGCATTCGCATGCGTTCCGCCGCCTGCAGCGCAAGACGCAGATCGTCGGCCTGCACTCGATCGATTTCTTTCGCACGCGACTGACGCACACGATCGAGTGTGCACAGCTCGGGCGCGCCATCTCGCGCCGCCTCACCGACGGTTCGTGGGAGCAGGTCGTGGCCGACGAGTCGCACCTGCCCGACCTGGTCGAGGCGGCATGTCTGTCGCATGACCTGGGGCATCCGCCGTTCGGACACACCGGCGAGGAAGCGCTCGACACGGTGCTGCACGAACGCTGGGGCATGCGCTTCGAAGGCAATGCACAGAGCTTCCGGATCGTCACGCTGCTCGAGCCCAAGAAGTACGCGCGCCTGGAGACACCCGTCGGGCGACCGCTCGGACTCGACTTGTCACGCGCCACGCTTCGCGCGATGATCAAGTATCCGTGGAGCGAGGTGCAGGCCGTCGAGGCCGGGCTGCACAAGTTCGGTGTGTACGACGACGCCGACGACCTCGCCTACTTCGACTGGGTGTGGGACGGCGTGCCGGACCGCGCACAGCGTACGCTCGCGACCGAGATCATGGAAGCGGCCGACGACATCGCCTACGCCGTGCATGACATCGAGGACGGCACCTGGGCTCGGCTCATCCCGATCGACCAGATCGTCCAGCTCGAGCCATGGGCGATCGAGCGCGTGGCAGCGATGGCCGAACGTCGCAATCCGGGGATGTTCTCCGACCCGGACACGGAGGTCGAGGCCGAGCTGCGAGCGCTGTTCGCGCCGCTTGCGACGAAGGCCTGGGCGCGAGGACCGTTCGACCGGTCCCGTGCGAGCGAAGCCGGGCTCAAGAGCTTCTGTTCGGCGATGACGGGTGACCTGCTGCGCGGGGTGACCGACGGCGGCACGCTGGCATGGTCGGACAACGAGCCCGTGCAGCGTCGCATCGCGGTGCTCAAGGCGATCATCTGGGTGTGGCTCATCGAGCCGCCCGAACTCGTGACGCGCCGACATGGTCAGCGACGCATCATTCGCGAGCTGGTGGATGGCTTCCTCGACGAGCCGCGGATGCTCCCGTACCAGGACGAATGGCTGCGCATCGATCCGCTCGACCAGCGCGCCCGGGTACGTTTCGTCACCGACCACGTCGCATCGATGACCGACACCTACGCATTCCACGTGCACGCGGAGATGTACGGCACGAGCGCGGGCGGCGGCTGGGAGTGACGGCTCGGTGGGCGATGCTCAGCGGCCGACGATGACGGGGCGGCCCTCGCCGACCCACGCCTGGATGCCGCCACGCAGGTTGTGCACGTCGGAATAGCCTGCAGCGCGCATCTGTCCGACAAGCCATCCGGATCGCGCGCCGGTCAGGCATGAGATGACGATCGACGAATCGAGCGACGTGAAGCGCGACATCACCTGTTCGGCCGCGTCCTGCAGCGGCAGGAGCTCGGTGTCGGGGATATGGGCGTCGGCCCACTCGTGGGGTTCACGCACGTCGATCCACGTCGCGCCGGCCTCGCGCATCGCCTCGGCCTCGCTGCAGTCCACCTCGGGAACGTCCATGCACGGAGTGTAGCGGGGGTGCGTACGTAGAATGGCCATTCCGTGGACGCTGCCGTACTTCCCATCGGCCTCGCCGTAGTGGCCCTCGTCGCGCTCATCGCGCTCGTCGATGGCGTGCTGCGTCGTCGTCGCCTCACCCGCACCGTCGAGCGGGCGTGGCTCGACGTGCCCCGAGATCCGGAGACCGGGCTCTTCGATCGTCGAGTCTGCCTGCAGCGGGTGGCTGCCGAACTCAAGCGTGCGCGGCGCGGCGGCGGCAGCGTCTGGGTCGGCGTCGTGACCGTCGTCGACGGCGACCCCGATCGCTTCGGTCGTCTGCTGCACGACGGCATGCGCCTGCCCGAGGTCGGCTTCAGGATCGGTGAACGCGTGGTGTGCGTGGCGCGCCCGGACCTGGATGATTCCCGCCGCTCCGAGCTGCTCGGTCGCATCGTTGCGGCAGGGCCGCGCGAGCGGCTCGCGATCGGGGAGGCGATCTGGCGATCGACCGAGGACGGTGACGCAGCGCAGCTGCTGCAGCGCGCGAGCGGTGCGACGATCGGGGTCGGCGGCCCATGAGCATCGACGACGTTCTGGAAGACGCCCGCGCGCTCCCCGAGGAAGCGATCGCTGCAATCGGAGCGATCGCGGGATTCCTCGTGATCTTCGCGATCGCGGCCCAGCTGTCCGCATGGCGCCTGCGGCGCGAGCTGCTGCTTGCGGAGGAAGAGCTCGTCGACGCCCGGACGGGGCTGCTGCCGCGCAGTGCGATCCGTGTGCGGCTCGGCGCGGAACTCGCGTGGGCATCCACGAGCCGCACGCCGGTGGCCGTCGCGGCGATGCGCATCCGTGGGTCACGGTTCACGCACGCAGCGAAGGTGCTGCGTCACGCGATGCGCGAGGAAGAAGGGGCGTTCCTGCTTGGTGAGCAGCGCGTTGCCCTGGAGTTGTGGGGCGCCGATCCCGACGCCGCGGTCGTCGCCACGCGCCGGCTTGGGGACGATCTCGCGCGTGCCGGTCACCCGGTCGTCGACGTCGGTGTGGCGTGCATGCCGCGCGATGGCTCGGACGTGGAAACGCTCATCGCCGCAGCCGAGCGCGACCTGCGCCCGGTCGACGATCCACGACCGCCTGCGAGCGATGTCGGCTCAGACGGCCGCGCCCGCGGCGCCGCCGGGCACGCCGTGTCACTGCTGCTGGGCGTGTTGCCGTGGTTCGCGGCGATGGGCCTGCTGCTGCTCGTCACGTGGCGACTGCTGCCTGCAGCCATCGATCCCGCGATCGCCGGCGATCGCACGGGCACCGAGCTTGCCTACGCGATGCTGGCGGCGATCGGGCTGCCACTCGGCGCTGCGCTGCTGCACGCGAGCTGCTGGAATCGTGGCGGGGGTGCCACGCCGAGCTCGCATCCGATCGGTCGCGCCGGCATGCGCATGTCGATCACGCTGGCGTTCATCGTCGGCATTCCGCTGGCGTGGGGCATCTTCGCGCCGCAGGTTCCCGCAGGCGCGGCTGACGGGTTCGGCGCCTCGCTCGCCGTGATCGCGCTCGTGCTGCTCGCCCTCGTGCACGCGCGCCAGCTCGTGCACGCACCAGCCCCCGTGCTGGCCGCGCTCGCGGCGCTCGGTGGAGCGATCACGTGGGCGGCGGTCGAGGTCGCGGCGTATCCCGTCGTCGCGAACTCGGGGCGCCTGCTGTTCGCCGCAGCGCTCGGCGCGATGCTCGCTCGCTTCATCGAGCGCGCATCATGGATCGTCCTGCTCGCGCTGATCGCCGGCGCCGTCGACATCTGGAGCATCTACGCCAAGGAAGGCGTCACCAACCGCGTGCTCGACGCCGCCGGTCGCGGCGAGGACGGCGGACTGCTCGACCTGCTGCTGTTCACCGGACCGCTCGTCGCCGATCGCCCGCTGTTCGCGGTGGGTGTCACCGACCTGGTGTTCCTGGCGATGTTCGTCGCATGGTCGCATGACTGGCGCGTCGACCTGCGCATCGCCACGGCGGCGCTGCTCGCCGGCGCGTGGGCCACGCTCGTCGTCGCGGAGCTGCGCGCGGACGTCGTCCCGATGCTGCCGTTCCTGTGCGGCGCGATGATCCTGCTCGTCGCCGTTCGCTCGTACGTGCTGCGCCGCCGCGTGCGCACCTGGCGCGCGGACGCCACCTGAACGTTTGTGACCGCATGAGCAACAAACGTCGAGTTGGCGGGTAGGCTTGCGACATGAACGACGCCACTGCATCCCACGCCAACGACCGCGCAACGAACCTCGGCGTGAACGTCACACCCGAGGACGACTTCGCGCAGTGGTACCAGGACATCGTCAAGAAGGCGGAGCTCGCCGAGAATGGTCCGGTCCGCGGCACGATGGTCATCCGCCCGTACGCGTGGCGAATCTGGGAGCTCATGCAGCGCTACCTGGACGACATGTTCAAGGAGACCGGCCACGAGAACGCCTACTTCCCGCTGCTCATCCCGGAGAGCTACATCACGCGCGAAGCCGACCACATCGAGGGCTTCGCGCCCGAGCTGTGGACCGTCACGCACGGCGGCGGCAAGGAGCTGGAGGAGCGCGCGGTGGTGCGCCCGACGAGCGAGACCGTCATCGGCGAGATGATGAGCAAGTGGATCCAGTCGCACCGCGACCTGCCGCTGCTGCTCAACCAGTGGGCGAACGTGATGCGCTGGGAGCGTCGCCCGCGCCTGTTCCTGCGCACGAGCGAGTTCCTGTGGCAGGAAGGCCACACCGCGCATGCCGATCGCGAAGACGCGATGGAGGAGACCCTGCGCATGCTCGACGTCTACGAGACGTTCTGCGTGCGCGATGTGGCGCTGCCCGTCGTCAAGGGCGAGAAGGTTCCGTCCGAGCGTTTCCCGGGGGCGGACAACACGTTCACCGTCGAGGGCATGATGCGCGACGGCAAGGCGCTGCAGTGCGGCACGTCGCACTACCTTGGAACGAAGTTCGCCGAGGCGTTCGACATCCGCTTCCAGGCCAAGGACAACGTCTCGACGCTCTGTCACACGACCAGCTGGGGCATGACCACCCGCATGATCGGCGCGATGATCATGGCGCACGGCGACGAGAAGGGGCTCGTCGTGCCGCCGCGCGTCGCACCGCACCAGGTCGTCTTCATCCCGATGCGCTTCGACAAGGAACCGCACGTGCTCGACGAGGCCGAGCGCCTCGCCGCCGAGTTGCGAGCCGCGGGTGTGCGCGCGCACGTGGACAAGCGTGATCAGCGCCCGGGCTTCAAGCACAACGATTGGGAGCTCAAGGGCGCGCCGCTGCGCGTGGAGGTCGGGCCGCGCGACCTGGCCGAGGGCAACGTCGTCGTCGCCCAGCGAATGTTCCAGGACGAGAAGGAGACGATTGCCGTCACCGACCTCGTCACCGACATTCCCACGCGCCTCGAGCGCTACCACGAGCTGCTGCTGCAGCGCGCCACGGAATTCCGCGAGGCGAACACGAAGCAGGTCGACACCTGGGACGAGTTCGTGGAGCAGGTCAAGACCGGCTGGGCGAGCGTGCTCTACGACGGCACCGACGAGACGGAACAGAAGATCAAGGAAGCGACGAGCGCTACGCCGCGCTGCATTCCGTCCGGGTTCCCTGCCGAGGAAGGCGCGTGCTTCGTGACCGGAGCTCCGAGCGCATTCAGCAAGCGCGTGATCTTCGGTCGCGCCTACTAGGCGACTGCGCAATGCCCCGTACCGACGTCACCTTCGGTTCCCTGCTCGCCGCCACGGACGTCGACGTGCTGCCGGACACCGCGATCGTCGAAGATCGCGGCAGGTATGTCGTCGTGCGCACGCCGTCGAACCCGGGCTACCACTGGGGCAACTTCCTGCTGTTTCGCCAGCCACCCGTTCCCGGCGATCGCGAGCGCTGGGAGACCGCGTTTGTCGCTGAGTTCGGTGCCGAGCGTGCGTATTGGCACTGCGCGCTGTGCTGGGAGCCGCCCGGCGATGACGGCGCCGCCGTCGAGGAGTTCATCGAATCCGGCGGCTATGACGCCGACCGCGCCGTCGCGCTCGTCGCCACGCCCGACGAACTCGTGGATCACCCGCGATCCAATCGACACGTGACGATCCACGTGCTCGACCCGGACGGCGACGCCGAGACGTGGCACGACGTCGTCGAACTGCAGGTCGCCGCGCGCGAGCCTGCACATGCCGAGGCGCCGTATCGCGAGTTCGCCGTGCAGCGCATGGAGGATCGTCGCGAACGATTCCGTGCAGGCGACGGTGCATGGCTCGTCGCGCGCACGCCCGCAGGCGAGCTGGCCGCAAGCTGCGGCCTCGTCGTCACGAATGGTCGGTGCCGCTTCCAGGCGGTCGACACGTTCGAGCCGCATCGGCGACAGGGCATCGCAACGCGCCTGGTTCACGACGCAGGACGTCTCGCAATCGACCGCTTCGATGCCGATCATCTCGTGATCGGCGCCGACGCGAACTATCACGCGCTGCCGCTGTACGAGTCGCTCGGCTTCACGGTCCGCGAGCGCAGCCTCGCCGTGAACTGGTGGCCGGGCGCGGCGCGTGCGGCCGTCCATCCGACGTGGGGTGAGCGGGCTCGCGACGTTCGCTGATTCGTCCGGACCGGCGGCCGTCGCGCCGCGGCCGCCTTCGGCAGACCCGTGGCCTTCGACGGCCAACGACCCTCGAAAACTGCCGGCCGACGACCGCCACGAACGGATGGACAGGTGACAGTTGCAGCAACGCCAAGCTGGAGGGCCTGGCAGCGCTGCACGTGACCTCGGGAGGGTCCTCATGTCCGTCACCATCGCAACGTCAACGCAGCCATCGACCTTTTGGCAGCGCCTCACCGGCACCGAGCCCAAGACGGTGGTGACCGAGACGTCCCGCACGGAGATCGTCAACGATCCCGGTGGAAGCTTCAATCTCAGGACCGCGCTGCGAAACGGTGGCATCGGTGCCGCCGTCGCCGGCGCGCTGGGTGGCGTCTCGCTGCTCGGCAAGGTCGCGCTGCCGATCATCGGCAAGGTCGCGACGGTCGGCGGTCTCGTCAAGCTCGCTGGTGTCGGCGGTGCCCTGGGCCTCGCGACCGCAGCGCTGCCGCTGGTCGCACCGAAGCTGCGCAACAGCCCGACGGCGAAGGCTGCCCTGCTCGGCGCCGGCATCGGTGCCGCAGCTGGCGCGGTGCTGCCGCTGATCCCGATCCCGATCGGCGCCGCGATCGGCGCGGGTGTCGCGCTGCTCATCAAGCACCGCAGGGACAACCCCAACCCGGTCCACACCGCGTACCCGGGCTACCGCGCCTACCCGGGCTTCGTTCCGGCCGGCACGTCGCGTGGCGACGCGGTTCCGAACGGTCTGGTGCCGGTCACGCCGAACTACGGCATGTACGGCCAGACCGCGATGAATCCGTACGGAATGGGCATGCCGGGGTACCCCGCGCCGGGCTACACGCCCCAGGGCGCATGGGGCTCCCCCTACGGCAGCTCCTACGGCGCAAGCCCGTATGGCGTCAGCCCCGCCGGCTACGGCATGACGCTTCCGGCGACTGCCGGCCAGGTGCAGCAGCCCGTCGCCACCCCCGCTGCGGCTCCCGCCCCGGCGCCCGCACGGGCCACGAAGACCGCCGTGCGCACCAAGGCGAAGACGTTCACCGACACGGCGGGCAACCTGCGTCAGGTCGGCACCGGCAAGATCCTCAAGCCGACCACGCGCGTGGCCACGGCAGGCGTCGGCACGGTTCCGGCTGGTACCGCAGCTCCAGTGGGCTACGGCGCTCCGGCGGGCTACGGCGCTCCGGCCAGCTACGCCGCTCCGGTGGGCTATGGCGCCCCCACGGCCGGCATGAGCCAGCTGACGAACCCGGCGTCGTACCTGACGGGCATGGTCGGCACCAGCGGCATGAGCTCGCTGCCGAGCGGCATGTCGCAGGCGGTTGCCGGCGCGGCTGGCAGCTACCCGACGGTCGCTGGCATGCAGCCCACGGCGATGCCGGCCCGCCCGGTCGCCTGATCGAGCCTGTGACTCGCGCGTGCGCGCCCGCGCGCACGAAGAACCAACATTCCCTCCCAAGGAACTGCACGGGGGAGTCGCACTCAGCGGCTCCCCCGTTGCTATGTTCGGTACATGCCCCGCGCCGGCCGACGATCCCTGCTCCTGCTGCTTGCTGCTCTGATGCTTGTCATCGCCGGCTGCGGCAGCGAGCCTGAAGACGGTCCTCGCACGCTGTCCAAGCGCGAATACATCGCCCAGGCCAACGGCCTTCAGCAGGATGCGAACACGATCTTTGCCGAACTGGACGGGCGTCTGGCTGCGACGCCGGCCGCGGCGCAGGTCCACGTGGCAGCATTCGACAAGCTCATCGCCGGCTACGAGGCGCTGGATCCGCCGCGCGACTGGCGTGACGAGCACACCGCCAAGATCGAGGCGCTCAAGACGATGCGTCACTCCACGCTCATGGTCTCGCGCGCATCGGCGCGCAATCGAACGCTCATCGAAGCCCAGGTCGCCCGCTCCAAGGCAGCCCAGGAAGACTTCGGCGCGGCGGTCCGCTCGATCAACGCGAGCCGGTAAGACACCGGGCAGCGCCGTTCCGCTCCTGTGCGAGCACCGAGCGTGCCCAGCGTCGGGCATCGGTCGACGCTGAGCGCGCTCGATGGATGGCACGGTACCGAGCGTGCAGCGCGTCGTCCAGGGCCCGACGCTGAGCACGCTCGACGGCGGTCCCCCCCCCAGCTGCGAGTGATGTCGAGCGGCATGCCGGAGTGCCGTTGATCAACACTCGAGGCTCGACGCGTCGGCGAGTGATGCTGATCGGCACATCGGCGTGCCGTTGATCAACACTCGCCATTCATCGGCTCGGATCGGACGTGCGCCGGGAGCGGCTAGGCACGCGACCACAAGGGGGCCACGGCCGGGCGTGAGGGGGCCACGGCCGGCCGTGAGGGGGCCACGGTCGGCCTCGAGGGGGCCACGAAACGCCCGTCCAAGGGTGGCCGCGACGGGCCACGGGCCTGTGTTTCATCCGCTCCGGAACGGGACGATCCGTGGCCTCATTGCACAAAAGATGCTGATTTGCAGGTAAAATCGTATTTCAGGAGCGGCCACGGCGTGGCCGTCCGCGGCCAACTCGTGTCCCTTTCTGCAACGGGCAATAGCGGCCAAGCGAAACACAGTTGACGTCAGAGTTCGGCACCAGCGCCGGACACTGGCTCCCCAGCACGGCACCTCGGGAGGGTGACAATGACCACGGTCTCGCAGATCATCGGACAGGCGCACTACAACGCCGGAGCGGTTGCTCCAGGCGGCGGCGGCAAGAACAGCAACCCGACGCACGGCGCAGCCGTGAACGACGGATACTCAAGCTTCGCGGGCTCGGTGCTCCGGAACGCAGCGATCGGAGCCGCTACCGGCGCCGTCATCGCACTGCCGACCGGCATCGGCCTTCCGATCGGTGTCGGCATCGGCGCAGCGGTCGGCGCGGGATCGGCGCTCATCCGCCACCCCCGGGTCGCCGGAGCGGTCGGCCAGGGCATGAAGGGCGCGATGGCCGGTGCGGCCGGTGGCGCGCTCGTCGGCACCGTCACTCCGTTCGGCCCCGTGGGTGGCGCCGTCGCAGGTGGCATCGGCGGCTTCCTCACCGGCACGGCGAGCGGACTGCTCAAGAACGTCGCCGGTGGCAAGTTCTCCATCGAGAACGAGACCTCGGTCCTCGGACGCATCAAGAAGGGCTTCATGCTCGGCGCGGTCAGCGGCGCAGCGGTCGGCACGGGTGCAG
The DNA here is from genome assembly GCA_038212015.1 of Gaiellales bacterium. GTDB lineage: Bacteria > Actinomycetota > Thermoleophilia > Gaiellales > SKUG01 > JAGQUL01. Next base: position 3,220 of record JBBQUY010000043.1, on the reverse strand, counting down.
GTCTCCTGTTCGGCGGCATCGGCGCGCTGCCGGGTGCCCTGTGGGGTGCAGCCATCGGCGGTGTCGGCGGCGCGATCTACGGTGCCACGACTGGCGTCACCGACGCGGCAACGGGTGCCAAGGGCGTGACCTTCGGCGGCGGGATCGGCGGCTTCAAGCTCCCGAGCCTCGGCGGCAAGGACAAGAACCCCGGGCAGACCAGCCAGGGCGACGACCCGGGCCAGGTCAGCCAGTACAACCCGGGCCAGTCCGTCACGCAGTGTCCGCCCAAGGCTGCCTGACGCAACCTTCCCCGCACGCAGCCTGCCGGCTCGTGCATCCCGAAGCCGTCGTGTGAATCGCCTGGCGCAGGGTTGCGAGACCCCCGCGACAACGAACACACCGACACCCCCGTACCCCCCGGCGAGCGCCCCAGGCTCGCTGGGGGGTGCTGTCTTCTTCAGGCATCTTCCAGCGGCAGGGTCGCGTTGAACGAGATCATCCGCCAGCCATAGGGGCTGGCTCGCAGATGGGTCAGCGCCGTGTGGCCAGGCCCGCTGATGCGCCAGCGCTCTGCGTGCGGGATCTCGAGCAACGTGCGCAGGATCGCGCGCAGCGTCCCGCCATGGGTGACGACGACCACCACGCCGTCGGTGCCGATCGAGGTCACCCGTTCGGCGGCGATCGCACTGCGACGCTCGTGCTCGTCGAACGATTCACCGCCCGTCCAGCCGACTTCGCCACGGTAGTAGCGCTCCATGGCGCCCGGCTCGGCCGCCGAGATCTCCTCGCGTGTGCGACCTGACCAGCTGCCGACGTCCATTTCGCGCAGCGTCGGGTCGACAACGGGCACCAGGCCGAACCGCGTCGCGAACGGCTGCGCCGTGTCGTGCGCGCGATCCAGGTCGCTCGTCAGCACGTGCGTGACGTCGACGTTCGGAAAGTGCGCCGCGAGCAGGCGCGCCTGGCGAAGTCCTTCCTGGGACAGCTGCGGGTTCGCCTGGCCCTGCCACCGCCCGGCGGCGTTCCACTCGCTCTGGGCGTGACGGATGAGATACAGGTCCGACGGCGGGGTCACGAGAACGACTCCACGTCATCGGGCACGTGGACGTCGTAGTTCGTCCAGCCATCGTGGTCCGATGCGCGCACGCCGAGCGCGATGCCGGAGATCGCTGCAACGCCGAACACGATCGCGGCACCGACGTGCGCGCCACGCCCCTTGGTGGGAATCATCAGGCCGGCGATCACCGCCGCGCCAAGAAGCAGCAGGGCTGCATCCGTGGTGCTCGGTCCGTCGAATGCAGCCGAGCGCAGCGCGTACCATACGCCTTCGAGGTCGTAGGCCCAGCCCGGATCGGCATTCCACGTGGCCGCCACCGCATGTCCAGTCCACACGCCTCCGAACATCAGCAGGGGCGCGAGCGCCCCAACGCCATACCGAGACACGCCCTGGCCTGCGTGACGCGCATGCACGCCCGCCAACACCAGTCCGGCCCCCGACAGCAGCAGCATCGCCATCGGCGCGGACCACGATTCATCGATCCCGGCGTCCGCCGCGGCCCACGTGGCGACGAGCCAGAAGCTCGCGAGCGCGGCCGCCCACCACGTCCCGGTGGCCGTACTGATCGCGCGTCGTCGCCGCAGCATCCACAGGAGGGCCAGCGTCAGCAGCGATACCACCTGCACGGCGACTTCGCCGGCGGATCCGTCCAGGACCATCATCACGGTGGTGAGCACAAGCCATGCCGCGCCCAGCACCAGTGCGATCCCCAGGAGCAGTGAACCGATCGTTCGTCGTTCCGGGTCCGAGTTCATCCCTGGAGTATCTCGCGACCGGCGGATTCCACACCGGCCTCAACCTCTAGGATCGTCGACATGGATCTCCAGCTCGCAGGTCAGGTCGTACTCATCACCGGAGGCAGCAAGGGCATCGGCCTTGCCGCCGCGCGGATGTTCGCTGCCGAAGGCGCCCACGTCGCGATCGTCGCGCGCAACCGCGACGACCTCGAAGCTGCGGGCCGCGCCGTGACCGAGGCCGGTCAGCGCGCACGTACGCCCGGCAAGGTCGCGGCGCTCACGGGCGACCTGTCGGCGCCCGACGTTCCCTCGCGCGTCGTTCGCGAAGTCGAAGACACGTTCGGCCCGGTCGACGTGCTCGTCAACAACGTGGGCCTTGCCTATCAGGTGACCTTCGAGGACGTGACCGACGAGCAGTGGGACGAGCTCTGGCAGCTCAACGTCATGAGCTACGTGCGCATGTCGCGTGCGGTGTTGCCGTCGATGCGTGCCCGCGGCACCGGTGCGATCGTCAACGTCTCAAGCACCGCCGGCAAACGACCCAGCACGGGAATGGCGAACTATTCCGTCACCAAGGCCGCCGTGCAGTCGCTCTCGCGCCTGCTCGCCGACACCTACGCAGGCGACGGGATCCGCTCGCTCGCGATCTGCCCCGGCCCCACCACCAGTGAAGCGTGGATGGCGGAGGGTGGCCTCGCCGACCAGGCCGCCGCGATCAAGGGCATCGACCGCGAAGCCGTGCTCGCCGCCACCGGCAAGGGACGCCCGATGGGCCGCATGGCGACTCCGGACGAGATCGCCGCGACGATCGTGTTCGCCGCCTCGCCGCGCGCCTCGTACGTGACCGGCGCCGCCTGGAGCGTCGACGGCGGCTCCGTCCCGGTGATCATCTGATCCTCGTCGACGTCAGCAACGAGCTGCCGCCCCGCGGCGCCGACGACCTGGTCGTCGTCGTGGAACCGACGTGGGGATCCGTCGCCGTCGCCACAGCGCTCGATGCTGGCTGGGACTCCGTCGAGCTCGCGGATGTCGACGACCCGCTCGGTGCGCCGATCCCGCTCGTCTCGTTCGAGCAGCGTCCGCCCGCCGAGGCAACTCGATGCCGCGTCAGGAGCGCGGACCTGTTCCGAAGCCTCGCGCCGTATTCGAGTTCCGACGACACCGTCGTCCTGCTCGGCGCGCCGACCCATGCACGTCCGCTCGCCGCGATGATCGCCCGTTCGTCGACCGGTGCCGTCCACCTCGTTGCCTGCCCGCTCGCAGATGGTGGCATGGCAGCCGATTCGTGGTGGGCCTGCGGAATGCTCGTGCGCGTGCTGCTGGAAGAGGTCGACGACGCGACCGAGCTGACCGATGCCGCCGGCATCGCCGTCACCCTTGCCCGGGGTGCGGAGGACGCCGCAGCGCAGCTGTCGGCAGGTGCGCGCTGGCGCCGGCACCTCGA
>JBBQUY010000042.1:0-30232 GCA_038212015.1 Gaiellales bacterium | reverse complement strand
CCTGCGTCATCGGCGTCGTACACCTTCAGGGTCGTCTCGCCCGCACCGCGTGCGGACACCACGCCGGTCAGGTCGTCCGGATCGATCGACGATGCCTCCGGGAGCGACACGTTCGCCATCAGGGAACTGAGCGCCGCCTTCCATTCGCTGCCCCAGGGCGTTGCCTCGAACGCGAGCGCGCCGTCTTCGGTGCGGCGCAGCCAGCCCTGCGCGTTGTAGGCGATGGTGAAGGTGCGCACCGTGTTGACGGCGCTGTAGTGCCACACCACGCGCTGCACCCGGGGAATGGTCTCGTCGTCGCCCCGGGGATTGGCGAGTACTTCGGTGCCGAACGTGCCGGCAGTGCCGTAGGAACCGAGCGTCGTGGAGGCGCCGGGGGCGTATGCCTCCCAGCCCTCGGGGCAGCGATCGACGGTGCGCTCGGCGCTCGGTGCCAGCTGCGGGAACGCCTGGTAGTACTGCTCGAGGATCGCCTCGGCAACCTCCGGGTCGAGCTGGGATACGTCGGGCAGCTCGGGTGCGACGCTCGTTCCGGCGAGCGAGGTGCCGGGCGCATCGCACACCACCACGTCGGTGATGCGGTCACCCTGGCGCATCGGGATGTCGCGGAACGCGCCGCTGAACGGTCCGTTGAAATCGAAGTCGATGTGCTCGATCACGTCGACCGAACCGTCGGAGCGCAGGTTCATGATCACCCGCGCCTCGGGCAGGCCGTAGTCCTTGCCTTCGCCCTGGACGCGATCCGGCGTCTTCACGACCGCGGCGATGATCGTGGCGGCGACCGCGCCGGTCAGGGCAAGCACGAGCAGCACCATCAGGCGTGGGATGGTGCCTGCGGGAAGGCGTCGGCGCGGCGTGGCGAAGTCCGGGGTGCTCATCGTGCGCGAGCCTAGACGACCCGGGCGGCGCCATGACGTCGTCGCCGACACCGACGATGCCGTGCTCGTGTCCGACCGAAGCCGTGCCGATATGTTGCTGCGATGGCCCCTCCAGACCACAACGGACCGTTCGTGCAGGACGATCGCGGACCCGGGCTGCTGCGCCGCATGTTCGGTGGTGGAACGTACGACCCTGCCGCACCGCACCAGCACACCGAAGCATCGACATCCGAGATGCACGACCGCGCGCCGCGCCGCGGAGCGAATCCCACGCCTGTCGCGCCGTCGTCAGGGTTTCCGTCCACCGGCAGGCGGGTGACCGTCGGCAGCATCCTCACATGGATCCTGCGCCGACTGGGGGTGCGCCTCACGCTCGCCGCATTCGCTGGCATCCTCGTGCTGATCGGATCGCTGGGCGACGACGGCAGCAGCGCCGTCGACGAGACCGGTCGTGGCCTGCAGGAGCTCCGCGACAGCTTCACGGACGGCGACTACTCGGCACAGGATCCGGCAGGCGACGCCACGACGCCCGCGCCGAACGACTCCCAGCGCGGCACGTTTCGAGTCACGGTCGACCAGGTGCTGCTCGACCATGCGACCTTCACGGATTCGCGCGGGATCGAGTACGTCTGGAACGTGGAGGAGCCGCTCGTCTACGGATCGCTCGCGCTCAACGCGGGCGAGGAGGTGCTCGTGTACTGGGAGGACCGTGGCGGCACGATCTATGTCGTCGGCGTCGAGGGCCCGCGCAGCACGAACGTCCCCGAACGTTCGACCGACGTGGCCTGAGCGCCTGCTATCCTCAGGCGACGACCCCCGGTGTTCCGCCTGAGCGCCGGGAAGTGATGCACGAGGAGGAGCAGGCATGGGAAAGACGTTGATCGTGGCCGAGAAGCCGTCCGTTGGACGAGACCTGACAGACGCACTGCCGGGGAAGTTCGACAAGAAGGAGGGCTTCTTCGAGAGCGACGACCACGTCATCACCTGGGCCGTCGGCCACCTCGTCGAGCTCGCCGAGCCCGAGGACTACGACGACTCGCTCAAGAAGTGGCGCGTCAAGGACCTGCCCATCATCCCGGGCAAGACCCACGACATCTCCGCCTTCAAGCTCCGCGCGCGCTCCGGTGATTCCGAGAAGCAGCTGAAGGTCATCCACCGCCTCGCCCGACGCGACGACGTCGACGACATCATCAACGCGTGCGACGCGGGGCGCGAGGGTGAGCTCATTTTCGCGTACACGATGGACCTGTCCGACGTGGACAAGCCGATCAAGCGCCTCTGGATCTCCTCGATGACCAAGAAGTCGATCAAGGACGGCTTCGACAACCTCCGCGACGGCAAGGACATGGCGAACCTCGAGAGCTCCGCGCGCTCGCGCTCGGAAGCCGACTGGCTCGTCGGCATGAACGCCACGCGTGCCGCCACGATCCGCGGACGATCCGCGTTCGGCGGCGTCGTGTCGATCGGTCGCGTGCAGACCCCGACGCTCGGCATCCTCGCCACGCGCGAGCAGCTCATCGCCGACTTCGTGCCCGAGACGTACTACCTCGTGCAGGCGACGTTCGGCACGGTCGACCCGACCGGACGCTCCTACACCGGCATGTGGTTCGACCACACCAAGCCCAAGAGCGACAACCGCTCGACGTGGGCCGGCACCCGGGAAGAAGCCGAGGCGCGCGTCGAGAAGGTGCGTGGCTCGCGCGGCGTGGTCGCATCGACCGACATCAAGAAGCGCTCGGTGCGCCCGGACCTGCTGTATGACCTCACGTCCCTGCAGCGAGATGCCAACCGCCGCTTCGGCTACTCTGCCCGCCGCACGCTCGGCCTGGCGCAGTCGCTGTACGAAGCGCACAAGGTGCTCACCTATCCGCGTACCAACAGCCGCTTCCTGACGACTGACATGGTGCCGGAACTACAGTCGCGCGCGGCGAATTTCGAAGGCCTGCCGCTGTATGCGGAAGCCGCGTCGTTCGTGAAGAACCTCACGGAGCTGCCACTCGAGCGCATCGTCGACGACGCGAAGGTCGAGGACCATCACGCGATCATCCCCACCGAACAGGTGGCGGACCTCGGCAAGCTCAAGGACGACGAGAAGCGCATCTACGACCTGGTGGTGCGCCGCTACCTCGCCGCGTTCCACCCGATCGCGCGCCATGAGGACACCGTCGTCGTGACCGAGGTCGAGGGCGAGCATTTCCGGACCAAGGGGTCCGTGCTCGTGGAGCCGGGCTGGCGCGCCGTGTACGGCCTCGGCGCGGACGTGCCGCCGGAAGAGGGCGACGCCAAGCCGGACGAGGACGAGAAGGCGCACCTGCCGAAGCTGACCGAGGGCGAAGCGGTCGACGCGTTCATCGCGGACGACCAGCCGGAGGAGAAGCAGACCAAGCCGCCGGCGCGCTACACCGAAGGCACGCTGCTGAGCGCCATGGAAACGGCCGGCAAGCTCGTCGACGACGAGGCCGCGCGCGAGATGATGAAGGATCGCGGGCTCGGCACGCCTGCAACTCGGGCGTCGATCATCGAACTGCTCATCGGTCGCCAGTACATCCAGCGCGAAGGTCGAGCGCTGCGCGTGACGCCCAAGGGCATGAAGCTCATCGAGATCCTCAAGGGCCATCCGCTCATCTCGCCGGACATGACCGGCAACTGGGAAAAGCAGCTGCGCGACATCGAGCACGGTGAGCTGGATGCGGTCGAGTTCATGAAGGGCATCGTCGACTTCACCGAGACGACCGTCGCCAAGATCACCGAGATCGACCCGGTCGCGCTGCGCATGGCGCGTGCCGAGCTGGGTCCGTGCCCGCGCTGCGCCGCGGCCGGCACGCTCAACGACGAGGGGCAGCCGAACATCATCCGCGAGAACGCGCGAGCGTACGGATGCACGAGCTGGAAGAGTCGCGAGGAACCGGGCTGCGGGTTCGTGATCTGGCGCTCGATCGCCGGTCGCCAGCTCATGCCGGACGAGGCGAAGGAGCTCATCGAGCAGCGCCACACCACCGAGGAGCTGCAGGGCTTCCGCTCACGCGCCGGCAAGCCGTTCCGCGCACGCCTCAAGCTCGACGACGACGACAAGGTCGTCTTCGACTTCCCCGAACTGCCCGAAGGCCAGAAGCGCTGGCAGAAGAAGGGCGAGGGAGGCGATGGTGCCGAAGCCGAGGCTGGTGCCGAGGGCGACGCGACACCCGCCAAGAAGCCGGCCGCCAAGAAGAAGGCGCCCGCCAAGAAGAAGGCCCCGGCCAAGGCGAAGGCAGCAGCTGCCACCGACGAGTAGGGCATGGGCGACGAGCCCACCCTCGAGGACGTGTTCGGCGACGAGGTGCGGGCGGTGGCTGCGCGAGGCATGCGGCCGCGAGTTGACCGAACCACCTACCGTTGCATCAACGTGCGACTCAGGCCGTGGGCGTGATCGCCGAATCCGGAGCCGGCGGGCCGCCAGCCGCCACTGGCTGAGACGGTGCGGCGGCCGCAGCCGGTGCTGCGCCCCCCACGGCAGGCGCCGGTGGGGCAATCGTTCCGTCGGTGCCGGTCTCACGCAGCAGCTGCATGCGCACCCAGTCCATGAAGCCGGCCGGCTGCTTGGACTTGTCCGCGCGGCCTGCGCGAAGCTCGGTCAGGTAGGCCTCCATTGCCGCGTCGTCGGGGCCGGTCGGCACCGTCGATGTCGGCAGGGTCGTCAGCGAGCCGCCGCCCTGTGTGGCGCCCTGGGTCGGAGCCGACGCCTGCGAACCCTGCGCGGGCGTTCCCTGCGTCGCGGTTGCGCCCTTCGTCGCGGTGGCTGCTCCGCGCGCATCCTGTGCGCCGGTCTTGGGCGACTGTGCGCCAGCGGTCGTGCCGGTCGGGTGATGACCAGCATGCGGGCAGCCTGCCATCGACTGGCCCGCCATCGGCTGCTTGACCTTCTTGCGAATGCCCGGGGGAAGCTCAGCCCAGCTGCGACCTGCAAGCCCGGGTGGCGTGCTGAACCCGCCCCCGCCGGCCGTGCCCCTGCCACCCTGCTGCTCGCTCACGCCACCAGCTGCCGCGCCACCGCGCGCTCGGTCCTGAACCTTCACGTGAATCCTCGTCCCATCGTGCGCAGCCGTCGTCCCGAACTTCTGCGCGTCCCATCTCGACCAGCGTGGGGGATGAACCTTCGTTCGTCAATCGAAATTCGACGGATCAGGCGGCTGCGATGACACCAGCGAGCAGCTCGTGCGGTGCGATCCGCGCCGCGGACGCGGACGAGAGCTCCGACAGTGGTGACAGCGGATCCTCGAACCCCGAATGCAGCACCTGCCGCGATACGCGCGGCGACAGCACGAACTCGCCGCGCCCGTGCTGGTAGTAGCCCGTGTGGCGCGCATATGCGGCGGTGCCCGGCAGGCGTCCGTCGACCACCGCATCGAGCGCGTCGCGAGACGCACGCTCGGGCAGCGGCGCGTTGCGAAGGTCGCTCAGCAGGCCGAGCCCCACGCTTGCCTGGTCCGACGCTGCGAATCCGACGCGACGAAGGTCGACCGGACCGGGAAGGTAGATCGATCGACGTGAGCGGCGCACCGATGCGCGCCACCGTGACCTCGTCGCGTTCGACGTGCCGCGCAAGGTACGTGAGCGGTTCGAGCGTTCGGGTCGCGATCGGCCCGTCGCCGTGCACGGCGAACACTGCCGCGTAGTCGTCGAGGTGTGCACCGAGCGTCTGCGCATCGCGCGGTGCGCGGCCGACGAGCGATGTCAGTCGCCCTGCCCGGTCGTCCCACGGCAGCACGCGCGCGAGGGCGCGAGCTTCGGCCGGGGAGGCGAGCGAGGCGAGCGACGGCACTCAGAAGACGGGGTAGTCGTCACCCGGTCCGGTCGGGTATCCAGGTGCGGACGGGTAGTCGTCACCCGGACCCGCCGGGTAGCCCGGCGAGGTCGGGTAGTCGTCGCCTGGCCCGGTGGGGTCGGGGTAGTCCGGGTCGGGGTAGTCGGCCTGGCGCTCCTGCTCGAGCTTCCACTGGTCGAACAGATGCGACGCGATCGTGGCTTCGACGCCCGCCGGCGGATTGCCGACCAGGTCGACGCGCGTGTTGTTGGCCCATCCGGGCGGATCGAACTCGAGCACGCGAGCACCGCCGCCGACACCGACCGGGTAGCTCTTCCACCTCGCTTCGGAGAAGCTGGGGGTGAGCGTTTCGTCGAAGCGGCCCTCGCGGGTGATCTGTGCGCCGCGAACCGTTTCCGACATGCGCAGGCGCACGTCGTTCCACAGGCCCGGGCGATCGACGGTGGCGTCGAAGCCGCCGCTCGCCGTTCGTGCGCCTCGCACGACGGTGTCGTTGCCCCAGCCGCGCGGATCGATGCGCGTGTCGAAGCTTGAGTGGTCGACGCGACCGGTCAGGCGAACGTCGTTGTTCCAGCCACGTGGATCGATCGTCGCGTCGAGCCGGTCGCGGTTGAGCGAACCGTCAAAGGTGTAATCGTCCCACCAGCCGGGCGGGTCGATCGTGCCGCGCACCGGCATCGAGATCGGATCGTCACCGGGCGACGTGCCATCGCCGGGAGAGGGGTACGGGTCGGGATCGTCACCGGGCGAGGTGCCGACGTGCGTCAGGTCCTCGCGTCGCGCGGAGGAGAGTGCGGTCCAGAGCCCCCCTGCAACGACCGCTCCTGCGCCCACGCCAATGGCGATGCCGATCTTCGTTCCCGTCTGCATGCGTCGTCCCGTCCCTGTCAGTCACGGACGCGTCCCGGCGCCGTGCGTTCTCCACACCTGCTTGTCGGCATGAAACACGGATGGCGTTCCAGTCGAAGGGCGGGAGGACGGTCGCTGCCTGGACAGCGCGACTGACATCGGGCCATGCAGATCGCATGGCGTGTGGGACGAAAGGGACGAAATGCACATTGCTGCAAAGATCGCCATTGGCGCGGGCATCGTGGGTGTCGGCGCACTGGCACTGGCTGCCTGTGGTGGGCCGAAGGAGCAGGACGCGGAATCGAAGCTGCTGAGTGATTTCCAGAAGTTCGACCGCAGCCCGCGCGACAACAACTGGACGCAGGGTGAGGCGACGCTGTTCGAGGTGGGTCGCCCCTACTCGGCCAATCGCCACAACACCTATCGCGTCGGCGACATGCAGTTCTGGGAGCAGCAGATCGTCCACAAGGAGACGACCAGCTCCATGGAGCGCCTCTTCGCGGCGGCCAAGGGCAACGACGCGGTCGCATCGCTCGCCGAGCTCAAGACGGTCGCGATGCGCTTCGACAAGGACGGCAACGGCACGCTCAGCCGTGACGAGCGCAAGGACTTCGACCGCCAGTTCGGCGCCGACGTTCGCTCGCGCACGATCCTGGATCGCGTCGAGACCGGCTGGTCCTACGTTCGGGACTATCCCGATCCCAACTACCCCGGCAACGGTGGCGGCTCCACGAGCCCCGGTGACGACGGTGGCTACAACCCCGGCAACGGTGGCGGCTCCACGAGCCCCGGCGACGACGGTGGCGGCTACACCCCGCCGAGCAATGGTGGCGGCAGCGGGGGCGGCACGAGCCCCGGCGACGGTGGCGGCTACACCCCGCCCCCGAGCAACGGCGGTGGGTCCGGCTCCGGCAACTCCACCGACAATGGCAACCCGTCCGAGGATGATTTCTAGGCCATCGGCCTGGTAGTCCGATCCGGGTTCTCGCCCCGGATCACTTCGAACGGCGGTCGGGCCTCCCCAGCGGCCAGCCACTGTCGGACACGCATCACGACGGCCCCATCTTCAGCGCACCGCGCGCACGGAGGTGGGGCCGTCGCGCGTGCGCGGGGTCGGGGTCGGTGCCGCGGATGTCACCAGCGTTGTCCTGGACGCTACGCCTGTGACATGGGCGGCCGCCAGCAGCCCCGAATCATCACCTTTCAGCAGGTTTTGCACGCGACTGGACCATAAGCTGGCCTTTTTCCTGCATTGACCCTCTTCTCAAATCACGGTATTTGCGGCACGCTGGACGCACTGCGACACGCGCGTGCGCCTGTCGCTGCATGGATTCCGGGACAACGGGTACCGGTTCGACAATCGTCGGATCCCCCCGATCTCCCGCCGGCGCCGAGCAGGCGTGGGGACTGCCTCGCCCATGCGAGCAGGCCGGTAGGATCCGTTGCAGCGTCGAACCACGCCGAGGCCGACACACATGAACATTCAGCCCGCCTTCAATGCAGGTCCCTCCAACGGGGCCGTGGCCATCTCCTTCCCCACCCAGAGTGGCGGAACGAGCCCGGGCGGCCTCGAGGGTGTCCGCGCCGACTGGAACGTGCGCATGAACGTCTCCCACGACACCGGCTTCGTCGGTGGTGCGGGGCGACTGCTCATCCACAACCTCATCGCCGACGAGAAGCGCGAACTCACGCTGCTGCTCCCGGCCGCGCTCTCGGATCGCCCCGGTCGCCTCGACCTGGCGACCGCCGAAGTGTGTTCCGCGAAGCCCGGCATCTCTGCCGCGCCCGGCCAGTCGCTGCCCTTCCGCATGGAAGGCGCGCGCGCCATCGTGAACATTCCCGTGCTCCAGCTCAATGACTGGGTCTACATCGACATCACCTGGACCGGTGGCTTCGCGCAGGGCGGCATGAGCTACCCGGGTGCGCAGGTGCCGGTGGGCGACTTCCACCCGCAGATCGCGGTGCAGGTCACGACCGAGACCGGTCAGATGGCGCTCGGCCCCGTGCCGTCGCGCTACGACGTGGAGCTCGGCTCCGACCTGGGCGCCGTCGTTCGCCTCGAGCATGCCGAGCTCGGTGGCGTCGAGAGCCGCCCGGGCCCGGACGGCACGATGACGATGCACGAGTTCAAGTGCTATGGCACCGCTCGCATCGACGCACTGCTCGCGCCGCCCGGCACCGTCGCCGGCTGACGCTCCTCGCCCTCGCAGGGTCCTTCGACTCCAGAACCGACGTTTCCTCGCTCGTACATCGGCGACCTGACTCGTGATGCACCACGACAGGGGAGACGAAGATGCGTGGCTCACGCGGCAGCAACATCAAGAATCAGGACCAGTACGAAGCGCTCAAGGACAAGGGGATGTCCAAGGAGCGCGCGGCAAAGATCGCCAATTCTCCGGACGCTTCGAAGCATGGCGGCGAGCAGTCGCACTCCGGATCCGGCGATCCGAGCCAGGGTGGCACGCACGCGCAGAAGGTCGCGGCAGGTCGCAAGGGCGGCAACGCCACGGCGAGGAAGCACTGACATGACGAACACGCTCCCTCCCCAGCACCAGCAACGCCAGCCCGGGATCCAGCGCGAGATGGATCCGCTGCCCGAGGAGCTCGCGGACTGGTACGTCGGCTCCGGCAAGCTCGACGGGAAGCGCGCGCTCATCACCGGTGGCGACAGCGGCATCGGTCGCGCGGTCGCGATCCTGTTCGCGCGCGAGGGGGCGGACGTCGCGATCGCCTACCTCGACGAGGAAGACGACGCCCACGACGCGAAGCGACTCGTCGAACGCGAGGGCCAGCGATGCTGGCTCTTTCCCGGCGACCTCGGTGACGTCGACTACTGCGAACGTCTCGTCAGCGATGCCGTCGCAAAGCTCGGCGGCCTCGACATCGTCGTCAACAACGCTGCGGAACAGCACGTCGACGCCGATCTCGAAGACCTGACGCCCGAGCAGCTCGAACGCACCTTCAAGACCAACGTGCTGTCGATGTTCCATGTCAGTCGCGCCGCGCTCGAGCACCTGGAGGAGGGCTCGACGATCATCAACACCACGAGCGTCGTCAGCTACAAGGGCAAGCCCGTGCTGGTCGACTACGCCGCGACCAAGGGAGCGATCACGTCGTTCACGCGATCGCTTGCCGCCCAGCTCGCCGATCGCGGGATTCGCGTGAACGGTGTCGCGCCGGGTCCGATCTGGACGCCGCTCATTCCTGCGTCGTTCAGCGAGGACGAGGTCGCCGAGTTCGGAGGCGACACGCCGATGCGGCGGCCGGGCCAGCCGGAGGAGGTCGCGCCGGCATATGTGTACCTTGCCGCGCGCGACAGCTCCTATGTCACGGGCCAGGTCATCCACGTCAACGGCGGTCAGCCTGTTGCAGGTTGAACATCGGAGTGGTCGACACGGCCCCGGAGCGGCTCGATGCGGCCGTTCGACCATCGAGCAGCATTGGTTTTGGCGCGCGAGCGGCGCAGGATGGTGCCATGAACCTCACCGTCGCCACCACCACGCCCGTCGTCGCGTCCGCCGCGGATCCGCACCAGCCGCCGCTTCCGGGGCTCGAGCCGGACGTGCTGGCGCGCTACGGCCGGCACGCCGGCGATGTCAGGGACGAGGTCAAGATCCGGCGCGACAAGCCGATCGATGCTCCCGTGTTCACGACGTTCGACGACGCGGTCGATGCCGCACGCACGATCATGATCGCCGACCGCGCCGACGCACGCTGGGGCCTGTTCAAGCGCAACCCCGGTCGCGTGGAATCGATCGCGCTGCTCGATGCCAAGGACGGGATCAAGCTCGTTCGAACCACGCTCGGGGTCGACCGCTACAAGGAGCCGGTGCCCGGCCAGATGTTCCCCGGCCAGAACTGGTGGGTCGGCACGCCGGGCGCGATCGTTCGCGAGCAGCCCTCGACGCTCGCGATCGTCGGCGCCGACAACCTCTTCGACCTGCGCTCCGGCGCGCCCGCGGCTCCCGTTGCGTTCCCCAAGGGCTGAACACAGCCGCGCTTACGCGCGGCACTCCACCCAGCACCCCGGGGTCTGACCTTCGTCGAAGACGCCGGACTGCACGACCTGGAAGCCGACCTTCTCGAGTCGCGGTGCGATCGTCTCGTTGAGGTTCGTCGCGTCACGCCCGGGGGGCAACTGCAGGATCGCCCAGAGCCGACCCTCGGGAGCGAGCGCCGCACGCAGGGTCTTCGCCGTCGCCGCATCGTCCCACATGTTGCGCACGTTGATGCCGAAGATCAGGTCGAAGCTGCCTGGCTCGAGCGACGCGCGCTGCGCGCGCGCGGCCCGCAGCTCGAGCCGCTTCGAGATCACGTGCACGTCGTTGCGCTCGCCGGTTGCCGCGATCATCACCGGCGAACGGTCGATGGCGAGCATCGAGCCGCCATCGCTGAGACGCTCGCACACGAGCGCGGCAGCCTGCCCGTCGCCGCAGCCGACCTCGAGTACGCGTGCGGTGGGCGAGATCGTGATGCGATCGACCGCACCGCGGATGCGCTGTGAGATCTCGCGCGAGGCGAGGTCGCCCGTGGAGACGTCGCGTTCGGTGATGTCGTGTGGAGAGATGTCGCCAGTCATGGGTCGAGCGTACTCGACGGGCGAATGCAGCGCCGGCATACGTGAACGCGCGCGTCGGTATTGCGGCAGATGCCGGACCCTTCGCGGGCATGTGACGTGGCACTTCGCCCGGAGGTGATTGCGCGCCGCAGGGCCGAACGGCCCAATTCGGTGAGATATCTGCAGGATGACCGGCGCGAGCGCGCGCAAGTCCCGCGGACAGACCGATACCCACACCATGCCTGCGCGCCTCCATGCCACTCCCTCACGCGCACGTCGCGCATGGGTGGGCGCGGGCGCGATCCTCGCCATGGCGGCGACCCTCCTGGCGCCCGGCTCGGCCGGTGCGGCATCCCGGGACGAGGTGGCACCCACCCCGGATGTCGCCGCGGCATGTGACAGCTCGTCGCTGGTGCGCCCCGACGGCACCGTCTGGTCCTGGGGCACCAACACGCTCGGCCAGCTCGGCGACGGCAGCACGACCTCGGGAGAGGCGCCACGTCAGGTGCTGACGGCGGCCGCAACGCCGCTCACGAACGTCATCACCGTGGCACAGGGCTGCACCAATGGCTACGCCGTCCGCGGCGACGGCTCTGTCTGGGCATGGGGCAGCAATCTCCATGGACAACTCGGCGGCGGCAGCGCCGTCGGTCCGGCCACCTGTGGTGCAACGCCCTGCAGCACCTACGCCGTTCGGGTCCAGACGGCGGCCGGACCGACCTACCTCGGCAACGTCACGGCCCTCGCCGCCGGCGCCTCGCACGTTCTCGCTCGCCGCTCCGATGGCACGGTGTGGGCCTGGGGCCGGGGCGATTCTGGGCAGCTCGGCAACCAGTCGACGACCGGACCTGCGACATGCGCCGGCGTCGGCTGCTCGACGTATGCGATCCGAGTCAGCGATCCCGCCGATCCGACGGGATACCTCACCTCGATCCTGGACGTCGCTGCTGGCGATGCCACCAGCATCGCGATGCGCGTGGACGGCCTCGTGCGAGCGTGGGGCGACGATACCAACGGAGCAACGGGACGCGGCAGCACGTCCGGGACCACGCTCAACCCAACTGCGGTGGAGCAGGACACCGGAGGGTTTCCCCAGCTTGACCGCGTGCGCTCGATCGACGGTGCTGGGCGGACGTTCCGTGCATTGCGAAGTGACGGCACGATGCACACGTGGGGAGCCGGTGCGCAAGGACAGCTCGGCAACGCCACGAATACGGCGAGCCAGCCCCGATCGGTTGCGGTGCTTGCACCAGCCGGTGTACTGGGACTCGATCGTGTTCGCGAGGTCTCCGGCAGCGCCGACCACGTCGTCGCGATTCGCGCCGACGGCAGCATCTGGACGTGGGGACGCAACGACTGGGGCCAGATCGGCGACCTCTCCCAGACTCAGCGCACACGCCCCGTCCAGGTTGCCGATTCGACGACCCCCACCTGGCTGACCCTCGCCATGCATGTCGCAGCGGGATCGACACACTCGATCGCGGTGCTCGCCGACGGCACGATTCGAAGCTGGGGCGATGACCAGCTCGGCCAGCTCGGACTCGCGGCGCCACCTCCGTCGTGCGGCGTTCGAGTGTGCTCGCTGTACGCACGCACCGGCGCCGCATCAGCCGGGACCGGGTATCGCGCGGTGGCGGCCTCGATGAACACGTCGTACGCCATCGCCGCGAACGGAACCGTCCGGGCGTGGGGAGAGAACACCGACGGGCAGGCGGGCATTGGAATCGAGGACGGGTTCCTGTCGAGTCCGACCACGGTACTGACCGCGGCGGCCACGCCGTTGACCGGGATCGTCGCCATTTCCGCCGGGGCCGACAACGGCTTCGCGCTTCGCGCCGATGGTACCGTCTGGGCGTGGGGCGACGGCTTGTACGGCCAACTCGGGCGCGGCAGCACCAGCGACAGCAACTTCGCACAGAAGGTCCAGGCGTCGGCGGGCGTGGACCTCGCAGATGCAATCGCGATCGGCGCCATCGATCGAGCGTCGATCCAGCTCGGGGTGGACGGCCGTCTCCGAGCGGTGGGTCGCAATACCTACGGCGTCCTTGGCGACAACTCGACCACCCAGCGCACGTATCCCGTTCTTGTGCAGCAGCTCAGTGGCGCCGACCTCGATCGTGTGGTCGGGATCGGCGGCGATGGCGGTGACGTCGATCACATCTCCGCGGTACGTGACGACGGCACGTTGTGGTCGTGGGGCATGAACAACTACGGGCAGCTCGGTCTGGGAGTGTCGAGCGGACCCGAGACCTGCTCCGGCCAGGGCTGCAGCTCACGCGCACGACAGGTACTTGCTGCGGCAGGCACGCCGCTGACCGGCGTGGCGACCGCGACCAACAGCTATTACGCGGGACATGCGCTGAAGTTCGACGGCACAGTGTGGTCGTGGGGCGTGAACGTGCGAGGCGAAATCGGCAACGCCACCACCTCCACGGTCAGCGTTCCGTATGCCGTGCGGGTAGCCACCAACGACACGAACACGACGTGGATCGAAACAGCCACCGCAATCACGAGTGGCAACTACACGCCGCTCGCAGTCCTTGCCGACGGCAGCGCCATGGGGTGGGGCAGCAACACTCAGGGAGAGGTCGGCGACTCGAGTTTCGTGTCGCCCCGCCGGTTCGCGACGGCGGTCTCGGCAATCGGCGGCGGAGGGCAGGTGAGCATGATCGCGCAGCTGGAATCGGGCGGGGAACACAACGTCGCGAGAACGGCTGCCGGGCAGCTGCTCACGTGGGGCCGTGACCACTTCGGGCAGCTGGGTGCATGCACTGCCACCTACGACTCCCGTCGCTGGCCAGACCTGGTGCAGGAGACATGTGGCTCGAATCTCCCACCGAGGCTCGTCTCTGACGCGAGCCAGTACCGCAGCGACACCACCACCCAGCTTCCGATCGGCACCTGGACCAACGAGACCACCATCGTCGTGAAGGCTGACGTGGCAGATCCCGACAGTGCACAGTCGATGCGCCTGTTCGTCGAGATCCGTCCCAACAACGTGGCCTTCAGCGCGGCGTGCGGTGCCATTGCCGACCCTGCCGTCTTCCAGAGCAGCGCATCGGGATCGATCACGCAGGGCGACTCGGTGTGGCAGAGCGTCACGATCACCGGGCTCACGTCCGGGATCCAGTACCACTGGCGCGCGTGCGTTCGCGACGCCGCCGGGCTCGGATTGTCCAGTCCGTTCTACTCCCCGGGCGGCAACCCCGACATCTCGGTCGACACGTCGACTCCTGCGCCGGGAACGTTCGGCGTGCGCCAGGTCGCGGCCGGTTGCGACAACACCGGCGTCGTGCTCGCCGACGGCACGGTCTGGATGGCGGGCGACGGTACCTACGGACAGCTCGGCAACGGCACCACTTCCGGCTCGAGCGGCACCCCGGTCCAGGTGCGCCTCGCGCCCGCGGGTGTGAGTGCACTCACCAGTGTCCGATCACTCGCGATCGGATGCGGATTCGCAGTGGCGGTTCGCACGGACGGCACGGTCTACGCGTGGGGCCGCAACGACACCGCGCAGCTCGGAGCTGGTACGGCCACGTCGTGTGGCGGCACCAACTGCAGTGAGTGGGCCGTCCAGGTGGACCCGGCGAATGCGACCCAGGTCAAGGCGGTCGCGGCAGGTGGCGGATTTGCGCTTGCCCTCCGAGCTGACGGACGCGTCCTCGCTTGGGGCAGTGATGCCAACGGCCGATTGGGCCGCAACAGCGTCGGCGGATCGAGTGCGACCGCTGCTCCGGTTCGCAACACCGCCAATACCGCCGACCTCGCGAACGTCACGTCGATCGCTGCCGCAGACGACTTCGCCGTCGCGTCGGACGCGTCCGGAGCTGCCTGGGCCTGGGGTTCCAACACCAACCTCCAGCTCGGTGCCGGGCTCGTGGACGGCACGGACTATCCCACCGCTCGTGCGGTGCTGACCGCAGCAGCGACGCCCATCCAGCGGATCAAGCGAGTGTCTGCCGGCGACGACCATGCGCTCGCGCTTCGCGACGACGGCACGCTCTGGAGCTGGGGGTCGAACTCGTCCGGCCAGCTCGGAATCAACGCGGCGGGCGGAACCGGAACCTATGCCGCGCCCGTCCGCGACGGCTCAGGAACCACGCTCACCCGCTGGCGCGACATGGTGGCCGGACAGGCGCACAGCGTCGCCGTTCGCGCCGACGGAACGATCTGGTCCTGGGGCCTCAACACGAAGGGCCAGCTCGGGCAGAACAGCTACACCGGCGCTTCGTGCGGAGCAACGTGCGAGATCGTCCCGGTGCAGACACGCGATTCGGGAGGCGTCGTCATACCCGACACCACGTCGATGGCGCGAGTGATCGCAGCCGGCACCGTGCACACCGCGCTCGTGCGTGCCGACGGCCAGGCCTTCGCCTGGGGTCGACACGATCGCGGACAACTCGCCAGGACGGCAGCCGTCGGCACGTGCCCGACCGCGGAGCCGTGTGCACCATCGCTCGTGACCAGCAGCTTCTCGACCGGCGGTGGCGCGATCCAGGTGGCCGGTCTCGGGCGCGCGAGCGCGCTGCTTCGCGCAGACGGCACGATCCGAGCCTGGGGCGACAACAATTACGGCGTGCTCGGCACCGGCACGAGCAACGGGCAGACTCCACGGCTGCAGACCGTGGAGGTGTCGGCTGGCGTTCCGCTGGCGAACGTCGTGCACCTGATCGGCGCCGAGTATGCGATGTACGCCGTCCTGGCCGACGGGACTGTCTGGTCGTGGGGCAACGGAGGTTCCGGGCGCCTCGGCAACAACTCGAGTTCGACTCGAACGCGCGCCGTTCAGGTGAGGTCCGCCTCGGCCGCGTCCAATACCGGGCCTCCGCTCGTCGACGTCATCGATGTCGCCGCACACGACGAAGGCGCATTTGCACTCGATGCGTCAGGTGTCGCGTGGTCATGGGGGGACAACGACTACGGCGAGCTGGGGGACGGGACCTGCTGCACCAGTCGCCACTGGGCCCAGCCCGTGCTGCGCAGCGCGGGCGTCTCACTCGACCAGGTCGTGAACGTTGCAGCGCTCGGTGCTGACGGCGAGGAGGGATTCGCCGTCAGGTCCGACGGAACGATCTACGCGTGGGGCGAGAACGACAAAGGGCAGCTCGCGCAGGGGGGCACGAGCCCGGACGTCTGCGACGGCAGCCCATGCAGTCCATACGCCGTGCCGATGCTCGCAGCCGTCGCCACTCCGATGACGAACGTGACCGATGCAGCTGCCGCGAACAATGCCGCGATCATGCTGCGGGCCGACGGGACCGTGCTGTCGGTCGGCTGGGGATCCGGGGGGCGACTCGGCAACAACGGCTCGTCCGATCGGATCTGGCCCGTCGCGGTGCGGACTACATCGGCCGCGATCGACACCGGAACCGCCATGGCGGACATCATCGCGTTGGCTGGCAGCACGGATTCGACCGCAGCACTCGATGCCGGCGGCCGCGTCCTGACCTGGGGCGTGAACTCGACCGGGCAGCTCGGTCTCACGGACTACTCCGACAACGACTGGGCGGAGCCTGCACAGACGATGAACTCAGGCACGCTCGTAGGTGCCGTGTCGGTCGGCGGCGGCGGCGAGGACCACGGCGTCCTGGTCGTGGGGGGTAACGGGGATGCGATGACCACGGGTTCCAACGGCGGATTCGAACTGGGCGACTGTACCCGCGCGACGCGCCCGCGCTACGACGTCGTGCGTGATCCATGCGCCGGCAACCTCGCCCCGGTTGCACGATGGAACACCCAGTACCGCGCGGACCATTCCACGCAGATCCTGTCGGGCGAGTGGGTTTCGGACGGCATCACCACCAACATCTACCTCGACTTCAACGTCTCCGACCCCGACCCCGCGGAGACGCTGACCACGTATCTCGAGTTTGCGCCGCTCGGCACGCCGTTCTCGGCGACGTGCGGCGACGGCACCCACCCCAACGTCCAGACTGGCACGCCGACCGCCGTCAACATCGGGTCGTCCTTCTCGAGCAGCTTTGCCGTGACCGGCCTGACGGTGGGCACCCAGTATCACTGGCGCGGCTGCGTCAAGGACTCGAGTGGATCCTTGTCAGCGTGGGTTGGCTTCGGGACGCCGCCCGACCCCGATTTCGGTGTCGACAACGACGTGCCGGCGAATCCGCCGAGCGTGGACGACGGTCCCACCCGCGGGGTCGACATCGACGAGACGACCTCGCTCACCGTCATCGAGGCGACCTGGCCGGTCGGC
The DNA here is from genome assembly GCA_038212015.1 of Gaiellales bacterium. Taxonomy (GTDB): domain Bacteria; phylum Actinomycetota; class Thermoleophilia; order Gaiellales; family SKUG01; genus JAGQUL01. The sequence continues at coordinate 12,932 of JBBQUY010000042.1, read as the reverse complement.
ATCGACGGCGGCGGGTCCGGACTGGTCCGCTACGACTATTGCGTGACGACCATCGGTGCCGGCACCGACTGTGCAGCCGGAGCCACGCGAACCTGGACGTCGAACGGCTACTCGCCCGACCTGCGCGCGACAGGCCTCTCCCTGACGAACAACACCATGTACTACGTGTGCGTGCGAGCAACCGACGGCGCGGGCAACCAGGCACTCGGGATCGTCTGCTCGGACGGTCAGCTGACCCGATTCTCGCTCACGAGCGTGAACCCCAACGCCGGCGTGCAGGGCGACTCGAGCGTCGCCGTCGAACTCACCGGCACCGGGTTCCTCGCCACCGACGCCGTCGCATTCTCCGGAACCGGCATCACGGTGGTCAGCGTCACCCGGGTGTCCGACACCCGCCTCGACGTCGTCGTCGACATTGCTGCAGGAGCCACGCCCGGCGCTCGCAACGTGACGGTGTCCCACACCGGCAGCGACACGAGTCAGGTACAGCTGGGGTCCTCGTTCACCGTGGTGGCGATCAGCATCAGCGTCTCGCTGTCCACGCTCGGCTACTCCGACTCCGCGCGCGACGCGACGCCGCCCAATGCGATCGGGTTCGGAACCGTGCTGCCCGGCGACACACGCGCCATCGGCCCAGCAGGTTCGGGTCAGGTAACCGTCGGCGCGGCCACGCAGGTGACGGTGGTGAGCAATGGCGGCTGGCGCCTGCAGATGGGCGCCACCGACTGGGCGAGTGGCGCCAACACCGTGGGCGCCTCCGCCTTCGAGTGGAAGCATTTCGGGGTCACCGAAGCCTGGACGCCGTTTTCCACGAGCGCCGTCGCCATCGAGGGCGCGGGCGCGGGCAATCCGGCCAACGCACCCGGTGGCACGACGTACTCGTATGACTGGCGCGTCACCGTCCCGCCGACGCAGGCACCGGGCACCTACTCGGGCACCGTGACCTACACCGCGATCCCGGCGGTCTGAGCCTCGACGTTCGGAAGCGCTCGTCCGCGGCTAGGATAGGTCCATGACACAGACGGACGCAGGCACTCCAGAGACCACCGTGAGCGATGACGCGCCCGCGACGCGCTACGTGCCGGGCGACGTCGAGACCAGGTGGATCGCCGAATGGGACCGCCTTGGCACGTTCCACGCCGACGCCGACCCCACAGGCGAGCACGAGGCGTACACGATCGTCGTGCCACCGCCGAACGTCACCGGCGCGCTGCACATGGGTCACGCGCTCAACGGATCGGTGCAGGACACGCTCATTCGCTGGAAGCGCATGCAGGGCTTCAACGCGCTGTGGATCCCGGGCGTCGACCACGCCGGCATCGCGACGCAGGCGGTCGTCGAGAAGGAACTCAAGAAGGAAGGCACGACCCGCCAGGAACTCGGCCGCGAGGCATTCCTCGAGCGCGTGCAGGCCTGGAAGGACCAGTACGCCGAGACGATCCACGGCCAGTTCAGGCGCCTCGGCGCATCGATGGATTTTCGCCGCGCCCGCTTCACCATGGACGAGGGCTACGTTCGCGCCGTGCTGCACGCGTTCGTCGAGCTCTACGGCGCCGGCCACGTGTACCGCGCCAACCGCCTCATCAACTGGGACGCCGGCTCGATGAGCGCGATCTCCGACCTCGAGATCGAGCAGAAGGACCTCACCGACGAGCTCTACGACGTCGCATATCCACTCGCCGACGGCTCGGGGGAAATCGTCGTCGCCACCGTGCGTCCGGAGACGATCGTCGCTGATGTCGCCGTCGCCGTGCACCCCGAGGACGACCGCTACAGGGGCATGGTCGGCAAGCTCGTGAAGCTGCCGCTCACCGACCGCGAGATCCCGATCATCGCCGACGAGTACGTCGACCGCGAGTTCGGCACCGGCGCGCTCAAGATCACCCCTGGTCACGATCCCAACGACTTCGAGATCGGCGAGCGCCACGGCCTGCCGCAGCTGTCGGCGATCGACTTCGACCGCACGATGACGAGCCTCGCGGGCGAGTTCGCCGGACTCGACGCTGATGCCGCGCGCGTGAAGATGGTCGAGCGCCTCGAGGAACAGGAGCTGCTGCGTGGGCGCGAGGACTACCGCCACAACGTGCCGCACTCGCAGCGCAGCGGCGTGCGCATCGAGCCGCTCATCTCGCTGCAGTGGTTCGCCGAGATGCGCGAGCTCGCCAAGCCCGTCACCGAGTGGGTGCGCAATGGCGACGTCCGCTTCATCCCCGACGGCTCCAAGTCGATCTTCTTCGGCTGGATGGACGACCTCAAGCCGTGGTGCCTGTCGCGCCAGCTGTGGTGGGGCCACCAGCTCCCGGTCTGGTACTGCACCGCAGACGAGACGCACGTCCACGTCTCGATCGATGGGCCGGCAGACGGGACCGCCTGCCCCGAGTGCGGCAACACCGAGTGGCGCCGCGACGAGGACGTGCTCGACACGTGGTTCAGCTCCGGCATGTGGGACCACGCCACGCTCGGCTGGCCCGACACGACACCCGACCTTGAACACTTTCACCCGACCGGGGTGCTGTGCACCGCGCGCGACATCATCAACCTGTGGGTCGCCCGCATGATGATGTTCTCCAACCAGCACCTGGGCGAGATTCCGTTCAAGGACGTCTACATCCACTCGACGATCCAGGCCCCCGACGGCCGCCGCATGAGCAAGAGCCTGGGCACCGGCATCGACCCGCTCGACCTGATCGCCTCCTATGGCGCCGACGCCACGCGCTACGGCCTGCTCGACATGAGCTCCACGCAGGACGTGCGCTTCAACGAGGGCCGCATCAAGGAGGGCAACCAGCTCGCCAACAAGCTCTGGAATGCCGTGCGGCTGCTCAAGGTGCTTGGCGACGAAGAGGCGTTCGGGCATGTCGGATTCGATCCGACGACCGTCGCGCGGCTCGAGGATCGCTGGATCCTGACGCGCCTCGATCGCGTGCTGCGAGACGTGCATCGCGCGCTCGGCGAGTACGAGTTCGCGCTCGCGGTGAAGGCGATGTACGCGTTCACCTGGAACGAGCTGTGCGACTGGTACCTGGAGAGCGTCAAGGAGCGACTGCGTTCGGGCGACGAGGACGAGCGTGCTGCGGCGACGCACATGCTCGCGTTCGTGATCGATCGCACGATCCGGATGCTGCACCCGGTGATGCCGCACCTCACCGAGGAACTCGCCGTGCAGATCTGGCCCGGCGGAATCGACGGCGGACGGCTGGTGGCGCGTGCGCCCTGGCACGACCACGCGATCCCGGAAGTGGATCGGGGCAATTTCGATGTCGACGAGGCGCGCTACGCGAGCGTGCAGGCGCTCGTGACGCGCCTGCGTGCGCTGGCACAGGCCGGTGACGTGCGTGGGGCGTGGCGCGTGGCGCTCGACGAGCTGCAGTTCGACGCGCGCGACCTGGTCGAGCGGCTCGTGCCCGGCGGCGCACTCAAGTCGCTCACGGATGATCCGAGTGCGGCGGCGGATGACCACATCGCGGTGTCGGTCGTCGAAGGTGACATGACGGTCACGGCGTGGGTGCCGGGCAGCGTGCGTGCCAAGCTCGAGGGCGACCTCAAGAACGCCAAGGGCGAGGTCAAGCGCGCGGAGGGCAAGCTCGGCAACGAGAAGTTCACCGGTCGCGCACCGGCGGAGCTGGTGCAGGCCGAGCGCGACAAGGTCGAGCGCTTCTCGCGCCAGGCCGAGCAGCTCGAGGCCGTGCTCGCACAGCTGGGCTGATGCCCCCCGTCACGTGGGCTGCAACGCTCACGCCCGCCCACCCGACAATCGGATGGATGACTCCGGGGACTACGCGGGGACCGTTGGACGCGGTTGCCGCCCCCGACTGGACGATGGGACGAACATGAACTTCGCAGCAATTCCTCGTGGCGCAATGATCTTCGGTGGAGCGGTCCTGGGTGGCGCGGTGATCGGCGGCGGCATCGGTGCCGTGAAGTCGCTCAAGGGCGAAGGCACCGACAACGTGTTCTCACGCCAGGACGGCCGTGACACGCTCGCCAACGTGATCGTCGGAGCGGGTGTCGGTGCAGCTGCCGGCGTCGCGCTGCTCGGCGCCAAGAAGATGGTCCCCGCGCTCGGCTCGCTGCCGATCCTCGGGCAGGCCGGCCCGGTCGCATCGATTGGCCTGGGCATGGGCGTGGGCGCGGCAGGCCTTGGCGCCTACACGCTCGCGCGCAACGCGCTCGACTGAGGCACCGAGCCGAACGAAGCACGACATGTGTTCCTCGCGCGCACGCGCGCGTAAATGCGAACTGCAGATGGGGCGTGGTCCGGGTTCGGGCCACGCCCCGTCGCGTTGTTTCGGAGCGATCGTGACCTGCGGCAACGCGGTGCGCCGGCCGATCTGCGAAACTTCCCCGAACCGATGTCCGGTGCTCCCCGCATCCGTCGTTCCGGTCGCCGCGACCGGACCTCCGTACCGAGGCTCGTGCTCCGCACGATCGCCATCAGTGTGGTGGTCCTCGCAGCCGGATACGTCGTGGGGCTGCTCATCGGACGCGCGCTGCTGTAGCGACGACCTGGAGCGAACTCGAACATGAGCCTCACCGACCTTTTCGACCTGGCAAAGAGCATGGGTGCCATTCTCGGCCTCGCGTTCTTCGTCGCGATCGTGATCTGGACGTACAAGGACGCGCGCAAGCGCACGGACGATCCGATCATGGTGGCGACCTTCACCGCCATCGCGATGCTGCCGGTGTTCGGCGTGCTCATCTACATGCTCGTGCGACCGAGCGAGTACATGGCCGACGTGCGCGAGCGCGAACTCGAGATCCGCGCGCTCGAGCGCCAGCTCGGCCGCCAGGAGCGCTGCCCGTACTGCAAGAGCCACATCGAGGGCGACTACCTGTCGTGCCCGGTCTGCACCACGAAGCTGCGCCAGAGCTGCACCGGCTGTGACAAGCCGCTCGATCCGCGCTGGGTGATGTGCCCGTTCTGTGAGACGGAAGTTCCCGGCAAGGGCGGCGGACGCGGCCCGGCCGGTCCTGGCGGTGGCGCGTCCACCCGACGCCCGTCGACGCCCGTGAACACCTCGGCTCGCGAGCCGCGCGCACGCCGCGCCGACCGTGACCGCGACACCGGTCGCGACCGCGATCGCAGCGAGCGCACTTCGAGCAAGCGCGACGCCGGTGCCACGGCCGTCACGTCGGCAGTCGTTGCATCGGACGACGAGCCCACGGAGAAGAAGAGGTCCAAGGGCGACGACATCCGCACCGAGCCCTTCAGCAGCTGATTTCCGCGCGACATGAACCTACGCCGCGCCTTCGGGTGCGGCGTCGTCGCGCACGGTGGCGTTCGGCCCCGACCACTCCCGCAGTCACAACCCAGCAACACAGGACGGATACACACCATGGCAGTTGAGCGAACCTTCGTGATGGTCAAGCCGGGCGGCGTGGAGCGCGGCCTCGTCGGCGAGGTCGTCCGCCGATTCGAGGCACGCGGCTACACGCTCAAGGCAGCAAAGTTCCTCAAGGTGCCCACGGCGCTGGCCAAGGAGCACTACGCCGAGCACAAGGCGCGACCGTTCTTCGGTGAGCTCATCGAGGGCATCACCGCGGGCCCGGTCGCCGCATTCGTCTTTGAGGGCGAGAGCGTCGTCAAGGTCGCCCGCACGATGATCGGCGCCACCAACCCGGTCGACGCCGCTCCCGGCACCATCCGCGGCGACCTCGCCACGGAGATGGGCGAGAACGTCGTGCACGGCAGCGACTCGGTGAAGTCCGCCAAGCGCGAGATCAAGCTCTGGTTCTCGGGCAAGGGCGAAGTCGTCAAGTAAGGCTGACGATGCCGATCCTGCTCGCCTCGGGCTCACCCCAGCGCTCCGCGATCCTCGAACAGCTCGGCCTCCCGTTTCGGGTGGTCGTACCCGAGGTCGACGAGCGCGACATGGGCGACCCGTCCGAACTCGCGCTCGAGAACGCGCGGAAGAAGGCAGCGGCCGTCGCCGATCAGGCGCGTCCGGACGAGCTCGTGGTCGCCTGCGACACCGTCGTCGACGTCGACGGCATCCCGTTCGGCAAGCCCGAAACCGCCGAGGACGCCTACACGATGCTCGCCCTGCTGCGCGGCCGCACGCACGACGTCGTGGGCGGCCTCGTCATCACGCATCCCGCGTCGGGTGAGCAGTTCGAGCGCGCCGTGCGCACCAAGGTGCGCTTTCGCCAGTTCCCCGAGGCACTGCTCGAGCGCTACGTCGCCGGCGGCGAATGGGAAGGCCGCGCGGGTGGCTACGCCATTCAGGGCACCGGCGCCGCGATGGTGTCGGGCATCGGTGGCTGCTACCAGAACGTCGTCGGACTGCCGGTCGCGATGCTGCTGCTGACGTTGGAGGACGTGGAGGGGTGGGACGTGCTCGCGCGAAGCGAGGGCTGATCCTCCCCGTCACAGGCCCAGGCCACTGACCCCGACCTCGCCGCTGACACCAGCGTCGATACCGGTATCGGCATCGACGGTCGCATCGACCTGCGCGGTCGTCGTGGTCACGGGAGTCGTGACCGCCGTCGAACTGGATGCGCCCATCGATCCGCCGCCCTCGGTGCCGACCCTCGCAGTCGTCGTCGTGCCCGCACCCACGATCGGCGTGTCGACGGTTGCGTCGGCCGTACCGGTCCCCGTGCCATTGGACCCATTCACGTCGCCTTCGGCGCCGCCACCGACAGTGCTTCCGCCGGTCGTCGTCGTCGACCCGCCACTCGCAGGCGTGCGTGGGTCGACGTGCGAGCCGGGGGCGGGGGTCCGTTCCTGGGTCGACGATTCACCACCGACGTCGGAGCGATTGCCTGAACCGGACGTCGTCCCCGCCGCTCGAACCTCGTCGACCGCGGCATCCAGCGGGACAGCCCCGACGACGAGGCGTCGCACCTGGTCGAACCAGTCGACATGCACGACGTCATCGGGTGTCGGGTCGACCTCGGCTCGGGACGTGGTGACTTCGCGCGCCGACAGGCCCACGGTTGCGAACACGGCCGCGATGACGAGTCCCGCGATGACGCCCTGGATCGCGCGGTCGCGGTGTTCGATGAGACGTTCCGATTCGATCAGCATGCCGACGCCCCCCCGACGTTCTGACAGTTGCGTCTCGCTCCACATGGTAGGTGCCTTGGGACGAGAGTCGACTGCAGTGGAACAGGAACCCCCATAAGGGTATGCATTGCGCTAGCCAGGTGGGACTTTCTGCAGCTTTGGCTGCAGGCGCGCTATTCCTCTTCGGAGGAGCTGGAGGAGTCCTCGCTGCTGCTGGACCCGCTCTCGCTCGAATCGCTCAGCGAATCGTCGTCGGCGTCCTCGAACTCATCCTCGTCGAACGGCAGGCCCGCCGTCTTGAGCATGCGCCCGGTCCGACCGAGCGCGTCCTGCAGCCCCGCAGGGTCCAGCTTCGCGTCGGGGGCCTCGGGATCGGGCGTGGTGGGTGTGTCGTCGCCGCTCATGGACACCTCATGCCCGACGACGTGTCCGGTCACACCGCGAATCGGGCAGACAGGCTCCATGCCGATCACCCTCGTCGGAACGCGCGCTCACGACCTCGTCGACATCGAGACGATCGTCGAACAGGTCACGCCCCGAGGTGGTGACTGCCTCGCGGTCGCCAGTGCGTACTGGGATGCCACCGCCTGCGCGACCGTGCTCGACCTGGCCGCCCGCGTTGGAGACCACGCCCGCCTGCTGCTGTGGACGGCCGGCTCCACCAGGAAGGGATGGCGCGCAGCGCGCGAGGCCGCGACGGATCCCGCACTCGAGCTTCGGTTCATCGACGCACCCGCAGGCGGCGGGATCTTCCACGCCAAGCTCGCGGGCATCGCGGGCGCCGACGGCGTCTGGCGCAGCGCGCTGGTGGGAAGCGCCAACCTCACCGCAGCGGGCCGCACCCGCAACGTCGAGCTCGGCGTGGCGATCCACGGCGAAGAGCCGGCGGCGCTCGCCGAGCTCCGCACCTGGTTCGACCGGCAATGGGACGCGGCGCTGCCCGCCGCCGAGATCGACTGGGACGCCGCCATCGCCACGGCGGCAGAAAAGTCCGAGGCCGCGGAGCGGCTCGAGGCGTTCACCGCACTCGGCCTCGCCCGCCCGGCGCCCGCGCCCGACCTGCGCTGATCAATCCACGGCCGTACTCGCGATTGCAGTGAGGCCGTCATCCATGACGGTGTGGCTGCAGTCGCGAACGGCGAACTGCGCTGACGGCGCGGCCAATCGGGCCGCCCCGCTGGCCGCCACCGGACGCCGCACCCGCGCGGCAGCGCGGATCGACCCGCATCCCGCGTATTCTCGTCGGCATGTTCGGCTTCTCTGGAATCGGTGCCCGCGACATCGCTGTCGACCTCGGCACCGCCAATACACTCGTCTACGTTCGCGGCCGCGGGATCGTGCTCTCCGAGCCGTCCGTGGTGGCGATCGACCAGCGCACCGGCGACGTGCACGCCGTCGGCATCGAGGCCAAGCGCATGCTTGGTCGCACGCCGGCGTCGATCACCGCCATTCGCCCGCTCAAGGACGGCGTCATCGCCGACTTCGACGTGTGCGAACAGATGCTGCGCCACTTCATCAAGAAGGTGCACGCCAACCGCTTCGCGCATCCGCGCGTCGTCGTCTGCGTCCCATCCGGCGTCACCAACGTCGAAAAGCGCGCAGTCGAGGAAGCCACGCTCTCGGCCGGTGCCCGCCACGCCTACCTCATCGAGGAGCCGATGGCTGCCGCGATCGGGTCGGGCCTGCCCACCGGTGAGCCGACCGGCTCGATGATCGTCGACATCGGCGGCGGCACCACCGAAGTCGCGGTCGTGTCGCTCGGCGGCATCGTCGTCGCCCACTCGCTCCGCGTCGGCGGCGACGAGATGGACGAAGCGATCATCCAGTACGTCAAGCGCGACTACAAGATCCTCATCGGCCACCAGACGGCCGAGGAGCTCAAGCTCGAGATCGGCTCGGCATTCGCGATGGGCCAGGAAGCCAAGGCCGAGATCCGCGGTCGCGACCTCGTCACCGGCCTGCCCAAGACGCTCGTGCTCACCTCCGAGGAGGTCCGCGAAGCACTCAAGGAGCCGGTCGACCAGATCGTCGACGCCGTGAAGCTGACGCTCGACAAGACCCCGCCGGAGCTCGCGTCCGACATCATGGACCGCGGCATCATGCTCGCCGGTGGCGGCGCGCTCCTCAACGGGCTCGACGAACGCCTTCGATTCGACACCCACATGCCGGTGCACGTCGCCGAATCGCCGCTCACCTGCGTGGCGATCGGTGCCGGCCGCTCGCTCGAGGAGTACGAGACGATCCAGCGCTCGCAGCAGACGCGACGTCGCGCCCAGCGCCAGTATTGATCCGGAAATCGCCGGGTTACGACCCCGGCTAGTGACGCACGCCGCGAGGCGTCCGTGGCAGGGTGCGGCCAACACCTGCGGATCGTCCAGCGATCACGCAACTCGAGTTCGCCGCCACTCGACACACTGAAGGCTTCCATGCGTTCCATGCTCCCCCGAACACCCCGCCGCTCCAAGCGCGCCAACGTCTCCGCGACAGGAGGACCCGTCGCTCCGGAGGCGTCCTACGTCGATCGACGTTCTCGTCCCGCGCGCGGGGGCGCAGGTGCGCGCGCGAGAGGGACCGTGTTCCCGCGCCGCCGAGCCGCCGTGCCCGTGCGCCGTGCCGCCTTCGCGGGCCTGATCATCGTGTCGATGGCGCTCATCACCGCCAGCTACCAGGGCGAGGGCGAGCCGAGCGGCGTGCAGCTCGCGGTGCTCGAGGTCGTGTCGCCGATCGAGCGCGGCATGTCGCGCGCGTGGGATCCGATCGCCGGCGCCTGGGACTGGACCGGCCGCCTGTTCAGCGCCACGTCCGAGAACCCCGAGCTCAAGGCCGAGAATGCCGATCTGCGCGAGCAGCTGCGCTTCTCCAAGGAGCAGGCCGACGACAACGAGCGCCTGCGCCGCGCGCTCGCGTTCGACGAGACGTTCACGTTCCCCAACGAGAGCGCCTACGACCGCATCTGGGCGAGCGTCACCGTGCGCCAGCCCGGCGCCGTCGAACGCAGCCTCGTCATCGACCGCGGCTCCAGCGACGGCGTCCAGGTCAACGACCCCGTGATGGTGCCCGGCGGGCTCATCGGCCGCGTGATGTCGGTCACTCCCGACTATGCACGCGTCGGCCTGATCCTCGACGACACGCAGGCGGTCAGCGCTGCGGTCACCGGCAGCGAGGCATGGGGCGTGCTCAAGACCGTCTCCACCGAGGGGACGCCGACGATGCAGCTGCGCTTCGTGAAGCAGTCAGCCGAGGTCGCCAAGGATGACCAGGTCGTGACGAGCGGCTTCGCGTCGAAGAACGGCGAACTGCGATCGATCTATCCCAAGGGCCTGCCGATCGGCATCGTCACGAACGTCGGCAATGACCCGGCCGACCTGCACAAGACGGTGCAGGTCACGCCGTTCGCCGACTTCGACCGCATCGATGAAGTCATGATCGTCACGAGCAAGCGTCGGAGCAGCGAGTGAGCTTCAGCGCTCGCATCACCAGCGTGCTCCTCGTGCTGTTCGCCGCACTGCTGCAGGTGTCGGTGGCGTACCGCATCGAGGTGGGCGACGCCTACCCGGACGTCCTCATCCTCGTCGTCGCCGCGATCGCGCTGCTGACCGGCTCGGTCTCCGGCGCCGCCCATGGCTTCCTCGCCGGCGTGGCAATCGCGCTGTTTGCCGCGCTGCCGCTCGGCCCGCACGCGCTCGTCGGCACGCTCGTGGGCTACACGATCGGGCGCGTGGGCGAAGCACTCATCACCGACGACCATCCCGCGCCGCCGCTGCTCGCCGGCGTGTTCGCCACGCTTGCGATGCAGGTCGGCCGCCCGCTCGTCGAATTCCTGGTCAGCCCCGCGCCCGCGCGCGTGGATGGTCTGCTCGGCCAGGCCGCACTCGTCACCGTGATCAGCTCGATGCTCGCGCTGCCCGTCTTCCTGCTCGTGCGTCGCGTGCTCGTTGCCGCGAACGCGATCGCGCCGCTCGGATCAGGTGAAGCCGCGTGAACGGCGGCTCCACCCGAACTCGACGTCGAGGCACGCCCATGCAGCGCGCCGCGCGTGGCATCAGCGGCTTGTCGAGCGTCGCACGCTCACCCCGCGAGGGCGTCGGCCCGATCGCGCCGCGCATTGCGATCGCGAGCGTGTTCGGTGCCGCGGTGATCGGCATCCTGCTGCTGCGCCTGTGGGCGCTCACCGTGATCGGTGGCGCCGAGTACGCCGAACGCGCCGACTCGAACGTGATCCGCAAGCTGCCGGTTGCCGCGCCGCGCGGCAGCATCCTGGATCGCAACGGCAAGCAGATCGTCATCAACCGCGAGATGCGCCAGGTCACGATCGACCTGCAGGACGTCGACGGCGAGCGCCTCGACACGGTCATCAACGAGCTCGGCCGCGTGCTCGCGCCCAACCGCTTCGAGGTGCCCAAGACGATCGCGGACATCCGCGAACGTGTCGACAGTGCGCCGCCCGGTGCCTTCGAGCCGGTGATCGTCGCCCGCGACGTGCCGAGCGACGAGGTCGTGCATTACCTCGAAGAGCACCAGGCCGAATTTCCGGGCGTCGACGTCGGCCCCGCGTACACGCGCGACTACGTCCGCAAGGAGACCGCCGCGCACATCCTCGGCCAGGTCGGCGCCGTCACGCAGGAAGACCTCGAGGCGCACCCGACCCTGGATCTCATCGACCGCATCGGCAAGAGCGGCCTCGAACGACGCTACGACGAGTACCTTCGTGGCTCCAACGGCTACGAGGCCGTCGAGGTCGACGCCGCGGGCGTTCGCTCCGATGCCGGCATGCGCGGGCTGCCCCCGACGCCCGGTCGCAACCTCGTCACGACGATCGACCTCGATCTGCAGCGCGCTGGCGAGCGCGCGCTCGAGCGATCGATCATGAAGGTGCGCGGCACGAAGGAAGGCAGTGGCGCGAAGGCCGGCGCGTTCGTGGCGATCGATCCGCGCAACGGCGAGGTGCTCGGGCTCGCGTCGTGGCCGAGCTACGATCCGAACGTGTTCGTGCAGCCGGGTGTCAAGAACGAGCGAACCGTTGCCTGGCTGCACAATGCGAACAACAAGCGCGCGCCGATGCTCAACCGCGCGATCGCCGGCCAGTATCCGCCCGGCTCCACGTTCAAGCCGATCACCGCGATCGCCGCGATGGGCGAGAAGTTCATGACGGCGGAGACGCCGATCGGATGTCCGCCCTATCTCGAGATCATGAATCTGAAATTCCCTAACAACCGGACCGACCACCTCGGTGCGATCGACCTGGGGCAGGCGCTCGAGATTTCCTGCAACACCTACTTCTACTACCTGTCCATCTACTTCGACAACGCCACCGGACCGGTGCTGCAGCAGTGGGCGCAGAAGTTCGGCCTCGGACGCGAGACCGGCATCGACCTGTCGGGCGAGCTGCCGGGACGCATGCCCACTCCCACATGGAAGGCGAAGACGTGGCCCGACCACCCAGTCGACAAGTATTGGCTGCCGGGTGATTCCGCGAACCTCTCGATCGGACAGGGCTTCCTGGAGGTGACGGTGCTGCAGATGGCGAACGCGTACGCCACGATCGGCAACGGCGGCACGCTGCACACGCCGCGCATCGCCAAGAGCATCCAGGACATCGGCGGGCGCGACAAGGTGGAGATGCCGGCGGGCAAGTCCGTCGACCTCAACCTCGATCCCGGTGACATGGCCGCCGTACAGGAAGGCCTGCGCCGCGTGAACGAAGGTGGCAACGGCACCGCGAGCGGCGTGTTCTCCGGATTCCAGGTCTCGACCGCCGGCAAGACCGGCACGGCGGAGAAGGTCGGCCAGAGCGACCTCGCCTGGTACTGCGGCTACGCACCCGCCGATGACCCGACGATTGCCGCATGTGCATTCGTCGACGGCGGCGGCCACGGTGGCAGCGCAGCCGCCCCGGTCGTGCTTGCGATGTTCCAGAAGTGGT
>JBBQUY010000041.1:0-30266 GCA_038212015.1 Gaiellales bacterium | reverse complement strand
CTGGCGATGCTGATGCTGCCGTCGACCGTTTCCGCGCATGCGGAGCTGTCGGGGACGACGCCCGCGAACGAGTCGACCATCGAAGACCATCCGGACGAGGTCACCCTCTCGTTCACCGAGAACGTGACGGTGGCGTTCGGAGCGGTCAAGGCGTACGGCCCGGACGGGTCGCGTGTCAATCGCGGCGAAGCGGAAGCGGATGGCGACGAGGTCACCATCCCGATCGACGCGGATGCTGCGGGAACGTACGCAATCTCGTGGCGAGTGACATCGGCCGACGGACACCCGGTTCGGGGTGCGTTCGTCTTCCATGTCGAACGCGAGTCGGACGACACGGTCAGTCGTGACGAGGCGCTGCAGGCATCGGAAGGCAGTCGAGCCAAGGACGTCGCGTTCGGCGTCGCGCGCGGCGTGCTGCTGCTCGCGGTGCTCGTCGCGGTCGGCGGGGTCGTCTTCGCGGCGCTCGCGGGCGGATCGTGGCAGCCGAGATGGCTGCGCGGATCGCTCCTGCTCGCGCTCGTGGCGATGTTCGCCGCCTACGTGCTTGACGCATCGATCGCGGCTGGACTGTCGATCACCGACGTGCTCGATCCATCCGTGCTTCGGGAGCAGGCATCGACCGTGTATGGCGGTGCGACCATCGTGCGAATCGTCACGGCGCTCGTGTGCCTTGCGGCCGCGTTCGTCGTGCGTTCGGCACGCTGGCAGCAGCTCGGCGTCCGCGTCGCGGTGCTCGCCGCGTTCCTCGCGCTTGCTGCGACGATGAGCCTGTCGGGACATGCGGTCGGCGAAGGCGTCACTGCGCTTCGACTGCCGCTCGACATGCTCCACTCGATCGCCGCCGCGGTGTGGATCGGCGGGCTCTTCCAGCTGGTTCCGTGGTCACGACGCGCACCCATCGATCCGAACATGCTCGAGCGCTACTCGCGCCTGGCGTTCACATCGGTCGTCGTGCTCGTGCTGACGGGTCTGTGGGCGTCGTACGAGGAGATCGGCCTGTCCAGGGACGCGCTGCTCGACACGACGTACGGACGGCTCGTGATCGTCAAGGCAGCGCTGCTGCTGGCGACCCTGCCGATCGCGAACCTGAACCGCACGCGCACCGTTCCGGCAATCCGCGACGGCGCAGACGGGGCCGCTGCGCGGCTTCGCTCGTACGTGCTGGTCGAGTGCGCGATTCTCGTGCTCGTGCTGGCGACGACGGCGTGGCTGATCCAGACGCCACCGGCCAAGGTGCAGCTGCAGCCGCAGCTCGTGGACCAGACCAAGCAGCTCGCAGGCGGAGGGGCCGTGCAGCTGACGGTCGATCCAGCAGCGGTCGGATCGAACCTGGTGCACGTGTACATCTTCGACGAGAACCTGCAGCTCGACGACGAGGTCACGGACTTCACGCTCACGGCATTCAACGACACGCGCGGGCTCGGCCCGCTCGCCATCGACGCAGGGGCCGCAGGTCCCGGTCACTTCCAGGCGAATCGCGTCACGATCCCGTTCGACGGGACGTGGCGGCTGGAAGCGTCCGTGCGCCGCGGCAAATTCGACGAAGCGCGAGTGCGCTTCTCGATCAGGATCGCACCACAACGCAATCAGGAGTAGACCTACATGCGCACGTTCATCACCCCGATGCTGGCCGTCACGGCAGCCTTCGCGATCGCCGCACCCGCGGCATCCGCACACGTGTCTGCACAGCCGCCGGAGCAGCCCGCGGGCGGCTTCACCGTGGTCACCATCCGCGTTCCGAACGAGCGCCCGGAAGCGACCGAGAAGATCGAGGTCCAGTTCCCGGACGGGATCACGAGCGTCCGCACCAAGCCCGTCGAGGGCTGGACGGCCGTGGTCCGGATGGAGCAGCTCGACGAACCGATCGACGACGGTCACGGCGGCAAGGTGACCGAGCAGGTCGACACCGTCACGTTCTCCGGCGGCGAGGTCAAGGAGGGAGAGTTCCAGGAGTTCCCGCTCAGCTTCAAGCTGCCGGAGAAGGGCGAGCTGGGCGACCTGCTCTTCTTCCCCGCGATCCAGACCTACGTCGGTGGCGAGGAAGTCGCGTGGACCGAGAAGCCCGCGAGTGAGGACGATGACGCCGAGCTCGAGCGACCGTCACCCAAGGTGACGCTCGTGGCAGGCGACGGCGGACACGGTGCCGCTGCAGGCAGCGACGACGCCGAAGGCGACTCCCGCGACGACGAATCCGGCTCCGGCTCCGACGACGACGTCGCGGAAGGACGCGACAACGCTGCGTTCGGGCTCGCGCTCGCGGCGTTCGTCATCTCGCTGCTCGTCATGTTCCGCACGACGATGGGCAGGCGAAAGAAGGACTGACCATCGGATCAGTCGGTCGCGCGCGGGCGTCGGAGCTTCGGCTTCGGCGCCCGCTGCGGCTTCAGCGTTCGGGGTAGTGGCCCAGGCGCACGTCGGTGTGCAGCTTCGCGGCTGCAGCGAGCAGGTCCTGGACCGGCTGGGCGGCATCGTCCAGGTCGGTGCGGAACGTCTGCACGTCGTTGGCGCCACGATGCACCACGAGTTCGATGTCGTCGCGGTCCATGCGCCCGACGTCCGGGGCTGCCTTGGGGATCCACTGCTCGACCCGGTCGCGCTTGACCTGCTTCCACAGCGCCTCGACCGCGGTCATCTCGTCGGCACCGCGCAGCATCCGCGTCTCGGCGCGCGCACCACCGGCGGGAATCGGCCCGAGGTTGTCTTCGGTGTGTGCCGTCACGTGTCCGCGCAGCGGTGATGCGCCGCTCTCGCCGACGACGTTCACATCCAACGCATGCACGCGCGTTCGCAGGCCGCTCAGCGGTTCGGTCCAGCGGACGGTGAACTGCGGCACGGGGGTGGTCGCCAGCTGCATGTCGGTCTCCTCGGGGCGGGATCGCTTCCCCCGAACCTCGGCCCGACGACGCCCCGGAAACGTGCCTCCCGCCGCTCGTGGCCGCATCGCGCCGCGCGCCTGTCCCGCTGTGCTCGACCCAATTCGCGAATTCATCGTCGACCCGTGTCGATTCGGGCTCGCGTCGTTCGTCGCATGGGTAGAGCCGGACGTGAGCGACGCCCGGCGACACACCGACCAGGAGACCACGATGCGATTCATGATCATCCGCAAGGCCGACGCCGACACCGAGGCCGGCGTGATGCCGTCCGCGCAGCTGCTGGAGGACATGACGGCGTACAACGAGGAGCTCGTGCGCGCCGGCGTCATGCTCGACGGCCAGGGGCTGCACCCGACCACGAACGCGGCGAGGATCAGCTTCCGCGACGGAACCCCCACCGTCGTCGACGGTCCGTTCTCCGAGACGAAGGAGCTCATTGCCGGCTTCACGATCATCGAGGTGACGTCGCGCGAGGAAGCACTCGAGTGGGTGCGACGCTGGCCCGAGCCGAACGTCGACCTCGAGCTGCGCCAGCTCTATACGGCCGAGGAGCTCGGTGCCAGCGACGAGGTCATCCAGCGTCACGACGCAATGCGCGAAGCATCCGGCGCCCGGCTCTGACCCGAACCACTCGAGACCACCGAGGAGCTTCGACATGAAAGTCATGATCATCATGAAGGGCGATCCGAGCCCCGAACAGATGCCACCGCCCACCGAGATCTTCCAGATGATGGGCGACTTCAACGAGCAGCTCGCGAAGGCGGGCGTGCTCATCGACGCCAACGGGCTGCAGCCCAGCTACGTCGCGCAGCGCGTGACGCTCGCAGGAGACGGTCCCAGCGTGACCGACGGACCGTTCGCCGAGACCAAGGAGCTGCTGAGTGGCTACTGGACGCTGCAGGTCGAGTCGTTCGACGAGGCCGTCGAATGGATGCAGAAGTCGCCACTCGCCGGCTCCGGCATCGAAATCGAACTGCGAAAGGTCGGCGAGCTGGAAGACTTCGGCGACGCATTCACCGACGAGGTCCTCGTGCAGCACGTCCGAACGCGCGAGCTCGTGAAGCGCAACGCGGACACCGCATACGCATACCTGGCCGAGCGAGCCTCGGCCTCGACAAACTGATCCGAAAGGAGCACGACATGGCACGGTTCATGGTCATCGTGAAGGGCGACGATCCCGATCGCGAGACGACACCCGACGAAGGCATGCTGCAGCGAATGGGCGCCTACAACCAGGAGCTCGTCGACGCTGGCGTGATGCAGGACGGCAACGGTCTGGTGCCGAGCAGCGAAGGGCACCGAATCCGATTCAGCGGCAGCGGCGACACATCCGTGGTCGACGGCCCGTTCAGCGAGTCCAAGGAGCTCGTCGCCGGCTACTGGATCTTCGAGTGCGACAGCATGCAGGACGCGGTCGCCTGGGCACGCAAGGCCCCGTTCGGCGATGGTGCCGAGCTCGAGGTGCGGCGCGTCTCGACTCCCGAGGACTTCGGCGACGCCTACACCGACGACGTCGCCGCGCACGAGGACCAGCTGCGCGAGCAGCTCGCCTCGCAGCAGGGCGGCAGCTGACGCATCGCCGCTTGCATCAGCGCGTGACAGCTGGTCTCATCCGACGCGATGGGGCCAGCTGCCACACCTGAATCGCCGGGCGACGCGGCTCGCGCCGTCGACGCCGTCTGGCGCATCGAGTCCGCGCGTGTCATCGCGGCACTCGCACGAATGGTGCGCGACCTCGACCTTGCAGAGGAGCTCGCGCAGGACGCGCTCATTGCCGCCCTCGAGCGCTGGCCGATCGACGGCGTGCCCGTCAATCCGGGCGCGTGGCTGATGACCACGGCCAGGCACCGCGCCGTCGACATCATCCGCCGCCGCCAGGCGCTCGATCACAGGATTTCCGAGCTCGGGCGCGACATCGAACAGCGCCAGCAGGCCGACCCGGGCATCGACGTGGACCAGCTGGTGCTGGAGCAGGACTTCGGTGGCGACGACGTGCTGCGGCTCGTGTTCACGACGTGCCACCCGATCCTGTCGACCGACGCACGCGTCGCGCTCACGCTGCGCCTGCTCGGTGGGCTGACCACCGACGAGATCGCACGCGCATTCCTGACGAGCGAGCCGACGATCGCGCAGCGCATCGTGCGCGCCAAGAAGCGGCTCGCCGAGGCACGCGTCGACTTCGAGGTCCCGACCGGCGACGAGCGCGCGGAGCGCCTCGCTTCGGTGCTCGAGGTCGTCTATCTCGTCTTCAACGAGGGGTATGCCGCCACGAGCGGCAACGACGTCGTGCGCCCCGCCCTGTGCGCCGACGCGCTGCGACTGGGTCGCGTGCTCGCGCAGCTCTCGCCCGACGATCCCGAAGTGCACGGACTCGTCGCGCTCATGGAGATCCAGGCGTCGCGGTTGGGTGCTCGCACCGACGCGCAGGGCGAGATCGTGCTGCTGCTCGACCAGAACCGAGCACGGTGGGACCATCTGCTCATCCGCCGCGGCCTCGCGGCTCTCGACCTCGCACTGGAAATCGGCGTTGGAGCGCTCGGCCCCTACGGCGTGCAGGCCGCGATCGCCGCGTGCCACGCCCGTGCCCAAACGCCCGAGGAGACCGACTGGCACGAGATCGCCCGGCTCTACGGGCTGCTCGCGTCGACCATGCCGTCGCCGATCGTCGAGCTCAATCGCGCGGTCGCGGTGTCGATGGCCGACGGCCCCGCAGCAGGGCTCGCGATCGTCGACACCCTCGTCGACCTGCCAGCCCTTGCCAGCTACCACCTGCTGCCCAGCGTGCGCGGCGACCTGCTGTTCCGGCTCGATCGAGTCGACGAGGCACGGCTCGAGTTCCTGCGCGCCGCGTCGATGACCGCCAACCGCCGCGAGCGCGCGCTTCTCGAGCAGCGCGCCGAGGCGTGCACGCCGTCAGAGACGTAGGCCGCGCCCGCCGCGCATCGAGGTGGAGGAAACACAAACCTAGGACGCGTTTGCTCCGAGTATGCAATTTCGTTCACGAGTAGCTCCGACGCCCGGCCTCATCCTGAGGAATGCAGCACTGGGTGCCGGGTCAGGGAATCACCCGGCGGAAGAGGGCGAACGACATGGAACCCACGCACGTGAGCGAACCGACCAACGAGCGCCCGCCGCTCCGGCTGATTGCATCGCAGGCGGACCCATGCGACGACGAGATGTCCGTGCAGGACCAGATCCTGTCGAGCTGGTACATGGTGGGCACCACCGCATCCGGACTGGGCGTACCCACCGAGCTCGAATTCTGGAGGTACGCAGCATGATCGACGATCGCTTTCGACACCGGGTGCTGATCGTCGACGATGATGCCGGCATGCGCCTGCTGGTGCGTGAGCTGCTCGACCAGGCGATCGGCGTGGAGGTGGTGGGTGAGGCGCGCGACGGCATCGAAGCGGTGGCCGAGGTAGCGCGACTCCATCCTGATGTCGTGATCATGGACGTGGAGATGCCGTATCTCGATGGACCGCGGGCGACCGAACGCATCCTGCAGTCTCACCCCTCGACGCGGGTGATCGCTCTGACCGGACATGTCGATTCGAGGGCGGTCACTCGAATGATCGTCGCTGGTGCCGTGGGCTATGCGGTCAAGGGCGCGAAGTCGCACGAGCTCGCGGCAGCCGTCCGCCAGGCCGCGTCGCGCATGGCGCACGTCGATCGCGAGGCGATGCCGGCGCTCTTCACCGGGATCGTGGAGCTCGCGCGCGCCGAGCGGGCGCGACGGCGGGAATCGGAGCGCCTGAACCAGCTGCTCCTGCAGACGTACCAGGACACCGTGCGGGCGCTCGCCATGGCCCTTCGTTCACACGATGACTTCACCTACGAGCACGACGGTCGTGTCGCGTTGCTGGCGTCCGATGTGGCCGAGCAGCTGGGGATGCCGGTCGACGCCGTGCGTGACGTGCGGTATGGGGCCATCTTCCACGACATCGGCAAGCTGGGGATGCCGGAGGAGCTGGTCGCCGCCGACTCCGACGAGCTGTCGCTCGAAGCCTGGGCGGCAGCCCGAAGGCACACGCTGCAGGGCGAGCAGATCATCAAGCCACTCGGGTTCCTCGAGGGCGTCTCGGAGATCGTGCGCCATACCCACGAGCATTGGGACGGCACGGGATTCCCGGACCACCTGGCCGGTGAGGAGATACCGCTGGCCTCGCGGATCATCCTCGCCTGCGACATCTGGCTGACGCTCACCAGCCCGCGCGACCCCACGCGCAGGCTCGGCGAGGACGAGGCGCGCGTGCGCGTTCGCGAGCTCGCTGGGCAGCGACTGGACCCATCCGTGGTCGACGCGTTGGTCGCGGTGATCGATGAGCCGTCCGAGCTGCAGTCCGATATCGCCGATCAGGCCGCATAGCGCGCGGAGCGGTAGATTGCGCGAATGACCACCGTTTCTCCTGACGCGCCGCCGGCGATCGAGCTTCGGGGCGTCGTCAAGCGCTATGGCGACCTCACCGCCGTCGACCATCTCGACCTCGACGTGCCCAGTGGCGACTGCGTCGGACTGCTCGGCCCCAACGGCGCCGGCAAGTCAACGACGATGAAGATGCTCACCGCGCAGGCAATCGCCGACGAGGGCGAGCTGTCGGTACTCGGCTACCGACTGCCGGGCGACAGCAAGCAGGCGCGCGCGCAGTGCGGCGTCGTGCCGCAGCTCGACAACCTCGACGTCACGCTCACCGTCGAACAGAACCTGCGCGTGTTCGCGCACCTGTACCGCATCCCGGCGCGCGAACGTCACGCCGCGATCGAACGTGCACTCGAGATCGCGAAGCTCGGCGATCGTCGCACGACGAAGATCGACAAGCTCTCCGGCGGCATGCGCCGACGCCTGCTCATCGCCCGCGCACTGCTGCACGGCCCCAAGCTCGTGCTGCTCGACGAGCCCACCGTCGGACTCGACCCGCAGGTGCGCCAGGAGCTGTGGGCGCTCATCGACTCGCTGCGCGCGCAGGGCACGTCCGTGCTGATGACGACGCACTACATCGAAGAAGCCGAGCGCCTCTGCGACACCGTCACGATCATGTCCAGGGGCGCGGCCGTCGCCACCGGCGCACCCGACGCGCTCGTGCTCGAGCACGCCGGCAAGCACGCCTGGGAAGTGTACGGACCGCCCGACATGCTCGAGGACGTCGAACGAGTCGCGCGCGAGACTGGACGACCCACGCGACGCACCGGCACGAGCGTCTCCGTGCTCGGCGGCGATGCCGCACCCGACGGCTACGCCGACATGGCGCGCAAGCGAACGTCGAACCTCGAAGACGTGTTCGTGCTGCTGACCGGGGAAGAGATCGGATGAGCGACGTCGCCACGACGCCCGCCGGCCCCGACCTCACGCCGACGCCGACCGATCGTCCGGTCGAGCGCATCGGCCGCCTCGAACGCCAGGCGATC
This sequence comes from Gaiellales bacterium, assembly GCA_038212015.1. Taxonomy (GTDB): domain Bacteria; phylum Actinomycetota; class Thermoleophilia; order Gaiellales; family SKUG01; genus JAGQUL01. Next base: position 21,987 of record JBBQUY010000041.1, on the reverse strand, counting down.
GTCGGCGTGCTCATGCGCGAGTTCATCAACTACTCGTCGTTCTGGCGATCGAGCGCGTTCAGCTCGATCGTGGAGCCGGTCATCTACCTGCTCGCGTTCGGATTCGGGCTCGGCTCGCTCGTGTCCGAAGCCGGCGGAGTCAGCTACCTGGAGTTCGTCGCCACCGGCACCGTCGGCATGACCGTCATGTACTCGGGCGCGTTCCCGTCGATGTTCGGTACGTTCGTGAAGTACAAGTTCCAGCGCACCTACGACGCGCTGCTCGCGGCACCCGTCGACACCGAGGAAGTCGTGACCGCCGAGGCGCTGTGGATGGGCATGCGCGTGGGCGTGTACGGCTGCGCGCCGGTGATCGTCGCGATGTTCTTCGGGCTCGATCCGTCGTGGGGCATGCTGGTGCTGCCGTTCATCTGCTTCCTGTCCGGGCTCGGCTGGTCGCTGTTCGGCATCACCATCTCCGCCACCGCGAACTCGATGGACAACTTCAGCTACGTGATGAGCGGCGTGCTCACCCCGATGATGCTCGTCGCCGGCACGTTCTTTCCGATCACCCAGCTGCCCGGCTGGGCGCAGGTGCTCGCGAAGGTCAACCCGCTCTACAACAGCGTGGAGCTCGTGCGCGGTGCTGTGTTCGGATGGCACGGATGGGTGACCGACCTGCTGCACGTCGCGGTGCTCGTGGTCTGGGCGCTGGCGCTGTGGCGCCTCGCGATTCGCCAGATGACCCGGCGCCTGGTCGACTGAATTCGGCGCTGCAGGCCGTTTATCCGGTCGCCCGACGGGGACTCTCACGCGGAGCATTCACCTGCAACGACGGAGTTGTCATGGACGAGCAGCGCGCGCATTCACGGGCCGATCGCATCCGGTCGGTGGGATCGACGGTCGGCGACACCGCAGAAGCGCTCGGTCGCGCCGAGTCGCGCTTCGTGCAGACCCTCGGCGAGCTCGTGGGCGAATCGACACGTGCGGTCGGCGCGGCCGCGGCCCGCACCGCCGACGATTTCCGGGATGGGTCGGGGCAGATCATCGACGTCGCGGGTGATGCGACCGCCCGCGCCGTGGAGGCAACGGGCCGCTTCACCGGCGTGCTGCTGGATGCCGGTGGCACGCTCGCACGCGAGCTCACCGACGTGGCGACGGACGCCGCCGCGGAAACCCTCGCGCGACGCGACTCCGAGCGGGACGCCGGCGAGGCATCCGATGTCGAAGAGCTCGTGATCGTCCACCTCGACGGCCCCATGTGAGTGCTGCATGACGTCGCGGCACCGGTCGCTCGAAATAGCGCGCATCCTCTCGACGCGCACCACGATGCGCATCGCGCGCGAGCTCGGCCTCTACCGCGCCACCGATCCCACGCCGGAAGGCGCCATCGCGTTGCGCACCACGCTCGAGCGGCTCGGCACGACGTTCATCAAGCTCGGGCAGCTGCTGTCGTCGCGCCCTGACCTGATCGGCGAGCTGTACGCGAACGAGCTGTCCTCGCTGCAGGACGACACCAGCCCGATGGAGATCGATGTCGTGCGTGCTGCGATCGAGCAGTCGCTCGGTCGACGCATCGAGGACGTGTTCGACGCCTTCGAGACGACGCCGCTCGCCGCTGCATCGATCGCGCAGGCGCACGGCGCGGTGCTGCAGCGCACCGGCGAGCGCGTCGTGGTCAAGGTGCGACGCCCCGACATCATCGACGTCGTCGCCGAGGACCTGCGCATCCTCGACCGACTCTCCAGACGCATCGAGGCGCACGTGGATGCAGCCCGACTGCTGCAGCTGCGCAGCGTCGCCGACGAGCTGTCGTGGTCGCTGCGCCGCGAACTGGACATGCGCAGCGACGCAGCCAACGGCCACCTCGTTCGCGACTCGATCGAGCAGTTCACGGACCTGCGCGTGCCGCGCATCCATGACGAGCTGACCACGCACGAGATCCTCGTCATGGAGCGAGTCGACGGCGTCCACGTGGACGATCCGCTCGTCGCACGAATGGATCCCGACATCCGCAGCGAGCTGGCCAGCCAGCTGCTGCGTGCGTACGTGCGGCAGGTGCTGGTGCTCGGCACCTATCACGCCGATCCGCATCCCGGCAACGTGCTCGTGCGACCCGCAGAGGGCACGCTCGTGATCCTCGACTTCGGGCTCGTCGGGCGCCTCGACGACAACACCCGCAGCGAGCTGACGCTCGTGCTGCTCGCGATGGCAGAGAACCGCGCGGCGGACATGGCCAACCTGCTGCTGCGCATGAGCTCGCTCACGCACCGGACCGACGAGCAGCGCTTCGAACAGGAGCTGCGCAGGCTGCTGCCGCGCTACCACGACGTCGGGCTCGCACAGATCGAGGTGGGGCACGCGATCGTGCAGATCCAGCAGCTCGCGCTGCGCTGCGGCGTGCAGCTGCCGATCCCGTTCGCGCTCATCGGCAAGACGCTCTCCCAGGTCGACCACATCGCCCGCGCGCTCGACCCCATGATCGACCCGCTCGCCACGATCCGCGAGGAAACCGTTCCGCTCATGGGCGAGCAGCTCGAATCGATGCTGACCCCCTCCGCGCTCATGTCGCTCGTGGCGCCGCGCGCGCTCAGCCTGCTCGAGCTGCCCGACCGCGCCGAGCGCCTGATGAGCGGCATCGAACGCGGATCGACGAGCATCTCGATCACGCCGCAGCTCGACGATGCCGTCGCCGAGATGCGCACGATCACCAACCGCCTGGCCGCAGCGATCGTGATCGCAGCGATCATCGTCGCGTCATCGCTGCTCATGCAGGTCGACGGGGTCGGGACGATCCTTGGCTATCCCGCGCTCGGCTTTCTCGGGTTCCTCACCGCCGCGGCGCTGGGGCTCGGACTGATCGTGCGGATGATCCGCACCGAGGGTGGCGTGTAAGGTCGCAGCATGCGACTGATCTGGTACACCGCGATGAGCATGGACGGGCGAATCGCCGGCGCGGGCGACGACATGTCGTTTCTGTCCACCATCGACGCGACCGGTGAGCCCGACGACGAGTTTCCGACGTTCATCGCCGGCATCGACGCCGTGATCATCGGCGGCTCGACGCTGCGCTGGCTCGTCGACGGCGGACACGGCTGGCCGCACGGCGACCTGCCCACATGGCTCGTGTCGCGCGACACGCAGCTGCGCGCCCGCGTGGGCAAGGTCGAGCGACCGATCCACCAGCGCGCCGGGGACCTGGGTTCGATCCTCGACGAGATCGCGGCCGACGGACACGAGCGCGTCTGGCTATGTGGCGGCGGCGACCTCGCCGGGCAGGCACTCGTCCTCGACCGGATCGACGAGGTCATCGTCACGATCGCCCCGACCGCGCTCGGCAACGGTCCGTCGCTGTTCGACACGGCCGGGATGTCGCAGCACGCGTTCACGCTGGAGAACGTGCGCCGCTACGGCACGAACTCCGCTCGCCTCGTCTGGCACCGAGCCAGATAGCGCTGCGCGGGTAAGCTCCGACCGCATGACGCGCCTTCGACACATCGGCACGATCGCTACGAGCTCGCTGCTCACCGCAGCGCTCGTCACGCCGACGACTGCCGCCGCGCACGGCATCCAGGGCCGCGCGGAAGACCTGCCGATCCCGATCCTCGCGTTCTACTGGGCAGCCGCGGTCGTGCTCGTGGTGTCGTTCGTGGTGCTCGCAGTCGGCTGGCGCCGTCCGCTGCTCGCGGACCTGCTTGCACGCCGATCGCGGCCGTTCACGCCCGGTCCGATCGCCCGAATCCTGCTGGCGGCCGCGCGCGCGGCATCGGTCGCACTGCTCCTGCTCGTGTTCTGGACGGCCGCGTTCGGCACGACCGACCTCAACGAGAACTTCGCGCCGATCTGGGTGTTCGTGATCTGGTGGATCGGCATCGCCGTGCTCGCCGCGACGATCGGGGACTGGTGGCGCGCCGTGCACCCGGTGGCGGTGCTCGCGCGCCTGCTCGCGATGCCCGCCGACACAGGTCGGCTGCCCGTGCGCTGGGGCATGTGGCCCGCGTTCGTGCTGCTGCTCGTGTTCTGCTGGCTCGAACTCGTCTATCCCACGGCCGCGAATGCGCCCCTGCTCGGGGTGCTCGTCGCGGTGTGGACGTTCGCCACGCTGCTGGCGATGCGCACCTGGGGCATCGACCCGGTGCTCGACCGCGTCGAGCCATTCTCGGCCTACACCAACGTGCTCGGTCGCGTCGGCGTCGTCGGGCGCGACGCCGACGGCCGGCTCGAACGACGCCCGCCGGTGCTCGGGGTGCTGCGCCAGACGCCGATCCCCGGCCTCGCGGCATTCACCGGCCTGCTCATCGGCTCGGTCAGCTACGACGGGCTCAGCCGCACGCTCTGGTGGAAACAGCGCGTCGGCGACGGCGTGCTGCGCCTCGTCGACCGCGGCGTCGACGCGCGCGACGCGCAGCTCACCTACGGCGCCTTCGGACTGCTGGTCATGGTCGCCCTGGCGATCTTCGCCTTCATCGCGCTCGCGCGCATCGCCGACGTGGTCGGTCGCCTGCCGCGCACCTCGCGGTTCGGTCCAGGCGCGATCGCGTTCGCGCCGTCGCTCATCCCGATCGCGTTCGCGTACGTGGTCGCGCACTACTTCTCGTACTTCTGGTTCCAGTCGCAGCAGATCATCGGCCTGGCGAGCGACCCGTTCGGCACAGGTCGCGACCTGTTCGGCACCGCCGGCTTCGAGACCGACTACTCGACCCTGTCGGCCGAGGCGATCTGGATCGTGCAGGTCGCCGCGATCGTCGTCGGGCACGTCGTCGCGCTCGTGCTCGCACACGACCGCGCACTCGAGATCGAACACGAATCCGACACCGCCAACGCGGTGCGCTCGCAGTGGCCGATGCTCGCACTCATGGTCGTCTACACGATCGGCGGCCTGTACTTCCTGAGCGAAGGCCTCAACACCTGATTAGCCGTCCGTGAGGCGGGAAGCCACCGTTCGACCACGACACGGAGGTTCACCCATGGCAACCGCCACCAACGCCGCCACCGGCATCCTCGCCGACGAGCACGAGGCCGAGCGAGCGCAGATCATCGAGTCGCTCGAGACGGCGTACTGGATGGAGCTCGAGACGGTGATGAGCTACATCGCCAACTCGATCAACCCCGATGGCCTGCGCGCCCAGGAAGTCATCGAGGCGCTGCGCGAGGACATCCTCGAAGAGCTCGGCCACGCCCGCCAGTTCGGCGAGCGCATCAAGGAGCTCTACGGCGTCGTGCCGGGCTCCAAGCAGTTCCAGCCGATGCAGGACTTCCTGCAGCCACCGAGCGACCAGACCGACATCCTGCACGTCATCAAGGGCGTGATCGCCGCCGAGACAGGCGCGATCGAGCACTACGAACGGCTCATCGAGCTCACCGATGGCATCGACCCCGTCACGCAGGACATGGTCGTCGCCATCCTGGGAGACGAGCAGAAGCACCGCCGCCTGTTCGAGGGCTTCCTGCGCGAGTTCGAGCGCTGACGCCTCCCGGCGCGCTTCGTACGCTGGCGTCGGTACTCGACGCTCACGTACGAAGCGCCGGGAGGACTAGTCCTCCGGTCGCTCGCCCGCGTCGGCCATTCGCACGATGCGCGGGTCGAAGCGCGCCACCACGTCGACGAGGTCGGCCTGCTGCGCCATCACCTCGTGGATGTCCTTGTACACGCCCGGGTTCTCGTCGATGCCGGCCGACAGGAGCGTGACGTTCGCCGCCTCGAGCACCGGCCGCACCTGCTTCCACGTGAAGCGTTCCTTCGCCGCGGTCCGGCTCATCACGCGGCCCGCGCCGTGTGACGCGCTGCGCAGGCTGGCCTCCGATCCGCGTCCGCGCACGATGAACGCCGGGCTCGCCATCGAACCCGGAATCACGCCGAGCACGCCCTCGCCCGCAGGCGTCGCACCCTTGCGATGGACGACGACCTCGCGCCCGTCGTGGACTTCCTTCCACGCGTAGTTGTGGTGGTTCTCCACGCCGGCAAGCACCTTCGATCCGAGCGCCTTTCGAATGCGCTCGTGGATCACCCAGTGGCTGGCCGACGCGAACTCGCCCATCAGCTCCATCGCATGCCAGTACGCACGACCGTCATCCGTATCCAGGTCGAGCCACGCCAGGTGCGACAGCTCATCGGGCAGGTCCGGATGTGCGGCGCGCGCGAGCTTGGTGAAGTGCGACGCGATCATCGCGCCCGGACCACGCGAGCCCGAGTGCGACATCACCGCCAGGTACGTGCCCGCATCGAGTCCCAGGTCGGGCTGCCGAAGGGTCAGCTCGCCGAACTCGACGAAGTGGTTGCCCGATCCGGACGTACCGAGCTGGCCGGTCGCCTTCTCGCGCAGCGAGCGCAGCAGCGGCAGCTCGTTCCAGCGATCCGCATCGAGCACCTCGTGATCGAGCCGATCCTTCGCGTTGAGCACCACGCCCGTGCCGAACGCCGTCTCGCGCAGCAGCGTCTTCTCGTAGCGCTCGCGCGAGCCGCGCAGCGACTTCGGGTCGATGTCGAGCACCGTCAGCTTCATCCGACAGGCGATGTCCACGCCGACCGCGTACGGCACGACCGTGCCCTCGGTTGCGAGCACGCCACCGATCGGCAGGCCATAGCCGCGGTGCGCGTCCGGCATGAGCGCGCCACGCACTGCGCTCGGCAGCCGCATCGCGTTTTCCATCTGCGACAGCGCGCCATCGTCGGCTTCGACGCACCAGCTCTTCCACGGAGCCGGCTCCGTGCGCGGCACGAACGCGCGCTCCGCCTGGGCCCGCTCCGCGACCAGCTGCGACGCGAGCGCCCCGAACGACGGATCTGCGACATGACCCTCGGGATCGGCGACCGCATTCGCCAGCGCGACGAGCGCCGCCTCGCGACCGACGGCCTGCTCGGCGCTGCGCGATGCGGCAAGCGCGATGCCGAACGTCGCGCCCTGCGGCACGTCGAGTGCGAACAGGTCGCTGCTGGTGATCGTGGTCGTCGTCTCGTCTTCCATGTCGGGGTCCGTTTCCGGGATCGCGGGTTCTGATGTTTCAAGGGCGAAGGACGGGATTTGCACCCGCATCTACCCGGTTCACAACCGGGGGCTCTACTGTTGAGCTACCAACGCCAGGGTGGTCGTGCGCGACTGCGCATCGAGCGAAGAATCACGGGCCGAATCAGGCAACCTAGCTGGCGCAGCAGTGCGCAGCCGGTCGCCTATCGATGGTTCGGGGCGGCATGATTCGATGGCCCGGTCGGCTGATCGGGCTGGCGCTTCGACTGGATATGTCGGAAGTCGCTCATCATGGCTCTGCGGTTCACCGTAGCGGGCGATCCCGGGACGGTCAACCCCCGCGTGTCGCGCGCCCGATCCGGGAAGGAGCCCCCGCATGGACGCACGAACGGTGCATATCGACGGCTCGCACGGCGAGGGCGGCGGGCAGGTCATCCGCACGTCGCTCGCGATGTCGATCGTCACGGGGCGCGCCGTGGAACTCCGCAACGTGCGGGCCAATCGCTCGACCGGCGGGCTGCGACCACAGCACCTCATGTCGGTGCAGGCCGCGGCGCGGATCAGCTCGGCCGCCGTCGACGGCGCGGAGGTCGGATCCACCGCGTTCGCTTTCGATCCGGGTCGCGTGACGCCTGGCGAGTACATCTTCGACATCGGCACCGCCGGCTCCACGACGCTCGTGCTGCAGACCGTGCTGCTGCCGCTGCTGCTCGCCGACGGGCCGAGCCGTCTGGAGATCATCGGCGGCACGCTCAACACGCACGCGCCGCCCGCGGAGTTCATCAGCGAGACCTTCCTGCCGCTCGTTCGGCGCATGGGTGGCCGCGTCGACCTGGAGCTCGTGCGTTACGGCACCTATCCGCGCGGCGGCGGACGCATCGACGTCTCCATCCAGCCCGCGACTGACATCGTTGCGCTCCATCTCGTCGACGATGTCAGTTCGCGTGTCAGTCGTGCCCGCGCGCTCGTGCTCAACCTGCCGCGCGCCGTCGGTGAGCGCGAACTCGCGGTCCTCGCCAAGGAGCTGGGGCTCGACGAGCACCAGCTCGAGCTCGTGGAGTCCGGCAAGGTCCTCGGTGCCGGCAACGCGGTGCTCGTGACGATCGACGCGGGCGATGTCGTCGAGCTCGTCAGCGCGATCGGCGAACGCCGCATGAAGGCCGAAGCGGTCGCCGCAGCGGCCGCGGCCGAAACAACGGCATTCCTCACGCACCGCGTGCCCGTGGGCGAACACCTCGCCGACCAGCTGCTGCTGCCGATGCTGCTGCTGGGCGGCGGCAGCTATCGCACCGCGACGCCCAGCCTTCACGCCACGACGAACGTCGACACGATCGATCGTTTCGTCGATTCCGGCATCACGTTCACGCCACAGCCCGACGCGAGCACGCTGGTGACGGTGCCCGCGCGACGTTTGTCCGATCCCCGGGCGGCTACATGAGGGCAGAGGCCCAAACCACCCGGGGGGATGCAGCATGCGAGAGAGCTATGACGTCGTGATCGTCGGAGGCGGACTGGCCGGCGCATCGTGCGTGGAGGCGATCCGCGAGACGAACGACGACCTGACGATCGCGGTCTTCGCGAGCGAGCCGCACCCGCCGTACCACCGACCGCCGCTCACCAAGGGCTTCGTGCGCGGCGAAAAGAGCGAGGACGACACGCTCGTCGAACCCGAGCGCTGGTACGAGCAGCAGCACGTCGACCTGTTCACGTCGCTGCCGGTTCGCTCGATCGACCGCGGCTCGTCACAGGTCGAACTCGCCGACGGCATGCGCGTCGGCTACGGGACGCTCGTGCTCGCCACCGGCGCCGAACCGCGCGTACCGGACTGGCCCGGCGACGGCGATCGCACCGATCGCGTGTTCACGATCCGGACGCTCGAGGACTCCGAGCACGTGCGCGAGCACCTGCAGCCCGGATCGCGTTGGCTCATCGTCGGCGGTGGCTACATCGGCGTGGAGACCGCGGCCTCGGCGCTGGCGCGCGACTGCGAGGTGGACCTGGTGATGCAGGAGCCCGTGCTCTGGAAGCAGTTCTACGGCGACCAGGTCGGCGGCTGGTTCCAGCAGCAGCTGCGCGACCACGGCGCACGCATCCATCCGGGCGACGAAGTGGTGCGCGTGGACGTCGCCGACGACGGCGTGCACGCCACGACCAAGGCAGGGCTCAAGCTGTCGGCCGACTACGTGCTCGCGGGCATCGGGGTCACGCCGCGCATCCAGCTCGCGCGCGATGCCGGCCTCGATGCCGACGGCGGAGTGACGTGCGACCGGTACCTGCGCAGCTCCGACCCGAACATCTACGCGATCGGCGACATCTGCGAATACGACAGCGTCGTGCATGACGGGCCGATGCGCATCGAGCACTGGGACGTCGCCCGCTCCCAGGGCAGCTACGTCGGTCGGCGCATCGCGGGTGCAGCCGACGAAGGTCAACCCTACGACGAAGTGCCGTACTTCTTCTCGGAGCTCGGCGACTGGGCGTTCATGCGCTACGTCGGACCCGGCATGGGCGACGTCGTCGTGCGCGGCGACATGGACGCAGGCGAGTTCTCCGCCGCCTACCTCAAGGACGGGCGGCTCGTCGCGCTGCTCGCGGTCGACCACGACGAGGACCTGGACGCGGCCCGAACGCTGCTGCCCGAGCACCCGCGCATGGATCCCGAGCGCCTCGCCGACGAATCGATCGCGCTCGAGGATGCCGTGCTCACCTGATCGATCGCAGCTGCTCGAGCTCCGTCAGCAGCGGCGCGATGCGCGCGAGCCGGTCGGGCAGCTCGGCGACCTCGTCGAACTGCATGCGCAGCACGTGTGGCAGCTCGTCCGAGTGAGCGATCGGCGCAATCGTCGACAGGCTGTCGACGTCCGCCGCGCGCAGTCGAGCGACGATCGAACGCACGACGGCTGCATCGACGTCAGCGGGAAGTTCCAGCTCGTCCAGGTCGCCGTCGGTGAGCCAGATGTTCACCGGGATCGATCGCCCGAACAGCTCGATGCCGGCCTGCATGCGCCGACCCAGTCGCGCCGCGACCATGCGCGCAGGACGACCGTCCACCTCGATCGCGATCCACGGCGAGTGCGGCCGCGGATCCACCTCGCCGTCGAGCAGGCGCGCGACCTGCGCACCATGTTCGCGGCGGAACTGCAGCTGCGCGAGACGCCCGCTTCCGCGCCGCGCGAGCACGCGGCGCAGCAGCAGCGCGGCAAGCGCCATGGACAGCGCGATGACGGCGACGGTCGTCACGTGTCTCTGCGCGTGGTCGTGGATTTGGCCATGCACGCAGCGTACCGGTTCGGCGCGAACCGACCCGGGGTCGAGCGTGCTGAGCGTCGACCAACGGCCGACGCTGCGCACGCTCGGCTACAGCACGCGTGTCATGCGGTAGAGCGAGCCGCTCTCGTTGCCGGCTGCGTCGCGCAGCTGCACGTACACGCCGCGGTAGCCGATGCCGGCGCGGAGCGTGAAGCGCACGGTCGGTGCATACGCCTGCCACGGTCCCCAGTTGCCGTCGTCGGTGGCCAGGCGCATCTGCGTGATGCCGCGATCGTCGACGCCGTCGATGACCACGTCGATCGCGCTCGTGGCGGCCGTGGCGGGAATCGTCACCTGGCGAAGCGTCGGTGCGGTCACGTCGGGTCCGGGACCCGGTGCGGGTGCCGGATCGGGGTCGGGTGCCGGATCCGGTTCGGGCTCAGGATCCGGCTCGGGATCAGGTGCCGGTGCCGGCGCAGGTGCGGGCGCAGGCTGCTGCGCCGTCACGACGAGCGTGCGGTACACGACGTTGCTCTCGCGCCCGACCGCATCACGAACCTGCGTGTACACGCCGCGCGTGCCGATCCCGGCGCGCAGCGAGAAGCGCATCGTGGCGGTGAACGGTTGCCAGGCTTCCCAGACGCCGTAGTCGTTGGCGAATCGCACCTGAGTCACGCCCACGTCGTCGGTTGCCGCGATCGTCACGTCGATGACCTGCGATGGCGAGGTTGCGGGCACGGTCACCGTGGTGATCGCCGGCGCCGCCACATCGACGGGATTCGGCACAGGATTCGGATCCGGCACAGGCACGGGATCGGGTACCGGCACGGGATCCGGCTGCGGCGCCGGATCGACCCCGCCCCCCTCCAGAGCCGGCCACGCCGGGATCGGTCCCTGTCGCACGAGCCACATGCTCGTCTCGCCACTGATCACGTTGCCGTTGGCGTCGATCGCCAGGTTGTGCGAACGCTGCTGCTCCCCATTGGGCAGCAGGCCCGGCAGGGTCGCGCCGCGATTGCCGGCATAGGTCGCGAACTTCCAGATCCCATCCTTGCTGAACTTCTGGAGATAGGTGCAGCTCGTCGAGGTCGTCCACACGTCGCCCCATGCATCGACCGCGATGTCGTACGGTGCCGCAAGCATCGTCGGCATGCACAGCCCGACCCGGAACGGATCCGTGGCGGCATCGTTGCCCCACTTGGTGGCGTAACGGTACGAGCCGTCCGCCTGGCGATCGAAGCGCTGCACGCGACCGTTGTGCACCTCGGTCGTGTAGATGTGACGTCCGTCGCGCGACACCGCGATCCCCGCGAGCGAGAAGAACGTCCCCGTGTTCCAGGTGTTGGAGAAGTCCCCGAACTTCGCGAGCAGGCGACCGTCCGGCGCGAACTTCGTCACGACGTGCGGCGCAGGTGCCATCCACATCCCGTTCGCGACGTAGAGGTTGCCGTAGCCGTCGGTGGCGATCTGCCGACCGTCGGGGCGATACGTCGCGCCCCAGTGCACGAAGTTGGTGGGCCGATACGCGTAGTCCTGCACGTACGTGGTGCCCTGTCGCAGGAACTTGCGCAGCGGATACGTGCCGCCGCCCGACACGTACACGTACGCGCCGTCGGGCGCGGGCGCCACGTCGTTGGCACCCGGCATGCGCGTGTAGCTCACGAGGGTGCCGGCGGGGTCGTGCACGCGCAGGTAGCTTTCCTTGATCGCGTCGTGGCAGATCGTGTACGTGTACCGGCGCTCGTCGGTCTGCCCGCTCACGCACTTGGTGCCATACGCCCGAAGCTCGTATGCCTCGGCGGCGCCCGACGAGGCCGGCGCGATCAGCACGAGCGCGGCCACCAGCAGCGCAGCGCTCCGCGCACGGCGGCAGGATCGAACGAGTGCGTGACAGGAACGCATGGTTCCAACGTCCGCCGAAAGGGGCCACGTGTCAAGCAATCGGATCGAATGATCAGGCATGATGTCGACCATGTCTCGACCCCGCAGACAGCGACGATTCGCACGAGCCACGGCAGCGTTCTTCGGGGCACTGCTGCTCATGACCGCAACCGCGACAGCGCACTCGGCGCTGTTCGAATCGATGAGCCCGCCGGACGGCGCCACGATCACGGACTCGACGCCTTCCGCATCGGTCACGTTCTCCGCACCGGTGACCATCCAGAACCTGCGCATCGCCCTGCCGGACGGGCGCACCGTCGAGCCGGTGTCGCGCACGCGAGGCGCCGTCACCGACTTCGCGCTCCCGCGACCGATCACGCCCGGCACCGCAACGATCACCTGGCAGGTTGCGCAGCCGGACGGGCACGTGGTCACCTACACGAAGACGTACGTCTTCGACGAGTCGGCACTCGATGAGCGTGTCGGGCTGTGGCGCGATCTCATCGCCGACGCGCTCGTCGCGATGCGGTCGGCACTCGCCGCCTGGCGCTGACGCTGGTCGTCACGCCCGCGCGTCGGGCCACCCGTTCGCATCCGGACGCACGCCCGGAGCGGGTGCCCACTGGAACCGCGGCGCCGAGAGCTGGCGCAGGTACCGCATGCGATCTCCGCGGCGCGCGCCGCAGTAGAGCAGCACGCCGATCGGCACGAACATGCCCGCCAGCGCGATCAGCAGGATCGTCTCCTCGATCCCGGTGAACGGCAGGTTGCCACCGCCGGTGACGACCGGCGCGCCCGCGGGCACGGCGGTCGAACCGGCATCGGTGACGTCGAGGCCGCCACCGCCACCGGAGACGGTCTTCGGCGCCGGTGCCGTGACGGGCTCGGAGATCGTTTCCAGATCGAGCTTCGGCGTCGCGGTTGTCGTGGTCGTCGTCGATCCCGACGTGTCCGCCACCTGTGGCGCGGGAGCTGCAGCCTCGACGACCTTCACCGGCTTCGCCGCATTGCCTGCGCCGGCGACAGCGGGCTGCGCAGCAGCTCCGGCGTTGCCGACTCCGCCGTTCACGACCGGCGGAAGCGCATTGGTCGGAGCTGCCGGCTGCGCACCGGGAGCGGGCGTGCCACCAGCCGCGCCACCACCGGTGACGGGCTCGTTCACCGCCGGGATCGCGCCGGGCGTTGCGCCGCCACCGGTCGCTCCGGCCGCGGGTGGATGCCCTGCGTGTACTTCGTTGCCGTGCGCGGTCGCGCTCGAGGCCAATGTCAACAGAGCCGTGACGATCACGAAGATCGCCGACGTGGTGCGCCGTGCGCCCATGCGATTCCCCCTCCATGTCCGCACGCCCCTCGCGGGCGGACACTTCCAGTGGACCATCGACCCGCGAACCCGGCAAGGGTTTTCGCGAAATTGGCCACGCCGTGGCCGCGCGACCGCGCGCTGCGATCGCGAACGCCTCGCCGGACGGTCCGGACGCGTCGATTCGAGATCCCGTGGGTATTCGTCGTCGAGATGACGAACGATTCCTTGGGACATGGTGGCCGCAGTGCCCTCGAGCGACTGGGCCAGGAGCTTGCAGCTCGCGATGCCGAGCGCGAGACCCGCGAGATGCTCAAGGTCGCGCGCGTGGAGGCGCGCCGCGATCGTGCCGTGGAAGCCCTGCAGGAGCTGCAGACGATCATGGGCGACCTGTGGGATCGGATCGCCGAGCTCGCCCCGATGACGATCGCCTACTCGCCGCAGCGGCTCGAGCTCGAGCTCGGGGCGATCGAATGGGACGTCGAGCATGAGTACGTCGACGAGCAGTCCTTCGCACGCAGCGGCTGGGACGTGTTCGCCGGGGCGTGGATTCGACTGCACCAGCGCTCGATCCGGGAGTACCCGGGCATGTCCGCATCGCTCTGGTACGCGCAGCTGCCCGGTGAGACGTCGCCGGCCTGGCACGAAGTCGCCTACGACGCGGAGGAGGGCAACGCGCCCGCCGAAGAGCCATTCGCGCTGCGCGACGTGATCAAGGCCGACATGGTCGCGTCGAGCGAGGCATCCAACCTGCACGTCGTCGGCGCGCCGCTGCGCCTGGCAGGCGATTCACTCGGCGCGTTCCATGACCGCTGGATGGGCCTGCTCGCCGGAGCTGCCGTCGGTGAGCTCACGCGCCCCGAACCGATGGACGCCGAATCGCGTCGGGCCGCTGCGACGACACCCCTGCAGGATGCCGTCGCGAATTCCGACGCCCCGCCGTCGCAGCCCGAAGTCAAGCCGGGGTCGCTCTTCGGACGCCTGCGCAGTCTCGGCGACTGAGTCGTCAGTCGAGCAGCGTCGGCAGCCATGCCGCGACGGCGGCTGCGACCGCAGGTAGATCCTTCTTGAGGGCGTGGTCGCCAGCGACCTGCACGACCTGTCGGCGCCCGCGGCGCGCCGGAGGCATCCCGAACGCATCGGACGTGCCCTGCACGACGAGCGTCGGCACGCGCACCGCGTCGAGTTCGTGCAGCCGGTCGGGTACCTCCACGCCCTTTCGTGGGCGCGGCTGCAGTGGAAACGCCAGACAGAGCACGCCCAGTGCGCGGACGTCCTCGGCCGTTCGGCACGCGACGCGGGCGCCCATCGAGCGGCCGCCGACCACGACGGGCGTGCCGTCGGGCACGAGGTCGCGCAGCTGTTCGATGATCGCGATCCAGTTCGCGTCGAGCTGCCTGGCAGGTGCCGGTGCGCGTCGTCCCGCGACTCGATAGGGCTGCTCGACCCGCGCGACGACCCAGCCGAGCGATCGCGCGACGTCCGTCGCGGCGAGCAGGTCCGGCGCATCCACGCCGCCACCCGCGCCGTGGCTCATCGCGAGCACGCCGCGCGGCATCGCGGGTGGCGAACCGGGCGCTGTCATGAATGCGCGGGCGGGTCCGTGCGGCGTGTCGAGATCCAGGGTGTCCACCCGAGGTGCCGTTAGGCGGGCGGTGCGGGCGGCTTCGGCAGCGATCGCGTCCAGAAGTTCACGCGGTAGCGACCGAACTGCTCGCTGATGAGGGGCTTGAGGCGGGCAGCGACGTTCGCCTCGTACGTCGAGAACGTCATCTCGTGAATGCCGTGCTCGGAGCTGCTGTTCGCGCCGACGATGCCCGGCATTGCGGTCACGGCACGCGCCATCTCGGACGGATTGTCGGCCCAGGCATCCCCACCCGGGACGGGTGCGGGCGCGTCCGGGTCGACGGACAGCACGAGCCGCACGCCCTCGATGACGTCGCGCAGCACGTTGTCGGCAAGTCGGCGAAAACCGTCGTTGGCGAACTGCAGGTGGATCTCGTCCGGCGTCGTGCGCGACCAGCCGATGCGCTGGGCGCCAGGCAGGCTGAACAGGTCGCGGACGTAGGTGTTGTAGACGGCGCGTGCAGGCACGGGTGCCGGAGCCGCTGTGGCGATGTGCATCGAAGGTCCTCCCAGACGTCGATCGAGCAACGACTCTGACAGCGCGCCGGGCG
Source organism: Gaiellales bacterium (assembly GCA_038212015.1). Classification (GTDB taxonomy): domain Bacteria; phylum Actinomycetota; class Thermoleophilia; order Gaiellales; family SKUG01; genus JAGQUL01. Next base: position 6,436 of record JBBQUY010000041.1, on the reverse strand, counting down.
TCGTGCGCCACTCCCCGAAGACGACGCGGCCCCGGCGGGGGAGCCGGGGCCGTCGTCGACCGCTGCGCGCAAGGGGGGACGGGGCGCAGCGGTGCAATGCGTGTGGCGAGGGGGGACGGTTCACTACCGGGCTGAAGCGGCTGGCCTGCAAGGGGGGACGGGAGGCCAGCTGCGTAACGGGGGGACGTTGAGCCCGGCGGCGAGTGCCGCACGCTATGTTCGCCAGTACTTCGCAATCAGCCCCGTCCGTGTTTCACCGAAGCGGCCAACTGGTGGCCTGCAGGAGTGAAATGCCTGCACGCACTGGGAATATTGGTTTCCTGCAATGCGGCCGTCGAGCGGCCCGAACCCGAAACGACAGGCTGGTCGCCCCATGGACACGGATACGCAGCTGCTGCTGATCGTCGCGATCACCGCCCTCGCTGCCGCGTTCTTCACGGTCGTGCCGGTGCTGCCGGGATCGTTGCTCGTGCCGGCCGGCGCAGCAGCCTGCGCGTTCATCGACGGCTGGGACCAGTTCGCATGGTGGTTCTGGGTCGCACAGGCCGTGCTCATCGCCCTCGCGATCGCCGTCGACCAGATCGCACAGCTCGTGGGCGTCAAGCGGGCCGGCGGATCAAGATACGCGATGTGGGGTGGTGCGATCGGTGTCTTCGCGGGCCCGTTCGTGCTCGCGCTCGTGATGGGCCCGTTCGCATTGCTGTTCGGTCCCCCCGTCGGGGCGGTCGCCGGCACGCTGATCGGCGAGGAGTACGGCCGCTCGCGCGCCGGCCGCAGCGACGATGCACCGCGCGAGTACCAGCGCCTCGGCACCGTGGCGCTCCTCGCGTTCGCCGTCGGCACGAGCATCAAGCTGGTACTCGTCGCAGTGCAGGTCGCCATGCTCTTCGCCGTCGTGCGCTGACCCCGGCCAAGGCGGCCATCCGAGCTCCGCATGCGGCCTTCCAGCACGGCGCTTCGCCCGGCGTATAGACACGCGTGCGACCCTGTGTGCATGTCCGAGACCGCCGCTCCCACCGCCGCCATGCAATTTTCCGACATGGAAGAAGTGCATCCGCACACCGCCGTCGCGCTCGAGCGCGCGGGACTGACGCACGCCTTCCCGATCCAGGAAGCCGTCGTGCCCGTCGCCACCGAAGGCCACGACGTGCTCGTGAAGTCGCCGACCGGATCGGGCAAGACGCTCGCGTTCGGACTGCCGATCATCGCCCGCATCCCGCGCGGCGAGCGAACGCCGAGTGCCGTGATCCTGGTGCCGGGTCGCGAGCTCGCGATCCAGGTGCGCGACGAGCTCGTGCCGATCGCCTGGTCGCTGCAGCTGCGGTGCGTGGCGGTCTACGGCGGTGGACACGGTCACAAGCAGGCCAAGGCCGCCGCAACCGCGCCGATCATCGTCGCGACCCCGGGCCGCCTCGTCGACCTCATCCGCTCGAAGCAGGTCGACCTGTCGCGCGCGACGATGCTCGTGCTCGACGAAGCCGACCGCATGCTCGACATGGGCTTCACGCCGCAGGTCATGGAAGTCGTCACCGCGATGCCACGCCGCATGCAGACGATGCTGTTCTCCGCCACCCTGGAAGGCAAGGTCGGCAAGGTCGCCGAAGAGCTCACCCGGGAACCGGTGCGCATCGAACGCGCCGAAACCCCGGGCGCCGGCGGCTCGATCGAGCACATGCTCGTCGCCACGGCATCGCACCACAAGACCGATACGCTCGTCGAGCTGCTCGGCGACCTCGATCGCGATCTGGCAGTCGCGTTCGTACGCACCCAGAAGGGTGCCGATAACCTCTGCGAGACACTCCAGGCGAGCGGCATCAACGCCACCACGATCCACGGTGGCATGACGCAGCCCGAGCGCCTGGGCGAGTACAGGCGCTTCCAGTCCGGCGAGTGCGACGTGCTCGTCGCCACGGACGTGTTCGCACGCGGTATGGACCTCGACCGCATCACGCACGTCGTGAACTTCGAGCTGCCCGAGGACGCCGACATGTACCAGCATCGCGTCGGCCGCACCGGTCGCGCCGGACGCGACGGCACCGCGATCACGCTCGTCACGCCCAACCAGCGCCACCTCGTCGAAGGCCTGCTCATCGAACTGGAGCTGCCCCTCGACCTGCTCAAGACGATGCGTCAGGGCGCGATCGCACGCGTCGCGGCCGCACCAGCCGGTTCCGCGACCGCAGCGCAGTCGCTCGCACCCGCGCGCGAGACCACCAGGGATGCGTCCCGCCCGCGTGGCGCAGCCAAGCCACGCTTCGGTCGCCAGGGTGAAACCCAGCGCCCCGCAGACAGGCCCGCGTTCGACAAGGACGGCAACGGTCGCGGCGCGCCACTCAAGCGCACCGCGCCGCCACGCGGCGCCAACCCTGCCACCGGCGGACCCGGGCGCGGCACCATCAGCGGCTACGACCCGCGCAAGGGATTCGGCTTCATCAAGCAGGAAGCCGGCGGCAAGGACGTGTTCTTCCACCGCCGTGCCGTCCAAGGCGCAGACGACCAGACGCTCCGCCCCGGCATGCCGGTCGAATTCGGCCTGGAGGCCGGCACGGGATCCAAGCTGCGCGCCAAGCGCGTGACGCTTGCGGCGCGTTCTGATCGCTAGGTATCCAAGGTAGTCGAAATCGACGAGGTCGTTTGATCTGCGTCGTTTCTCTGGTCCTGCTCCGGACACCACCCCCTCGGGCGCCGATCGGCGCCAATCATCGAGGACAGGAGTACATTCATGGATCGCTATCAGGATCCCGCCGTGGTGGACGAGACCGTCGTCACACGGCCCGTGACCGACCGCTCGCGCATCACCGGCGCCCGCTCGGTCACCCGACCGGCCACGAGCGGTACGCAGCCACTCGTGGAAGCAAAGACGCTCGACTGGACCGCAGTCGTCGCATCCGTCGTGTCGGGCCTTGCCGTCGCGCTCATGCTCGTGATCTTGGGTGCGGCAACCGGCCTGATCGCCGGCGACGAGGGAACGAGCGCCAATGACGCCGCCGGCATCCTCGGTGCCGTGGGTGCCTGGAGCGTCGTTGCAATGGTGCTCGGCGCGTTCGTCGGCAGCCTGCTCGGCGGTCGGCTCGCTCGCTGGCTCGACCGGGGTTCGCTCGGCTACCACGCGCTCGCATCATGGGGTCTGGCCACCCTGCTGACCGTGGTGCTCGCATCGCTCGTGTCGATCGGGTTCGCCACGGCGACCAACTCGGCCGCCAACACGGCGACCGCTGCTGACGTGACCACCAACGGACAGGCCACCGACGGCGCAGCGGGTGCTGCGGCCAACGCCGAAGCAACTGCTGACGCGAACGACGGCACACCGGAAGGCCAGACGGGCGAGAATGCCAACAGCGCCGCCGAGACGACCGAGGAGACCGCCAACGTGCTCGGTGGAGCTGGCCTCGGCCTGTTCCTGACGATGGTGCTGACGCTCGCCGCGTCGGGTGCCGGCTGGTGGATCGGGTCGCGCAAGCGCCTACTCGACATCGAGCGTGAGCCGGACGAATCGCGCGTCGTCGCCGGCTGACACGTCACGACATTCGCGATACCCCATCACGGTGCGGGGTCCGGGACGCAGTCCCGGGCTCCGTTTCGCGTTCCCCCGGGTGGCGACCCCTCGCGCGGCCACCGCACGGCCGCTTCTGCGTCGATCGCGGCACGCACGAACGAAATGTGAGCTACCCCACACGAGCCGGCGCGGTCGTCCTCGACGCTCAGGGAGCAGGGTCCGGCAAACGGGTGCGGGACCACGACATTCCGTGGGGGAAACGACATGACACGAACGATGAACATCACTTGGCGATGGCTGATCACGGTCGCGACGATCGCGGCAGCAGCCTTCGTCATCGCGGCCACGCTCGCAGCACCGGCACACGCGGTCGTGGGTGCGGAGCCGGCGCCACCGCCATACAGCTGCACCTACGCCAGCGACGCGCCCCACTACATCGGCTGGGCGACGATGTCCTACCGCGGCTGCGTCGACCCGGCATATCCGCGGACCGCGGATTGCAGGACGGAAACCGCATACCGATGGACCGGGTCCTCGTGGTCGCCTCGTCAGGTCGGCGAGTGCGGCATGTCGCCGATCAAGGTGTACGTCTACCCGTATGCGGCGGGCTGGAGCTGGATCTGGACGCAGCAGAACGGGTGGCTCGCAGTCCGCTCGAACTTCGTGCAGATTCGCGCCGGCTACTCCTACGGACTTCACTGACCGATTCGCTCGACACCTGGGAGTACGAGCATGCCACGCGGGGGTCGTCCATCTGGACGGCCCCCGCTGCGCGTCAGCCGATGACGAGTCGCAACGTGCGAGCGGCGGGCATGATCGTGACGACCTCGCCCCACCCGAGTGTGAGGTGGTCGGCTTCGACGCCATCACCGAACACGACACCTCCGTCCTCCATGCGGGACGTGAGCATGAGTGAGTGAACGTCCGACACGTGCCCCTCGACGAGTTCGGTGCCGGTCGCAACGCTCGGCCATGCTTCGCGAACGAAGTACGCCAGCCGCCGCTCGACCGGAAGCGGGAGCTCGAGCGTCGAGCGTCGACCCAGGTGGATCGAGCGGCCCCAGCCCGTGGCACCTGTGCCGCTGACCACCACGACCCCCGACGACGATTGCCGCTCGGTGGCATCGCCGACGGCGAGTTCATAACGCGCCGACTGATGTGATCGGTGTCCGACGAATACCTCATTGAGCGCCGTGAGCGTGCGACCGTCGCTCGTGGAAGCCTGCACCATTCCGCGGTGTTCGACCTGGCACGAACCACCAGCGGCGAGCGAGACGAGCTCGGCCGCGTCCTTGGCATCGTGGCGAACGAGCACGCCCTCGAACTCCTCGCGGTCGGGGTTGATGCCCACGACGGGTTGGCCATCCAGGTACTTCGCGACGTTGGCCACGAGCCCGTCCTGTCCGACTGCGACGATCACGTCCTCCGGGCCGAACAGGAACCGATCGAGCTCGTTTCGCGAGATGTTCGCCCTGCGCCACGCCGATGGAATCCCGGCAAGCACAAGCTGACGCGCCTGCTCGCGCCGGTCGTGTCGGGCCTGCACCGGTGCGACGTTCTGGCCACGCCGGTCGAGGAAGAACGCGGCTTGGCCGTGGGTGCCGTGCACAGCGAGCAGCTGCTCGTACTCGGTCGGCCGCGTGACGACCACCACGCGCGGCGTCGCGCCCATGTCATTCCCCCGCGGTGCGGCGCATCGGACCACCTGCGGCGAGCGCCGACAGCGCTGGTCCGATCATGTCCGGCGAGATGGTGAGGTGGTCGATCGAGCGCAGCGCCCCCGCCGCGTCGCGAGCCGCGAGCGCCAGGAGCACGCGGGGATCGAGCTCCGCGTACAGCTCCATGCGTTCGCGTTCGCGTGCGACGCGTGCCCCTTCGACCAGCTCGATCGTGTCTGCCTCGCCACGAGCGGCGATGCGTCCGTCCTCGGCTTCCTCGGTGACGCGCAGGCGTTCATTGCGTCCCTGCTGACGGACGAGGTCCTCCTCGCGGCGTGCGAGTTCGATGCGGTTCTGCAGTTCGTTCTCCTCGATCGCGCGCTCCTTCTCGACGGCGAGGGCGCGTCGCTGGAACGTCGCCTCATCGGCCTCCTGCTGAAGCTGCTCACGCGTTGGCGTCTGCAGGGCCTGCTCGACCTTGCTCGTCGGTCGGATCGCCGACACTCGCACGGCGACGATCTCGATGCCGAGCGTCGTCAGTGCCGGTTCGGCCGACAGTCCCGCATGGACACGCGTACGCACGACATCGACTCCGTCGACGAGGAGCTGGCGCAGCGGGGTGGCGACGACGTACTCCCACACGCGCTGCTGCGCGAGCTGGCTGAGGAGTCCGGACAGCTGCTCAAGCGGCGCCCGCAGGTACTGGCCGGTGTCCAGGTCGAGGGCGAAGTCGATGCGGTCGGCGACAAGCGCGGGGTCGACCACGCGATAGGTCACGACGGCCTGGGTCGTGACATCCTGGAAGTCGGCGCTGCGCGCGTGAAAGACCAGGTCGAGCTCGCGATCGTCGAGCGGCACCTGAACGACGCTCGCCGTCATCGGGCGTATCCAGAATGCAAGTCCCCGTCCGGAGCGCACGAGGTGGCCTCGGTCGTAGTGCAGGACGAACGTGCTGGGCTCCGTGCGCACGTGTGCGCGAAGGCCGTAGCTGCGGATCTCGTTCATGGCCGTACCTTTCGTGTTCGTGGTGTGTGAGGCCGGGGCGCCTCGGCGGCGTGCCGGTACAACTCGGCGGGTCGGAAGGTCGTTCCGGTTTCTCGCGCGCCCGTCGACGTGACGAGGCCCGACTGGACGATGCGCCTCCGGAACGAATCACGGTTCAGCTCGCGACCGAGGATCGCCTCATGGATCGTCTGCAGGTCACGGAGCGGAAATGCCTCTGGAAGCAGCGCGAATGCGACGTCGGAATAGTCGAGCTTGCCTCGCAGGCGCTGCACGGCCA